>DASYAD010000114.1:0-43553 GCA_036501515.1 Trebonia sp. | reverse complement strand
CTAGCCCCGGGCGACCGCTACCAGCGCGGGATCTGGCGCTCGTATTCAGGGACGATGCTGCGCATGTAGCCGGTGTCGTCCCGGTTGCGTAGCCCGCAGGTCAGGTACTGCTCGTGCAGCCGGGCCAGCTCGTCCCGGTCGAGCTCGACCCCGAGCCCTGGCGCGGTGGGCACGGCAAGCGAACCGTTCTCGAAGACGAACGGCGTCCCCGCCACGACGTCCTCGCTCTTCCACGGCCAGTGGGTGTCGCACGCGTAGCTCAGGTTGGGGGTGGCGGCGGCCAGGTGCACCATCGCGGCCAGGCTGATGCCCAGGTGCGAGTTGGAGTGCATGGACAGGCCGAGGCCGAACGTGTCGCAGATCGCGGCCAGGCTGGCCGACCGCCGCAGGCCGCCCCAGTAATGGTGGTCGGACAGGATCACCTGCACGGCGTTGACCGCCACGGCGGGCGCGACCTGGGCGAACGACACCACGCACATGTTGGTCGCGAGCGGCATAGCCGGGCCGTGCCTGGACACCTCGGCCATCCCCTCGATGCCGGGAGTCGGGTCCTCCAGGTACTCGAGGACGCCGTCCAGCTCCTTGGCCACGTTCAGCGCCGTGCCGGGGCCCCAGGCCGCGTTCGGGTCGAGCCGCAGCGGGTGGCCGGGAAAGGCGTCGCGCAGCGCCCGGATCGCCTCGATCTCTTCTTCCGGCGGGAACACGCCGCCCTTGAGCTTAAGCGCGGTGAACCCGTAGGCGTCGACCATCCACTTGGCCTGGGCGACGATGCCCTCGGGGTCGAGGGCCTCGCCGTACGCGTCGGGAGCGGCTCCCGGGTGGCCGGCCCACTTGTAGAACAGGTAGGCCGAGAACGGCACCGTGTCCCTGACCGCGCCGCCGAGCAAGTCGGCGACCGGGCGGCCGACGGCCTTGCCCTGGATGTCCAGGCAGGCGACCTCGAACGGGGAGAACACCCGGTCGGCGGCCGCGCTGTCGCCGATCAGCCCGGACATCATCACCGCCTCGGCCGGTGCGATCGCCAGCACCCGTCGGTAGATCTCCTGCGTCTGGTAGACGTCGACGCCGACGACGGCGGCGGCGACGGCGTGCAGCGCGGCCAGGTGCTGCTCGTCGGCGTAGGTCTCGCCCAGCCCGGTCAGCCCGGCGTCGGTGCTGACCTCGATGACGGCCCGCAGCGCGAACGGCTCGTGCACGCCGACGGAGTTGAGCAGCGGGGCGTCCGCGAACGCGACCGGTGTGATGGTCACGCCGGTGATGCGGATGCTGCCGTTGCTCATCGCGTGGTCTCCAGTTCCGGGACTGCCGCCAGCCCCGCAGCGAGGATACGGGCAAGCTCGTCCCGGTGCTCGGGCGCCACCTCGGTCAGCGGCGGGCGCAGCCCGCCGGCCGTGAAGCCGGCCAGCTCGACCCCCGCCTTGATCAGCGAGACGGCGTACCCGGGGCCCTTCGCCCGCAGCCGGGCGATCGGGTGGTAGAACGCCCGCTCAAGCGCGTCGAGGGTGGCGAGGTCGCCGCTCTCGAGCGCGTCGTAGTAGGCCAGCGCCACCCGCGGCGCGAACGCGAACGCGGCCGACGAGTACAGCGGCACCCCGATGGCCCGGTAGGCGCGCTGCGTCACCTCGGCCGTCGGCATCCCGTTGAAGAACAGGAACGACTGGCCGTCGGGGTCGTCGCGCACCGCCCGGACGATCCTGATCATCAGGTCGAGGTCGCCGGCGCCGTCCTTGAACCCGATGACCTGCGGGAGCTTGGCCACCGCGATCGCGCTGTCCTCGTTGAAGCGGGCGTTGGCCCGGTTGTAGACGATCGCGGGCAGGTCGGGCCTGGTGGCCTCGCGCACGTATTCGACCAGCCCCTGTCCGCTGGCCTCGGTCAGGTAAGGCGGCAGCAGCAGCATGCCGTCGGCGCCGGCGCTGAGCGCCAGGTTGGCGAACCGCCGCGCGGTGCGCACCGGCCCGCCCGCCCCGGCGAACACCGGAACCCGGCCGCCGACGGCCCCGACGGCGGCCTGCACGACTTCCTCGTACTCGCCGGGCTCGAGCGCGCTGAACTCGCCGGTGCCGCAGGCGACGAATACCCCGCCCGCGCCCGCGTCGATGCCGCGCTTGATGTGGGCGGTGAGCTCGTCCAGGTCGACGTCGCCGTCGGGCTGGTACGGGGTGATCGGGAAGAAGAGCAGTCCGTTGAACATGCCTCCCATGCTAGATTCGCCATCGATTCACGTCTAACTCGAAAATGGTTGGCAACGATACAGAAATTGAATCGATGGACGTCCGGCGCCGGGTCGCCCGAATGCGCCTTCTGCTATTAGTAGCTGAAGGTGGTCGCTCCCTCGTCGCCGATCCACTCCCAGAGCTGGACGGTGCCCGCCAGTTCGGCGTTGGGCAGCAGGCCCCCGTTGTCGAGCTTCTTGGCGTTGAAGCAGACGGGGCAGACCATGAACTGGCCGCCGGCCTTCTCGTAGCGGGCCAGCAGGTCGGGCAGCGGGGGGCAGCCGTCGCAGGCGACGCCCGCCGCCACCCCGTCAAGGGAGAGCCTGACGGCTTCCTTGGTCTGGAACATCAGCGTCGGCCGCCCGGACTCGGCCGCGCCGACGGCGACTAGGAAGGCCACCGTCACCTTCTCCGCGTCCTCGAGGCCGGTGCTGAGGCTGATCACTGCTTTTCCTGTCATGGTTCGCCTTCTCTCGTCGCGTTCCCGGACCACATGCTAGTTAGCACGATCGGTCGTACTAATAGAAACCGTACGATCGGTCGTGCTAAGTTGTCAATGCGATGACCGAAGCTGCCGGACAGAAGACCCGCGCTCAGCGGCGCCCCCGCGCCGACGGGGAGCGCACCCGCGGCGCGATTTTGCGCGCCGCCGCCTCGCTCGCGACCGTGGACGGTCTCGAGGGCCTGTCGATCGGGAACCTGGCCGCCGCGATCGGGATGAGCAAGAGCGGCCTGTACGCGCACTTCGGCTCCAAGGAAGAGCTCCAGCTGGCCACCGTGGACGAGGCGGGACGTATCTTCGCCGACGAAGTCGTCGCGCCCGCCCTGGCCGCCCCGCCAGGCCTGGCCCAGCTCGAGACGCTGTGCGAGGCCTTCTTCGAGCACCTGGAGCGCCGCACCTTTCCCGGCGGATGTTTCTTTTCCTCGGCGGTGCTTGAAATGGGCACCCGCCCCGGCCCGGTCAAGGAGGCCGTGGCTGCCTTTCAGGCCGGATTCGCGGACCTGATCCGCGGCTTCGCGGTCACCGCTGTCGAGCAGCGCGAGCTTCCGCCTGGCGAGGACCCGGGGCTGCTCACCTTCGAACTGAACGGCATCATCCTGGCGGCCGACGCCAGCTTCGTCCTCCGCGACGACCCGGCCGTGCTTGACCTGGCCAGAAAGGTCGTACGCCGCCGGCTCGGCCAGCGGTCTACCTGAACGCTGGCGTTCAGTGCCCGGGGCTTCTACGGGTGCGAGGAGCTCGCCTCAGACGTCAGGGTGGAAAATGGAACCACCCTCGACGACGGGAGCCAAGATGGCGGAAGCCGCGAGCAAGTGAAGTCGCGCAAACGGCAGCGCGTGGTGATCGTGGGGGCCGGGTTCGCCGGCTTCAACGCCGCACGGGAGCTGTCGCGGCTGGTGGGCGCAACGACCGAGATCGTGGTGATCAACTCGACCGACTACTTCCTCTACCTGCCGTTGATGCCGCAGGTGGCAGGCGGGCTTGTCGAGCCAGCGCACGTATGCGCCTCGCTGCCCCGGCGGCTGCCCAAGGTGCGGTTCGTGCTCGGCACAGTGCAGCACGTCGACGCCCAGGCGAAGACGGTGCGCTGGGCTGGCCCTGACGGTTCGTCGGGTGAAATGGGCTACGACCGGGTCATCTTGACCGCCGGCAGCGTGAACAAGCTGCTGCCGATCCCCGGTGTCGCCGACTACGCGCACGGATTCCGCAGCATTGCCGAGGCGATGTTCCTGCGCGACGAGATCACCCGCCAGCTCGAGCTGGCCTCGGTCGCCACCGACCCGGGGGAGCGGGCGGCGCGCTGCACCTTCGTCGTGGTCGGCGCGGGCTACACCGGCACCGAGGTAGCGGCGCAGGGCCAGCTGCTGACCACCCGGCTGGCCAAGACGATGCCGGGCCTGGCCGGCCAGCGGATCCGGTGGATGCTGCTCGACACGGCGCCGCGGCTGCTGCCCGAGCTCGACCCGCGCCTGTCGACGACAGCCGACCGGGTACTGCGAGGGCGCGGGGTGGAGGTGCGGACCGGCCAGTCGGTCACCAAGGCCACGCCTGACTGCGTCATCCTGTCGACGGGGGAGGAGGTGCCGACTAAGTGCCTGATCTGGTGCGTCGGGGTCCGCCCGGACCCGTTGATGGAGGGGCTGGCCCTGAAGACCGAGCGCGGCCGGCTGGTGGTCGACAAGTTCATGGCCGTGCCCGGCGCCTCTTACGTGTACGCCTGCGGTGACTGTGCGGCGGTGCCCGACCTGACGCGCCCCGGTCTGGTCTGCGGCATGACCGCCCAGCACGCCGTGCGGCAGGGGAAGCAGGTCGGCAGAAACGTCGCCGCTTCGCTCGGCAAAGGCATCGCCAAGCCCTACATGCACCGTGACGAGGGCTTCCTGGTCGACCTGGGCGGGACCGCCGCGGCCGCCAACCCGCTCAACATCCCGCTGTCCGGGCCGGCCGCCAATGCCGTCACCCGCGGCTATCACCTGTACTCCATGGCAGGCAACCGGCTCCGGGTCCTCGGCGACTGGACCCTCAACACGGTCACCAAGCCGGAGGCTATTTCATTCGACACGATCACCGCGGCCTCCGTGCCACTCGACGTGAACCAGCCACGCGCCTGACCCGGTCAGGCATCTGATCGAAGACACCGGCCGGCCCGTAGCGCAGTGCCGGGCAGTGCCGGGCAGGACACCAAGCAGGTGAAGCTCGCAAATGTCCACGAGCGGTAGATGTTGCTACTGAGACTGTTGTTTTGGAGACTTTTATCTAATCGGAAACTTATATGTGTTATAGCCCGAAATTTATCCAAGATCTTCTCATCTGCCTGTGGTTATGCCGATTCCTCGGCTCGTTGCCGTCTGCTGGGCTCAGCTGATCCCCCGAACGGTGAGCTGGGCGAGGTGGTGAATGTATTCGGCCGCGTCAAGCGGCCGGATCGCGGCCAGGCCGAACTGGTCTTGCATCAGCACGAACGCGATCAGCGCGCCGAAGTAGGCGCGGGCGGTCAGGTATCCGTGCGGGTCATCCGTGCCGCCCGCCGCGGCGTCGATCAGGCGGCCGAGCCGGGTGGCGGACTCGTCGACGAACTCGGCGAACCTGATGTCCCCCGCCAGTGCGTGCCGTTCGCCGATGAGAATGGCGAGCAGGTCCAGATTGGCCCGGGCGGTGTGCACGAACCCGGTGCCGATCAGCTCAAGGAGCTGGTCAAGCGGCAGCGACGGATGGTCAGGCGCCTTGGGCAGCGCCTGGAACACCGCAATAGCCTCGTCGGCCAGCGCGGTCAGGATCGCTTGCTTGTCGGGGAAGTAGCGGTACAGCAGCGCGTCGTTGATGTCGGCCGCGGAGGCGAGGTCCCGCGTGGTGGTCGCGTCGAAGCCGCGCTCGGCGAACAGGGTGCGAGCGGCGGCCAGGACCTCGCGCCGCCGCTCAGCAGCCGGCCGCCGCGGTCTGCGGGCGGCGGGGGCCTGCTCCGGCAGGTCCTGCCCGGGTGCCCCGCTCACCGGGCGCGGTGCCGGATGACAGCGAGCAGCCACAGGCCGGTGCTGGCGTTGAGCAGGCCAAGCGGAACCCAGTACAGCGGGTTATGCGGACCGACGGCGGAGTGCGGGTTAGTGACCACCCAGACGACGAGGGCGACCGTCACGAGCTTAGTCAGGGCGGCCAGCACGGTCAGGACGGCGACGCCCTTCCGGGGCGCCAGCGCCCCGGCCGCGAACGCGGCCAGCCAGCCCGCTGCCAGCGGGAACAGCACCGGGGCAGGCAGTGCCCGCAGCGAGGTGGCGAACACGGCGACGCTCGCCGCGACCGCCAGCGTCACGGGAAACCGGCGCGGTGCCGGGACCTCGGGGAAGCGGCCGGACCCAGGGGAGTCCGCGGTTGAAGTCATGGTTTGATAGTAGGCGCCTGCCTACTTGCTTGTCTACGCCGCTGGCCGGGAGGAGCACTGTCGAGTCGTCGTGGTGCTTACTCGACCGAATGGCCGTGTGAGACAAGGCCGGCCCCAACAGCGTCCGCGATTCCCGCAGGTACGGAAAATCCGCCAAGGCGACTACCGTGAGTGCCGTCGGGCCGGATAAACATAACGTTGTACAGCTGCGCTGGCTCCGAGTTGCCGATCACTTGCCCAGCAGCCTCGGCGATTAGTCCGACCTCTTCAATGATCCGATCTCTGGATCCCCTATCGAGATCCGGAATGTCGAAGCTAACCCGGCCGTTGCTTTGAGGATTGCGACGGAATGCAACCATTCTAAACATGCCCCTTGCGGCACCTGCTACGTGCCCATCTGTTAAGCCGGCTGGCCAGATCATAAAGGAAAGCGTCACCTGGTGGACCACCATGTCACAGCTGATCGAGGCGTCGCCCGTACCAGCGGATCCTGCCGAGACCATGATTTTGTGTGTCGGCCTGGCGGTCGTGCGGTCCCAGGCCTTTAACCGGCCTGGGTCCCTCTCTATGTTGTCATCGCCGCTTCCATCCTGTGCTGGAACCCGTTTAAGCCTGGCCCTGAGGGAATCTTCCAAAACGCTGCTATCGAGGCCCGCACTGTCCTCACTGAGCGTCTGCACAAAGGTGGGGTCCTCGTCTACGACGATGCAGGCTGGATGCGGACAAGCACCGACGAGATTCTTGATGCGATGGCACAACGGGATCCCGCTCTTCCCACGCGGCTCTTCCTGAGCTGACTGCCGGGAAGCACGTCAGACTGGCACCCACTGTCAACGTCCGGAGGCTTCTGTACGGCGCCAGAGGCTAGTTCTGGGCTGCCGGCCTTCTTTGCCCGGTGCAGGTTTGGGGCCGCGCGTGGTTTCCTTGGCGTCATGACCGACAGTGAAGCCGGAACCCTGGAGATCCACGAGATCACCTTCGACGCGCGGGATCCGCACACGCTGGCCGCGTTCTGGGCCGCGCTCCTCGAGCGCGAGATCAGGCCAGGCGACATGCCGCAAGACGACTCGGTGCTGGTCGCGCCAGTTCCGGGTCAGCCGGGGCTACTGTTTCTGCGTGTCCCAGAGGAGAAGTCGGCCAAGAACCGCATTCACTTTGACCTGTGGCCGACCTCGACGAAACGAGACGAGCAGATCAGCCGGGCGACCGCGCTGGGCGCGCTGGTGCTTGATGACCGGCGCAAGGCGGACGGGACCGGATGGGTGGTGTTCGCTGACCCGGAGGGGAATGAGTTCTGTATCGGGCGGAGCGCCGCCGAGCGGACGGGTAACTAGCTACCGGTCGCCAGCGTGAGTACCGGGCCGGGCCAAAACCATGGCACCTCAGCGGATGCAGACTCTTCGCGACCCTCCCGCCCGGCCCGGGGTAAGGGCCAGGCGGGCATCGACGACATCGCCACCGTGCAGCTGCCCAGCATGGAGCGGATCAGGGCGTTCGTGGTGGTCGCCGAGGAGCTGCACTTCGGCCGGGCCGCCGCACGCCTGCACCTGACGCAGCCGCCGCTCAGCCGGCAGATCATGCTGCTCGAGCAGGAAGTCGGCGCGTCACTGGTCGACCGCCGCGGCCGGACCGTGAAGCTCACCCCGGCCGGGCGGGTATTCCGCACTGAGGCCAGGCGCATCCTGCGGCTAGCAGAAGAGAGCACGCTGGTCGTGCGGCGCATCCCCGCCGGGGACGGCGGGACGCTGGTGGTCGGCTTCACCGCCGTCTCGGTGCACGGCTACGTGCAGTCTTTCCTGCACCGAGCCGGACGGGAACTCCCGCACGTCGACCTGGTGCTGCGCGAGCAGGTCACCGCCGAACAGGTGGAGGCGATTGCCGCGGGCGATATCGACCTCGGCTTCGTCCGGCCGCCGGTCGCGCGGGCGGGGCTGCTGTCCCGCGTCGTCCACGCGGAACGCCTGGTGCTCGCCGTGCCGACGAGCGACCCGCTGGGCGAACGCGAGGGGGCAGCCGACGCGGGCGAACTCGACGGCCGGGACCTGGTCATGTACTCGCCGGTGGAGTCACGGTACTTCTACGAGTTGCTGCGCGACGTGACCGCCCGGGCCCGTGCGCGGCCGCGGTACGTGCAGTACGTGAGCCAGGTGCACACCATGCTCGCCCTGGTCCAGGCGGGCGTGGGACTGGCCGTCGTCCCCGAGTCCGCGACCGCGATGCACCCGGACGGAGTGGTCTTCGTCAGCCTCGCCGACGGGCAGTCGCCGCCGGTCGAGCTGGCCGCCGCCTGGCGCGCGGACGCGGACAACCCCGCCCTCGCCCGGGCGCTAAGCCTGCTGAGCGAGGTATGACTAACCGCGCGGCTTGCGGTCGAACTCGCCGTTGCGGACGCCGCCGACGAAGGCATCCCACTCGGCCTGAGTGAAGTTCAGGATGCCGCCCCGCGGGTTCTTGCTGTCGCGCACCCGGATCGTGTCGCTGGTGAGACCCTGGACCTCGACGCAGTTGCCGTTGTAGGTGCTCAGAGAGCTCTTGATCCAGGTATCCGAATCGCCAGTCGGCCGTCGGCCGCCGAGAACAGCAAAGAGTCGCATCGAGGTTCCCCGTTATATGAGAGCCGGACATTCGCGTGACATCACGTAAAGCGTCGTGCGGCGTCGACAGGTGGTCTAGGGAAAAGTTAGCGGGTCAGGGCCCTGGGCGCTCGATTTCAGGCCCATGTCTCCCTCGCCGTCGTAACAATCAGGTCTCGGGATTCGTCGGCAGGCAGTGCCGTTTCCAAGAGGGCCTCGAAAAACACCCGATAGAAGTGGGTATCGGCCTCGCCTCCCACGTACACCTCAGTGTTGAGGCTCTCGGTGGTGACGACGTCTCCGAGAGATTCCGCTTCTGGCGTTCCCCTGGAGCTGAAGCTGATGATCGCGAAAGAGGCCGCTACCAGGCCGGTGTTCTTGTGTAGCGGCAAAACGCGGAGCTCGACGTTGGGCGATTCGGCCGCCTCGGCTAGCTTCGCCAGCTGAGCGCGCATAACGTCACGACTGCCGACCCCCCGCAGCAAGCATGCTTCGTCCATGACCACGGCGAGCTGGAGGGCCGGTTCGCTGGTCAGCCGCTCCTGGCGAATCGACCGCACTCTCAGCAGGCGGTCGCGAACAGTCGGCGGGATCGTCGGACTTATCCGCCGGTATGCGGCGTCGAGCTGCCACGCGTAGTCCTCCGTTTGCAGCAGGCCGGGAATGACGTCGGACTGCCACTGAAAAACGGCTGCAGCCTCGTCTTCCAGTCCGATGAATTCCATGTAGTCGGGGGTCAGGGAGTCGGAGTAGTCCTCCCACCAGCCGTGCTTGGTGGCGTCCTCGGCCAGTCCGAGCAGGCGCGCGCGCAGCGGTTCTGTGACCCCGTAGAAGTCGATCAGTTTCTCGACCTCCGACGGCGGCAGTGTCTCGCGCCCGGATTCCGCACGGCTGATTTTCGTGGTCGACCAGCCGACGCCGCGTGATACTTCGCTTCCGGTGCGGTTGCCGCGCAGTCGGCGCAGTTCTGCCGCCAGCCGACGGCGCCGCACGGTGGGGCTGCCAGACGAGGCCATCTCACCCTCGCTTGTGACTTGGGCTGTCCACGGGATCAGTGTGCCACTTGTGGAGGCTTTGGGGAGGGAAATCCATCGGTCGTTTTCCCAAAAGTCATGCCAGGACTATTGCTGAAAATTTTACCAGGATTGACAATCAAGGTAGCAGACTTAGCTTCCCGATCGTTGAGAGGCTCCATGGAGACCAGACAGCGAGAACGCCCGGTCTTCTCGCCTGCTGGCCGTCGGCACCGTGCGCGTGGACCGCCGTGCACGGTGCCGCCCGCGTTACCCGCCGAATCAGGGGCCCGCTCCGGGCGTTCCGCGGCGAACCCGCCGGAAGCTCACGCGCTCAGGCCAAAAAGGGAGAGGCGATGCGCGAACATCGCCTCTCACCAGCGCCGGACTCGCGAAGTTAATCGCAGCTAGTCCTCGTTACAGCTAGCTACGTTACCCGGAGATCTTCGCGCTGCCTACCCCTCTAGTCCCCGCAATCGGGCCGGTCTGGATGGTTGGGATCAGTGCGAAAGATCTTCGGCTACCGCGAGGCGACGCGCATCATCCACGGCGATCCCGTCTGGAGAAAGCGCATGTCAGTCCCCCCAAGCAACCCGCAAGACACGCAAGCCGTCATCGCGATCCTTATCCTCGTCGGCGCGGGCCTGTGCGCCGTTTACTGGCGCACCGCACTGCGGGTGATCGTGATCGGTGCGATCGCGCTCGTCGTCTACGGCACGATCACAGGCGTCGACACGGTGTCGTCGCTGCTGCATCACCATTAACTGCGCACCCGAGCCTGTCGTCCCGGAGCGGCCGAACGGGACGACAGGAGCGGCCACCGGTCCGGCCGTAGGCCCTGGTGCCGCCTGAGGTGACTGGTCAGTAGCATTCGTAGCGTGGCAGACAGCTTCTTCGTCCCCCTGGGGGACGACCGGTGGCAGGCGACGGTGCACACAACGGGCCCGTGGGATGCGGGGTCGCAGCACGGCGGGCCGCCGAGCGCGCTGATGGGGCGGGCCATGCAGCTGGCCCAGCCGCGCGACGAGATGATGGTCGCCCGGTTCACCTGCGAAATTCTGCGGCCGATCCCGGTTGGGGAGCTGACCGTGACCGCCCGGGTGGCGCGCGGCGGCCGCAGCGTGGAGATGCTCGAGGCCAGCATGAGCGCGGGCGGGCGCGAGGTGGCCAGGGCCAGCGCCTGGCGGGTGCTGCGGACCACCGCTGAGCCGGTCGGCGCGGGGGCCATCGTGCCGCGGAAGCTGCCGGACAAGCTGGTGCCTCCGCCGCCGGCCGGCTGGGTCGACGGGTACCTGTCGGCCATCGAGTGGCGCCAGGTGCACGGCAGCTTCTCGGAGCCTGGGCCGGCCGAAGTCTGGGGCCGGATGCGCTACCCGCTGGTACCCGACGAGGAGCCGGGTCCGCTTACCCGGGTGCTGGCCATCGCCGACAGCGGCAACGGCGCCTCCTGGGAGGTCGACATCAACCGCTGGCACTTCATCAACCCCGAAGTCACCGTCCACCTGCACAGGGAAGCGGAAGGGGAGTGGATCTGCCTGGACGCGCACACCGCCATCTCCACCGGCGGCGCGGGCCTGGCTACCTCGGTGCTCTCCGACCTCCACGGTCCCGTCGGGGTCGGCGCCCAGTCGCTGCTCATCGCCCCGCGGCCAGTGGGATGACGCACTAGAGGAGGAACCTCACCGTGGCACGGGTCTTCGTCACCGGATCGGCCGACGGCCTCGGGCTGGCCGTCGTGACGCTGCTGGCCAGCCAGGGCCACGAGGTCGTGGGGCACGCGCGCAGCGGCCGCCGGGCGGCTGACCTGAAGGCGGCGGCGCCCGGGGCGGCCGCTGTCGTCGTGGGCGACCTGAGCAGCGCGGCCGAGACCCGGTCGGTCGCCGAGCAGGTGAACGCGCTCGGCCGGTTCGACGCGGTCATCCACAACGCCGGCGCCGGCTACCGCGAGCCACGCAAGGTCATCACGGCCGACGGGCACGCCGCGACGCTGGCCGTCAACGTGCTGGCGCCGTATCTGCTCACGGCGCTCATTGAGCGCCCGGGCCGGCTGGTGTACCTGTCGAGCGGCATGCACCGCGGGGGCGCGGCCAGCACCGACGACCTGGACTGGGAGCGGCGGCGCTGGAACGGCACGCAGGCGTACTCCGACAGCAAGCTCTACGACGCCGTGCTGGCGTTCGCGGTCGCCAGGCGCTGGCCTGACGTGCTCAGCAACGCGGTCAACCCCGGCTGGGTGCCCACCAGAATGGGCGGCCGGGGCGCACCCGACGACCTCGCGCTCGGCGCCCTGACCCAGGCCTGGCTGGCGGTCAGCGACGAAAGCGCCGCCACCGTCAGCGGCCGGTACTTCTTCCACCAGCGGCCGGAAGAAGTCCACCCGGCCGCGCGCTCGCGCCAGTTCCAGGACGAGCTGACGGACGCGCTGGCCGGGCTGACCGGCACCAGCCTGCCGGCCTGACCCGGTCGAACCCGAGCCGGACCGGGCCGGCCCCGAGCCAGACCCGAGCCGGACCCGAGCCGCCGCGCTTACTCCGGTGTGCCCTGAGCCGCCTCGGCGACCTGCTGCCACTGGGCCCACGAGGCCAGCCGGGAGCCGTAGTCGGCGACGGCGATGCGCAGCGGCGACTGGCCGAGGAACAGGCGCAGCGGCGGATTGTCACTGTCTACGAGCTTCAGGATCGCGTCGCGGGTGGCGACCGGGTTGCCGGGAGCGGTAAACCGCTGCGCCCGCGACTTGGCCGCCTCGTCCCTGGCCTCGTCGTAGACGGGCAGCGGTGCGGAGCGGACCGCCGACGACCCGGACCAGTCGGTCGAGTAGCCAGCGGGCTCGACCAGCGTGACCTTGATGCCGAACCGGCCGACTTCCTGGGACAGGCTCTGGCTGAAGCCCTCAAGCGCCCACTTTGACGCGTGGTACGCGCCAGTGCTGACGAACGCCGAGATACCGCCGATCGACGAGACCTGCACGATGTGCCCGCTGCCCTGCTCCCGCAGGAGCGGCAGCGCGGCCTGGGTGACCCACAGCGCCCCGAGCACGTTGGTCTCGAGCTGCGCCCTGATCTCTGCCTCGGAGACTTCCTCGATCATCCCGAAGTGCCCGTAGCCGGCGTTGTTGACCACGACGTCGAGCCGTCCGAAGTGCTGGTGCGCCTGGGCCACCGCGACGAAGGCCGCCGCCCGGTCGGTGACGTCAAGCTTGACCGGCAAGATCGCGTCGCCGTACTTCGCGGTCAGGTCCTGCAGGGAGGCCAGATCCCGGGCGGTCGCCGCCACCTGGTCTCCCCGGTCCAGAGCCGCGATCGCCCATTCCCGGCCGAAGCCCCGCGACGTACCCGTGATGAGCCACGTCTTCATCGAATGCCTCCAGCATGCTCGGCTTTCGTTACCTGCGACGCCTGCGGCAACCGCATACCCGCCGGGACCTATTCCACGCCAGGGCACCGCGGCGAACAAGCTGCCGCACGGTATAGTTGCATCCGCTGCAATGATTCGTTAGATGTAATTTTTGACGGAGTGCAAGATTTCGGTGAGTGCATGATGACCGCTGCTAGTACGCCGCTCGCGGCCGAGGCGCCCGCCTCGCTGCGCGAGCGCAAGAAGCTGGCCACCCGCCTGCTGCTGCGCCGCACGGCGCTCAGCCTGGTCGCGGAGCGCGGGTTCGCCAATGTCACCGTGGAGGACATCGCCGAGGCGGCCGAAGTGTCGCCGCGCACGTTCTTCAACTACTTCCCGTCCAAGGAAGCCGTGCTGTTCGGCGGCGACCCGGACCGGGCGGCGGACCTGCGCGACCGCATCACGACCTGGGCACCAGGCCAGCCGGCGCTCGACGCGCTGCGCGCGGTACTCGCGGCCGATGCCGAGTTGATGGCGGGCCAGCTGCGGTCGCTCGGCGGCGACCCGGCGGAGTGGGTGCGGCGGATGAAGGTGGCCCGCGGCGACCCGCACGTCCGCGCGGCGCACGCGGCGTCCATGTCGATGCTCGAGCGGGCGCTCGCCGAAGGGCTGGCGGTGCGCCTCGGCGCCGATCAGGAGACCGATCCGTACCCCGGGGTGCTAGCCGCCGCGGCGGTCAGCACGGTCCGCGCCTGCCTGACGTTCTGGGCCGGCGCCGGCGACGCGGTCCCGCTCGGCCGGCTCATCGACCAGGCATTCGACGCGCTCGCGCGGGGACTGCCTGAACATCCTCCGCTGCGTGAAATCTCCGGGCGCCCGGGTAGCGGGCCGCCTCCGGCCGATGTGACCGACGTGAATGTGACCGACGTGAATGTGACAGACGAAAAGGACAGGCACTGATGGCTTCTGCAACTCCCGCGCCCGCCGGCGGCTCGCGGGCTCCCGTAGCGGCGGACCCCGGCGCCGCGATAACGGGGCTCAGCCGCCGCAGCATCTTGCTGATCATCGGCGCGCTGATGTGCGGCATGCTGCTGGCCGCGCTCGACCAGACGATCGTGTCGACCGCGCTGCCGACCATCGTCGGCGACCTCAAGGGCGGGTCGCACATCGCCTGGGTGGTGACCGCGTACCTGCTGGCCACCACGGTGTCCACGCCGCTGTGGGGCAAGCTCGGCGACATGTACGGCCGGAAGGTGTTCTTCCAGGCCGCGATCGTGATCTTCCTGATCGGCTCGGTGCTGTCCGGCCTGTCGACTTCGATGTTCGAGCTGATCGCGTTCCGCGCGGTCCAGGGCCTCGGCTCCGGCGGACTGATGGTCGGCGCGCAGGCCATTGTCGGCGACGTGGTGTCGCCCCGCGAGCGCGGCAAGTACCAGGGTCTCTTCGGGGCCACGTTCGGCCTCGCCAGCGTGATCGGCCCGCTGCTCGGCGGCGTCTTCGTGGACAACCTGAGCTGGCGCTGGATCTTCTACATCAACGTCCCGATCGGCGCGATCGCGCTGGTCATCGTGGCCCTGCAGGTGCCGGGCACGCTGCGCAGGGTGCACCACAAGATCGACTACCTCGGCACGCTGCTGCTGTCGGGCGCGGCCACCTCGCTAATCCTGCTGACCAGCCTCGGCGGCACCACCTACGCGTGGTCGTCGGCGCCGATCTACATCCTCGGCATCCTCGGCGTGCTGCTGATCGTCGCGTTCATCTTCGCCGAGCGGTACGCGGCGGAACCGATCCTGCCGCTGCACCTGTTCAAGACCCGCGTCTTCTCGACCACCAGTTTGGTCGGCTTCATCGTCGGCTTCGGCATGTTCGGCGCGATCACCTACCTGCCCGCGTTCTTCCAGGTGGTCAGGGGCATCTCGCCGACGATCTCCGGTGTCTACCTGCTGCCGCTGATGGCCGGGCTGCTGGTCGTCTCAATCGGCTCCGGCCAGATCATCGCCCGCACCGGCAAGTACCGCTTCTTCCCGATCGCGGGTACCGGACTGATGGCCATCGGCCTGTTCCTGCTGCACCTGATGGGCCCGTCGACGTCGACACTGCAGGACTCGCTGTCCATGCTGGTGCTCGGTCTTGGCCTCGGCGGTGTGATGCAGGTGCTGGTGATCATCGTGCAGAACGGCGTCCCGCACAGCGAGCTGGGCGTGGCGACCTCGGGAGCGACGTTCTTCCGCTCGATCGGCGGCTCGTTCGGCACCGCGATCTTCGGCGCGATCTTCTCCAACGTCCTGGTCAGCAACCTCTCCAACCACCTGCACGGTGTCAGCCTGCCGGCGGGCTTCACCTCCTCCGACGTGACCCCGGCGGCGCTCGATCACCTGACCGCGACGGTGCGCGCTGGCTTCGTGGCCGGCTACGCCGAGTCGATTCAGACGGTGTTCCTCATCGGGGTGCCGATCGCGGTGATCGCCTTCCTCGCCTCCTGGCTGATCCCGCAGGTCGAGCTGCGCCGGTGGACCGCCCCGCCCCAGGCGGCCGCGGAGGCGCAGGCGCCGGGCGCCGTGGACCCCGCCAGCGGGGAGACCGAAGTCAGCGCGGAGACCGAAGCCAGCGCGGACGCCGACGGCGCCGCCCCGGGCCGGTTCGGATCGCCCGAGTCACTGGACCCGCAGGACGCCGGGCGGGCGGACGACTGACCAGGAGTCGCTAGCGGCCTGCTCGACCAGCAGGACGCCTGGTGTGGACGGCTGAGCAGGAGCCGCTAGCGGTCTGAGGGTAAGCCCGCCTCCGTTCCGGATGACGCTTTTGATCATCCCGAACGGGAGCGGGCTTTCTCATCTCCCGAAGCTGCTCCCTAAGCGGGGAGCGCGGATCAAGTCGGCGAACGCTCTTGGGCAGACCTCGATGCTGCGAGTGCCGGCCAGCACACCGAGCGCGGTGCGGATCGCGCCGATGCTTCGCCCGGGCCCACTCCAACCAGTGATCAGAGCCTCGTGAGCGACCGATGTGACCGATGAGAATATTATTTTGGAAACTTTTATCTAACTGGAAACTCCTATGTGCTATACCCGAAAAATATCCAAGATCTTCTAACCTGCCTGCAGTGATGCCGGTCCAGCGTGCCGCTGATGTCATCAGGAGCTGCCGCGGGCCTGGTGTGGTCACCTCAGTCACGGGCAACGCTGCAGGGCGGCCGTTCAAGGCAAGATCAACGGCCACGTCCGGTGCGTCAGAGTTGCTCGACGATGGTCTCCGGGTGCATCGGGCGGCGGGAGCGCAGCGCGACGGTCGAGGTCGTGGTCGGCAGCCAGGGCCGGGCGGCGATGACCCGGTGGACGGGGTCGCGCGGATCGTGGTTGAGCAGCAGGCTTCCGCCCGCCGCCCGCCACTCCCAGCGGACCGTCTCCCACAGGGAGCGGGCCGCGTCGAGCCGTCCGGGCGCGAACCACATCTTGTCGATGATGAGGTTGCGCATCCGGCCATCGCGCGGCACCGTGTGCAGCACCGTGTTGGCGGCGCGCATGAAGAGCGGCAGGCGGTCGATCACCAGCGACGTGAGGCGGCCTCGCTCGTGGATCCCGAGGCCGGCCAGCAGACGCCCGGACTCGTCGCTGACGACCCGGTAGTGGTTCACCGGGTCAGGCAGCGGACTGGCGGCCAGCCAGTCCCGGAGGCGGGCCGCGTCCCAGCGGCGGGCGAAGTCGTGACCGGCTGACCAGGCGTCGACCGCCGCCGCGATCTCGGCCAGCTCGCCGGGTGCCGCGGGCCGGACCGTCAGTCCGGGCTTCGAGCGCGGGGCCCGCTGCCGTACCGGCACCGGGGTGACCACCAGCCTGCCGAGGACCTGGGTGGCCCACGGGTGCGCGTTAGCCAGCGACTCGGCGCTCGCCGCCTGGACGTAGGCGAGGGTGACCGCGTCCTCGCCGGACAGTTCGGTCGCGCGGGCCAGCCGCGTGTCTGTCAGCAGGGCGGCGGCGCCGGACTCGCGGTATGCGGGGTCGACCTGGAGCGAGCTGAGCAGCGCATACCTGGTGTCGTCGCCCTCGAACCGGCAGGTGCCAAGGTCGAGCCGGGCGGTCCCGGCGAGTGCCCCGTCGATCTCGGCGACGAAGTGCTCGGAGCGCTCATGGCCGCGGGTGATCTCCCCGGGCGGCACGTGGTGCTCCGGCCGGAAACCGACCGCCCCGCCGTCCGGGCTCGCCCCGGCGAGCGCCGCCAGCCGGGCATGGTCTTCCGGCGTTGCCTGACGCACGATCACCTCGAAATACTAGTTACAGGTTGAAGCCGCCGGACACCTCGACCGCCTGGGCGGTGATCCAGCGGCTGTCGTCCGAGACCAGCATCGCGATCGCGCGGCCGACGTCGTCCGGCTCGCCGATCCGGCCGAGCGCGGCCTTGGCCGCCATCAGCTCGACCGCCTCCGGGTAGCGGGTGAACGAGTCGCCGGCGATCCGCGTCCTGGTCGCGCCGGGCAGCACCGCGTTGACCCGGATGCCGCGCCCGGCGAGTTCCTTGGCCAGGTAGCGGGTCAGCACGATCAGGCCGCCCTTCATGCTCGCGTAGGCGGAGTACCCGGTGTGGTCTGCTTGATCGACTCCGGGGCGAACCCGGCCGCCAGCGCCGTCAGTGCGGCGTCGAGGTAGATCGTCAGGTCGTCGTCGGCGCGGGCCGACCAGCGGTCGTAGGCGGCGCGGCAGGCGGCGAGGGCGGCCCGGCCGACGGCCAGCGGGTAGAGCGAGTCGGGGGACAGGCCGAGCCGCCGTCCGGCGAACTCGCTGATGGCCACTTCCCAGGCCTCGTAGTGCTCGGTCGCGCTCCACGACAGGGCAGGCTCGGTGGCGATCAGGTGCATCCGCAGCCGCATCTCAGGCACGTCGTCGGCGTGGTAGTGGTTCGCGGCGACGACCGCACCGCGGATGGCGTCCATCATCGGCACGTCAGCCGGCACCGCGCCGAGGGCGGCCCTGATCGTCTCCACCTCGGTCTCGAAGTCGGCCCAGAGCACGCTCGCCTTGGTCGTGAAGTAGCGGAAGAACGTGCGCTCGCTCACCCCGGCCTCGGCCGTCACCTGTTCGATGGTGGTGTTCTCGAAGCCGCGCTCGGCGAACAGCCGCAGCGCGATCAGGCGCAGCTCGCGGCGGCTGGTGGACGGCGGGCGTCCGCGGCGAGCGCCCGCCTCAGCGGGTTCCTGCCCGGTCAAGTCCACCTCCCGGCGGCGTTTTGTCAGCTCATGACATTAACATTTCCGACCCTACGCCGTGACCCAGCGGGAAGTCACAGCCCATCTCCGCGTGACCTGCGTCACGTTCAACTTGCTTATGACATTGGGTGTCATTAATATCCGAGGTATTACGTCACTCGCTGACGAAATAGCCCGAGCGATGTCGCTCCGGCCGTGGCAGCACGCCGCGCACCGGCTCCAACACCGGCCCGGGACCAGGCAACCGAAAGGAATGCAAGGTCATGGGAAAGCTTGACGGCAAGGTCGCTTTCATCACCGGCGCGGCCCGCGGTCAGGGTCGCAGCCACGCGATCCGGCTCGCGCAAGAGGGCGCGAACATCATCGCGGTCGACATCTGCGCGCAGATCGACAGCGTGCCCTACCCGATGTCCACGCCGGACGACCTGGCCGAGACGGCCAAGGAAGTCGAGGCGCTTGACCGGCGGATCTTCACCGCGCAGGCGGACGTCCGCGACGCGGCCGCGCTGAAGCAGGCGTTCGACGCCGGCACGGCCGAGCTCGGCCCCGTCGACATCGTGCTGGCCAACGCGGGCATCGCCCCGATGTCGCTGCACGAGAAGCACGAGGGCTGGCAGGACGTCATCGACGTCAACCTGACCGGCGTGTTCAACACCGTGGAGACGGCGATCCCGTCGATGATCGAGCGCGGCGCGGGCGGCGCCATCGTGCTGACAAGCTCTACCGCCGGCATCAACGGCATCGGCGGCCCGACCAGGGGCGGACTCGGCTACACGGCCGCCAAGCACGGCGTCGTCGGGCTCATGCGCTCGTACGCCAACAACCTGGCGTCCCACAGCATCCGGGTGAACACCGTGCATCCCACCGGCGTGAACACCCCGATGGTGGTCAACGAGGCGATGCAGGAGTTCCTCGAGCACGACCCGTCGCTGTCCAACGCCATGGCCAACGCGCTGCCGGTGCCGATGGTCGAGCCGGTTGACATCTCCAACGCGATCGTCTGGCTGGTATCAGACGACGCCCGCTACGTGACCGGGGTCACGCTGCCCGTCGACGCGGGCTTCACCAACAAGAAGTAACGGGGGCAAAACGATGGCAGGACGGGTAGCAGGAAAAGTCGCCTTCATCACCGGCGCGGCGCGCGGCCAGGGCCGCAGCCACGCGATCAGGCTGGCCCAGGAGGGCGCCGACATCATCGCGGTCGACATCCTCGAGGACGTCCCCGGCATTCCCTACGCGGGCGCGACCGAGGCCGACCTGGCAGAGACGGTCAAGCAGGTCGAGGCGCTTGACCGGCGGATCGTGGCGTCCAAGGCGGACGTGCGCGACTACGCCGGGCTGAAAAAGGCCGTCGACGACGGCGTGGCCCAGCTCGGGCGGCTGGACATCGTCAGTGCCAACGCGGGCATCGGCACCTCGCCGCACAAGTCGTGGGAGCTCGACGAGGACACCTGGCAGACGATGATCGACATCAACCTGACCGGCGTGTGGCACACCGCCAAGGCGGCGATCCCGCACCTGATCGAGGGCGGCAACGGCGGGGCGATCATCCTCACCAGCTCGGCCGCCGGGCTGCAGGCGTACGAGAACATCGCGCACTACGTGTCGGCCAAGCACGGCGTGGTCGGCCTGATGCGCACCCTCGCGCTCGAGCTGGCGCCGCACATGATCCGGGTCAACAGCATCCACCCGACCCAGGTCGACACCCCGATGATCCAGAACGAGGCGACTTACCGCCTGTTCCGGCCGGATCTCGAGCACCCGACCAAGGACGACTTCGCCCCGGCCTCGCAGACGGTCAACGCGCTGCCGATCCCGTGGGTGGAGCCGGTCGACATCAGCAACGCGGTGCTTTTCCTGGCTTCGGACGAGGGGCGCTACGTGACCGGTGTGACACTGCCGGTCGACGCGGGCACCGTCATCAAGTGACGGCGGCCGGGTAAGCGAGAACCAGGGGAACGTCAGGCAAGTCAGCAAGGGAGCTGAGATGGCAGGACGAGTACAGGGGAAGGTCGCCTTCATCACCGGGGCGGCTCGTAGCCAGGGCCGCAGCCACGCGATCAGGCTGGCCCAGGAGGGCGCCGACATCATCGCGGTCGACATCGCCGGGCCGGTTGAGTCGGTCACCGCCTACCCGGGCGCGAGCGACGCCGACCTCGCGGAAACCGTCAAGCAGGTCGAGGCGCTCGACCGGCGGATCATCGCGACCAAGGCCGACGTCCGCGACAGCGGAGCGCTCAAGGCGGCCCTCGACGACGGTGTTGCCCAGCTCGGCAAGCTCGACATCGTATGCGCCAACGCGGGTATCTACCAGACCCACCCCGCGCTCGAGCTGGAAGACGACGCGTGGCAGGAAACGATCGACATCAACCTGACCGGCGTGTGGAACACGGTCAAGGTGTCGCTGCCGCACCTGGTGGCGAACGGCGGCGGGTCGGTCATCTTGACCAGCTCGGTGGCCGGGCTCAAGGGCCTGGCCAACTCGGTGCACTACAACGCGGCCAAGCACGGGGTCGTCGGCATCATGCGGACGATCGGCAACGAGTTCGCCCACCAGGGCATCCGGGTCAACAGCGTTCACCCGACCGCGGTGAACACGATCATGATCCAGAACAAGGAAGTCTGGGGCCTGTTCGACCCCGCCAACCCTAACCCGACCAGGGAGTCGGCCGAGGTCGCGTTCAAGACGATCAACGCGCTCGACATTCCCTGGGTCGAGCCGGTCGACATCAGCAACGCGATCTTGTTCCTCGCCTCCGACGAGGCCAGGTACATCACCGGCGTCACGCTGCCGGTCGACGCGGGCTCACTGATCAAGTGACCAACGAAAGGACGTGCAGATAATGGCAGGACGAGTAGCAGGCAAGGTCGCCTTCGTCACCGGGGCGGCCAACGGGCAGGGGCGCAGCCACGCCATCCGGCTGGCCGAAGAGGGCGCCGACATCATCGCGGTGGACATCCTGCAGAACTACGATGACGTGCCCTACGACATGTCAACCGAGGCCGACCTGGCGGAGACCGTCAAGGCCGTCGAGGCGCTTGACCGGCGCATCATCGCCACCAAGGCCGACGTCCGCGACGCGGCCGCGCTGAAGGCGGCGGTGGACGCGGGGGTGGCCCAGCTCGGCAAGCTGGACATCATCGTCGCCAACGCCGGTATCTGCACGATCCAGCCCTGGGACGAGGTCACCCCGCAGATCTGGCAGGACACGCTGGACACCAACCTGACCGGCGTGTGGAACACGTTCACCGCGGGGATCCCGCACCTGCTGGCCAACGGCAAGGGCTCGATCATCGCCACCAGCTCCACCGCGGGTATCAAGGGCCTGCCGTTCCTGCAGCCGTACGTGGCGGCGAAGCACGGCGTGGTCGGCATCACCAGGTCGATCGCCAACGAGCTCGGCCAGTTCAACATCCGGGCCAACACGGTGCACCCGACCGGCGTGAACACGGTGATGGGGCGGGCCCTCGGCGGCCTGGAGACGTTGCTGGCGAGCAGGCCGGAGCTGGGCTCGATCTACGTCAACACGCTTCCGGTCGAGGCGGTCGAGCCGCGCGACATCAGCAACGCGGTGCTGTTCCTTGCCTCGGACGAGTCGCAGTACGTGACCGGCCTGGAGTTCACCGTCGACGCGGGGAACACCACCCGATGAGCGCCAGCCGCGACGGCCGCGAGCCCATCGCAAGCGTCAGGGACCGCATCAGGACCCGGGTCGTGGGCCGGGAACGGGAACTCGACCTGGTGCTCGCGGCCGTCGCGGCGGGCCGCGACATCCTGCTCGAGGGCCCGCCCGGCACCAGCAAGTCCACCCTGCTGCGGGCCATCACCGCCGAGTGGGGCATCCCGCTGGTGTTCGTCGAGGGCAATGCCGACCTGACCCCGTCCAAGCTGGTCGGGCACCACAACCCGGCCCGGGTGCTGCGCGAGGACTACAGCCCGGAGAACTTCGTCGACGGCCCGCTGATCGAGGCCATGCGCGAGGGCGGCTTCCTGTACATCGAGGAGTTCAACCGCGCGCCAGAAGACACCCTCAACACGCTGCTGACCGCGATGGCCGAGCGCCGCATCGCCGTCCCCCGGGTCGGCGAGGTGATCGCGCGGGACACCTTCCGTGTCATCGCGTCGATGAACCCCTACGACAACATCGGCACCACGCGGCTGTCCACGTCCGTGCACGACCGGCTGTGCCGCCTGGCGGTCAGCTACCAGGACGCAGCGGCCGAGCGCGGCATCACCGCGCTGCGCGCCCCCCGCGGCGAGCCGCCGATGGCCGACCTCAAGCCCGCCGTCTACGAGCGCCTCGTGGCCGACGCGGTCGCCGTCACCCGCGCGACCCGCACCCACCAGGACATCAGGCAGGGGTCCTCGGTGCGCGGTGCGATCGACCTGACCCTGGTCGCCGGGCAGCTTCTCAATTTGGATACGGAACGAGCCCGGGTGACAGCGGAAACCGCCGGTGACACAGACCAGCCGGGAGAAGAAGCAGAGCAGGTCTACCGCGAGACCGTCTACGACGCGATGATCGTCGCGCTGTCCGGCCGGATCTTCCTCGACGAGACCGTCGAGGCGACCCCGGAGCAGGTACTCAGGGAAATCTGGGAGGACCACTTCATCCTCGACCCGGCCGCGGCGGCCCCCGGTTGAAGAGCAGTGGAGGCGGACTCGCCGGTCAGACGCGAGTCCAGCCGTCCGCAACGGCGGGACCCGGCCCGCGGGCTCAAGCCCCTGCGCCGCAAGCCGAAGACGCTGACCGAGGAGCCCGAGCTGCGCGACGTCTCCCCGGGCGGCGGCGCGGGCATGGTGCTGAGCGGTCCCGGTGACCGTGACCGGGCGCGCCGGAACCCGTCCCAGCGCGGGGGCGGCGGTCCCGCCGTCACCGACGAACAGGGCACGGTGGTGGCGGTGACCGAGGCGCCGGTGGTCCCCGACCCGGAGACGCTGCGCCGGGCCAGGGAAATCGCCGGGCGGCTGGCGGTGCCGCGGCCGCGCAGCGACCGGACCGCCCGCCGCGGCGCGGGCGATATCGCGAGCGTGCCCTACCGGGGCGGCTCGGACGAAATCGACATGGACCGGACGCTTGAACAGCTGGCCGAGCACCCGGTGCCCGAGGACGAAGACATCGTGGTGCGGGAACGTGTCACCACCACTCGTTCTGTGGTGCTGCTGGTCGATTTGTCCGGTTCGATGCGCGGCGAGCGGGTGCGCACCGCGGCGGCGGCCGTCGGCGCCCTGGCGGCGGAGCTGACCAGGGACAACCTGGCGGTGATCGCGTTCTGGTCGGACGCCGCGGTGCTGTCGCGGCTGGGGCAGCACGTGCCGCCTGAGCGTTTGGTGGAGACCATGCTGCGGATGCCGGCCCAGGGCCTGACCAACGTGGCGTTCCCGCTTCAGGTGGCGCAGCGCGAGCTGGCCCGGGTGCCGGCCAGGACAGTATCAGCCAGAAAGGGGCGGGTGCTGCTGCTGTCGGACTGCGTGCACAACGCGGGGCCCGACCCGCGGCCCTTCGCGGCCCGGCTGCCCCGGCTCGACATCCTGCTCGACACGACCGGCGAGCAAGATCCCGACCTGGCCAGGGACCTGGTACGGCTCGGCCGCGGACGACTCAAACCGATCCGCACCTACCGGGACGTGGCGCCCGCACTCAGTGATCTGTTCGCAAGTTAACAAAGCGTGTCAGGAAGGTAATGATGGGTTATGGCTAATAAGTGGTTCGAGACGGTGGCGGTCGCCCAGCGGCGAGCTAAGAGGTACCTGCCGGATTCCGTCTACGGCGCGCTGATCGCCGGGGCCGAGGCAGGCGTCACGATCAGGGACAACGTCGACGCGTTCAGTGAGATCGGCCTGGCGCCGATCACCGCGGGTCACCGGGCCACCCGGGAGATGGCCACCCGCGTGATGGGCCAGGACATCTCGCTGCCGGTGCTCATCTCGCCCACCGGCGTGCAGGCGGTCCACCCGGACGGCGAGGTCGCGGTGGCCAGGGCGGCCAACGCCCGCGGTACCGCGATGGGCCTGTCCTCGTTCGCCTCCAAGCCGATCGAGCAGGTCATCGCCGCCAATCCGAAGCTCTTCTTCCAGTCGTACTGGGTCGGCGGCCGTGACGACATGGCGACCAGGATCGCCCGGGCCAAGGCGGCCGGAGCGGTCGGCGTCATCGTCACGCTCGACTGGTCGTTCTCCTTCGGCCGGGACTGGGGCTCGCCCCGCATCCCGGAGAAGATGACCTTCGAGGAACTGGTGCGGCAGATCCCGGCGACGATCACCCGGCCGTCCTACCTCTACAAGTGGCTCCGCACGGGCGAGATCCCCGACCTGACCGTGCCGAACCTGCCGGTCGGCGGGGCGCCGGCGCCGACCTTCTTCGGCGCCTACGGGCAGTGGGCGCAGACCGCCCCGCCGTCCTGGGAGGACGTGGCGTGGCTGCGCTCGCAATGGGACGGCCCGTTCATGGTCAAGGGCATCACCCGGATCGACGAGGCCAAGCGCGCGGTCGACGCGGGCGCCACCGCGATCTCGGTGTCCAACCACGGCGGCAACAACCTGGACAGCACCCCGGCCACGATCCGGCTGCTGCCGGACATCGCGGCCGCGGTCGGCGACCAGGTCGAGGTGCTGCTTGACGGCGGCATCCGCCGCGGCAGCGACGTGGCCAAGGCGCTCGCACTCGGGGCCAAGGCGGTCATGATCGGCCGCGCCTACCTGTGGGGCCTCGCCGCCAACGGCCAGGCGGGCGTGGAGAACGTGCTCGACCTGATGCGCTCAGGCCTTGACGCGACCCTGCTCGGACTCGGGCATTCGTCGATCTCCGAGCTGAACCGCGACGACCTGGTGATACCGCCCGGCTTCACCCGCCGCATGGGCGCGTGAGCCCGTCCGGCCGCGCACACCGCGGATGACGACACGGTGAGGTAGGCGTTTCGCGGACGTAACGTGCCCGACTGCGGCTGCTAACGCGGCCGGGACACGCTGAGGGAATGCCTGAGCACCTTGTTGTCGCCGGGAACGGGATGGTGGGACAGCGCCTCGTGGAGGCACTGCGCGACCGCGACGCCGGGCGCCGCTGGCGGGTCACCGTCTTGTCGGAGGAACCGCGCCGGGCCTACGACCGGGTGAACCTGTCGTCCTACTTCGACGGCGCCACCGCCGCCGACCTGGACCTGGTCCCCGGCGGCTGCTACGGCGCCGGCGGCTACGAGCTGCACCTGGGCGAGGCCGCGACGGCCATCGACCGGGGCGCCAGGACCGTGACCACCGGCAGCGGACGGACGATCGGCTACGACGCGCTGGTGCTGGCCACCGGCTCCTACCCGTTCGTCCCGCCGGTCCCCGGAGCCGGCCTGCCCGGCTGCTTCACCTACCGGACGCTCGACGACCTGGACGCCATCAAGGCCGCCGCGCGGCGGGCGGGCGCGGCGACCAAGGGCAGGCGGGCCGGCCTGGTGATCGGCGGCGGGCTGCTCGGGCTCGAAGCCGCCCGCGCGCTGCGCCTGCTCGGCCTCTCGCCGCACGTGGTGGAGCTGGCCCCGCGGCTGATGCCGCTGCAGGTAGACGCGGGCGGCGGGGCGCTGCTGCGGGAGATGCTCGAGGAACTGAACGTCACCGTTCGCCTGGGCGCCTCCGTCGGCAAGATCGAACGGGACAACGGGCGCCTGCTGGCCACCCTGGCCGACGGCACCGAGCTTGACCTGGACATCGTGGTGTTCTCCGCTGGCGTGCGCCCGCGTGACCAGCTCGCCCGCGACGCCGGGCTCACCGTCGGCGACCGGGGCGGGATCGTCGTCGACGACGGGTGCCGGACCAGCGACCCGGATATCTACGCGGTGGGCGAGTGCGCCTGCGCGGGCGGCCGGACCTACGGGCTGGTCGCCCCCGGCTACGCGATGGCCGAAGTGCTGGCTGACCGTCTCACCGGCGGCTCCGCCAGCTTCGCGGGCGCCGACACGTCCACCAAGCTCAAGCTGCTCGGCGTGGACGTCGCCTCGTTCGGCGACGCGCTGGCGGCCGCGCCCGGCGCCCTCGAAGTGACGGTCAACGACCCGGTCACCCGCAGCTACTCCAAGATCGTCGTCTCCGGCGACGCCAAGACGCTGCTCGGCGGCGTGCTGGTCGGTGACGCCTCGAAGTACGGCCTGCTCCGCCCGCTCGTGGGGCGGCCGCTGCCTGGCGACCCGGTCACGATGATCACCCCCGCCGGGAGCGCGGGTTCCGCGGCCGGGACGGCGGGGCTGCCGGGAGACGCGCAGATCTGCTCCTGCTACGGCGTCTCCAAGGACGCGGTCTGTGCCGCCGTCACCGGGCAGTCGCTGACCGATGTGGCCGGGATCAAGAGCTGCACCAGGGCCGGCACGGGCTGCGGCTCCTGCGTGCCGATGCTGAAGACGCTGCTGACGGAGAGCGGCGTCGCGCAGAGCTCCGCCCTGTGCGAGCACTTTCCGCAGAGCAGGGCCGAGCTGTTCGAGATCGCGCGCACCGGCCGCATCGGCACGTTCACCGAGCTGATGACCCGGTACGGCGCGGGCGGCCGCGGCTGCGACATCTGCAAGCCGGCGGTGGCCTCGATCCTGGCCAGCCTCGGACACGGGCACGTGCTCGACGCGGAACAGGCCGCCCTGCAGGACACGAACGACCACTTCCTGGCCAACATCCAGCGCAACGGCAGCTACTCCGTCGTGCCGCGCATCCCCGGCGGCGAGGTCACGCCGGAGAAGCTCATCGTGCTCGGCGAGGTCGCCCGCGACTTCGGGCTGTACACCAAGATCACCGGCGGGCAGCGGATCGACCTGCTCGGCGCCCGGGTCGAGCAGCTGCCCGCGATCTGGCGGCGGCTGGTGGACGCCGGCTTCGAGTCAGGGCACGCCTACGGCAAGGCCCTCCGGACGGTGAAATCCTGTGTCGGCTCGACCTGGTGCCGCTACGGAGTGCAGGACTCGGTGTCGCTCGCGGTAGAACTGGAGCTCCGCTACCGGGGCATCCGGTCGCCGCACAAGATCAAGGCCGGGGTGTCCGGCTGCGCCCGCGAGTGCGCGGAGGCACAGAGCAAGGACATCGGCGTGATCGCGGCCGACAACGGCTGGAACCTGTTCGTCGGCGGCAACGGCGGGTTCCGGCCCCGCCACGCGGACCTGCTGCTGTCCGGCGTGGACACGCCGACGCTGATCCGCACCGTCGACCGGTTCATCATGTTCTACATCCGCACCGCCGACCGGCTGCAGCGGACCGCGGCCTGGCTCGAGTCGCTCGACGGCGGACTGGATTACCTGCGCTCGGTGATCGTGGACGACAGCCTGGGCATCGGCGCCGAGCTCGACGCCGCCATGCAGCGGCATGTCGCGGCCTACCAGGACGAGTGGGCGGCGGTGCTGGCCGACCCGGCCAAGCTGAGCCGGTTCGTGTCGTTCGTCAACGCGCCAGGCACCCCCGACCCGAGCATCGCGTTCGTGGTCAGGCGCGGCCACCCGGGCCCCGCTGACCTGCCCGCGCCGCGGCGGCTCGAGGTGACCCGGTGACGTGGACCAAGGTTTGCCGCTACGACGACCTGCTACCCGAGCGCGGCGTCGCGGCGCTGGTCGGCGGCGGGCAGGTCGCGCTGTTCCGCACGTTCGACGGGTCGCTGTACGCGATCGGCAACCAGGACCCGTTCACCGGGGCCTTCGTTCTGTCCCGGGGTATCGTTGGCACCAGAGGCGATATCCCGACGGTCGCGTCCCCGCTCCACAAACAGGTCTTCGACCTGCGCAGCGGGCGGTGCCTCGACGACGAGACCGCCGCCGTGCCCGTCTTCGCGGTACGGGAACGCGACGGTCAGGTTGAGGTAAGCACTGGATGAGCATCGAGCCGCTGGCCGGTTACACGGTCGGCATCACCGCCGCCCGCCGCCGGGAAGAGTTCGCCGCCGCGCTTGAACGCCGCGGCGCGAAGGTCATCTCCGCGCCGGCGATCAGGATCGTGCCGCTCGCCGACGACAGCGAGCTGCGCGCCGCGACCGTGCGGTGCCTGGAGGCCCCGCTTGACATCGTGATCGCCACCACCGGGATCGGGTTCCGCGGCTGGGTCGAGGCGGCCGACACCTGGGGGCTGGCCGACGAGCTGGCCAAGGCCATCGGCCAGGCCACCGTGCTCGCCCGCGGGCCCAAGGCACGCGGCGCCATCCGCGCCGCCGGCCTGCGCGAGGCGTGGTCGCCCGAGTCAGAGTCGTCAAGCGAGGTCCTTGAGCACGTGATCGCCGGCGGCGACCTCGAGGGCAAGCGCATCGCGGTCCAGCTGCACGGTGAGCCCCTCCCCGACGTGGTCGACACGCTGCGGCTGGCGGGCGCCGAGGTCATCGAGGTGCCGGTCTACCGCTGGGTGCTGCCGGAGGACACCGCTCCGCTGCACCGCCTGATCGAGGCCGTAGCGGACACCGGGGTCGACGCGCTCGCGTTTACCAGCGCGCCTGCCGCGGCGAGCTTCCTGCAGGCCGCCCGCGACCTGGGCTGCGGCGACGCGGTGCACGCGGCGTTGTCAGGACCGGTCGTGACCGCCTGCGTGGGGCCGGTCACCGCCGGCCCGCTGCTGGACGCGCGCATCCCGGTGATCCAGCCCGCGCGCGCCCGGCTCGGCGCGCTCGTCCGCGAGATCGTGGAGCAGGTGCCGCTTCGCCGCGGGCTCCGGCTGCCCGCCGCCGGCCACCTGCTCGACGTGCGCGGCCAGGCGGTGGCGGTGGACGGCCGGCTGGTCCCGCTCACCAGCGCCAGCATGGCCCTGCTGCGTGAACTGGCGGCCCGGCCCGGGCACGTCGTCTCCCGGTCCGGCCTGCTGAAGGTCACGCCCGGCGACGGCGGCGGCGAGCACGCGGTGGAGGTCGCCGTCGGCAGGCTCCGGACGGCGCTCGGCGACCCGCGGATCATCCAGACGGTGGTCAAGCGCGGGTACCGGCTCGCCTACGAGCCGGAGCGAGCCGGTACCGAGGACGGAAGCTGGCGGTACTAGCCGGCTGCCGCCACCGCCCGCAACCCCCGCATCCTGGTCGTTAAGGTCACACTTGGCCGTTGTGACCGGCGCGGGCGCCGGGCCGTATGTTGGCAGCGTGACTGCTCGAAACGGCGACGGCCCGTACCTCGACCTGGATCGCGACGCGTGGCGCGGCTTGCGTGCCAGCACGCCGATGGAACTGACGGCCGAGGGGCTGGACGCGGTGCGCGGGCTCGGCGACCCGATCCAGCTGCACGAGGTCGAGGACATCTACCTGCCGATGAGCAGACTGCTCCGGCTCTACTTCGAGGCGAGCGCCGGCTTGCGCGAAACGGTGGGGGAGTTCCTCGGGCAGCAGATCCGGCCGGCGCCGTTCATCGTCGCGGTCGCCGGCAGCGTCGCCGTCGGCAAGTCGACCACCGCCCGGCTGCTGCAGGCGCTGGTCGCGCAGTGGCCGCAGCGCCCGCACACCGAACTGGTGACGACCGACAGCTTCCTGTACCCCAACGCCGAACTGGAGCAGCGCGGCCTGAGCAATCGCAAGGGCTTCCCGGAAAGCTACGACCGCCGGACCCTGCTGCGCTTCGTCCAGCAGGTGCGGGCGGGCGCGCCGGAGGTCACCGCGCCGGTGTACTCGCACCTGGCCTACGACATCCTTCCGGGGCAACGGCAGTCGGTCCGACGCCCCGACGTGCTGATCCTCGAAGGGATCAACGTGCTGCAGCCGGCCCCGGCGGGTGCGGTCACGCTGGCCGACTTCTTCGATTTCTCGGTCTACGTCGACGCCCGCGTGGACCATATCCGCGCGTGGTTCCTCAGCCGGCTGCACGCGCTGCGGGACACCGCGTTCAACGATCCCCAGTCACCGTTCCGGCGGCTGACGCTGGTCAGCGCCGCCGAGACCGACGCCTTCGGCGCCGAGGTGTGGAAAACCATCAACGAAGTCAACCTGGTCGAAAACATCCAGCCCACCCGGGCCAGGGCCACCCTCGTCCTGCACAAGGGCGCCGACCACGCGGTGACCCGGGTACGGCTAAGGCGCTTCTGAGCCCGGCTCGTTCAGTTGCTGACTTCCGCGTCGGTCCAGGCCGCCGTGATGCTGGGACCGCCGTTGTACATCGTCTGGCTAGCGCAGGTATCTTCCAGCGTGATACGGAACGCGCCCGTGATGGACAGGTTGATGGCCTGCTTCTCGCCGACGGTCAAGGCGGTCGAGGCGTAACGCTGCTGCCCGTCGACGAAGACTTTGAATGTTTCAGTGTCACCTGACGGCGAGGTGTCAGCGAGACCGACGACGGCGTGGAACTTCCCGTACTTCCGGTCTAGTTCGTAGACGACCTGCCCGGTGGAACTACCGTCGTTGCAGGAGTAGTCATCGGTGGTCTGGTCGTAGATCGCCTGCGGGTCGACTTGCCCGTCGACCTTTTGCTGCCCAGTCGCATAGTTGCTCTGCGCCGGATCTACCGGTGTCATGTTGGCCAAGAACTGCGGCGCAGCCGCGCTAGCGGCCACTGAGTTAGCGGCGTGGCTCGCCATCGGTGACGTGAGGGCGGATGACGGCCGTGCTGCCGGCGACTGGGTCAGTTCAGCCGCCGGTGACTGGCTGCTGCTTTCCGCGCCGGCCGCCGCCCCCTGCGTTACGGCGACCGGGTGATCGTTTTCCGCCTCGGCCGACAGGCCTGCGAGGCACGCCACGGTGACGAACACGCAGGTGGCGGTGAGGGAAAAGCGCCGTGCGTCCCGCCAGGCGCCTATGCCGCTCACGGAGCCGACCGAGGCCGCCAGGCAGGCGATGAACACGCAGGCCTTTTCTGTCAGCGTGCCGACCGGCAGGAATGCGAACCCGGCGGCCAGCAGGCAGCCGAGGATTCCGGTGGCAATACCGATGACAACCCCGGCCCGTTCTGTCAGGCGGGCGATTTCATCGCGGCCGGGCGGTACCGGCCGTTCTGGACGTGGTGCCTTCGCGGACTGTGGCGACCAACTGCTCATCGACGCTGAACATCCATCCCGGGAGTATCCGGCAGAAGGTACCTAAAGGATAGTGATCGATGATCAGGTGCGAAGGTGTTTTCATGATGGGCATTAGTCGAAATGCGGAGGTAGCACGGTCATCGCTTACGAATTGGCGCGGGTCAGGCTCCTGGCTCAATTTTCCCGAACGGATGCCGGTGACCCCGTCACGGTCCGTTCCTCTTCTCTGGGGCCCACGCTTTCGCCGGCAAACAGCGCGGCCTGCCGATTCTTGCTGTGCCGGTAGGAGAGGACGGCGACGCTGGCGGTGATCATGTCGGCGAGGGTGGTCACGATGCGGGAGACGAGGGTGATCGCGGTGGCCGGGCCGGTGCCGATGACGGGGGTCAGGAGCGCGACGAGCAGGACGTCACGGAAGCCGGCGCCCGCGGGGGCGAGCACGATGACGAAGCCGACGGCCCAGGCGAACGCGAAGGCCCCGACTGACAGCGGCAGCGACGGCCCGGCGTGGGCGCCGAGCTTGATCATCAGCACCCAGACCTGCGCCCCGTAGCAGACCCAGGACAGGATCGACCAGGCCATCGCCACGGCGATCACCCGGCCGGTCAGCGGCTGCTCGAGCGCGGGCCGCCTGAGGATCTTGAAGCCCAGCCGGAGCAGGCGGTTGAGCACGGGCGGGTACAGGCACGCGAGCAGCGGGAGCGCCATCAGGAACGCCCACCAGTACCTGGTGAAGCCGCTGGTGAACGGCAGCGTGACGAAGGCCGTGAGCAGTGCGCAGAGCAGCGACAGCCCCATGTTCACGATCGACGCCGCCCCGGTGCGCAGCCGCGGGACGTTGTGCTCGGTGGCCAGCTCCATCTGGGCGAGAACCGGCCAGACCGACCCAGGCAGGTACTTGCCCAGCTGGCCGACGAACAGCACCCGCGACGCGACGGGGACCGACAGCGGCGACCCAAGGCCTGCCAGCAGCGTCCGCCACACCAGCATGGTGCACAGGAGGGCGGCGACGACGCTGACCAGCGAAAGGAACGAGGTCAGGAGCCCGATGCGGTCGAGCGCGTGGTGAATGCCGCCCCACTGGTCGGCGACGTAGTAGGCGCCGAGGGCGACGGTGAGGGCTACGAAGCCCCAGCGGAGAAACCGGCTAGCGAGAACACGGCTGATCAAGCTCATGATTGTGCGGGCACCTTACCGAAGGGCCGGCCAGGCTCCGGCGGGGATGCTGTGGATCTTCAGCCGCAACGGTAGGAGGCGGGCCTGAAGGGAAGATGAGGTCCGGCGCAGACCGGGCTCAAGGCAAGCGGTCACGAGGATGCGGGTGCCGGACGCTCATTACCTGGTCGTAGAGCGGGAAACCGGCGCGTTCGCTGGCAGACGGCCTTGCGGAGCAAGGCCGTCTGCGCTTATCGCGGCTCGCTGCACCGCCGTGCGGCGGGAGTTAGCTGCCCGCCGTCAGGAGGCGGAGCCGCTGATCCGAACCGGGAACTGAGCGGTCGCTTCCTCGCCGTTGACGACCGCGGTCACGCCGATGGTGGCGTCGGGGTCGGCGTTCTTCGGCGTGAAGACGAACGGCTAAGCGTGCTCTTCCTGAACTTAAGCATCGTAATTATCCTTTTCTCGTTCCCCGCATGCCCGTCAAACTGGGCTCCCGAGTAGGAAAGTATCACCGAAGGTGATCACTTAGGTGCCAAGAGTCATCGAGAAGAGATAAAGAACTAAAGTTTTCCAGGAAACATTCGCAACCGGCTGGGTCGGCTGTCGATTTACCTGGCCAAAATAAGAAAAGGCCGGCGATACGGCGATACGCGCCGCAAACGGGGACACGGTTACCTGAGGCCGTAGCGGCCTTTGAGCTGCGGGATCCAGCGGCTGTCGAGGTGGGGCTGGTCGCCGGATTTTCCGGCGCCGCGGACGAACTGACGTTACAGGCCGGCCTGGTCGACGGCGCTCTGCAGCGACGAGATATAGCCGTTGCTGGTGTAGGTGGCGCCGCTGACCGCCTGGATGCTCGCGCTCTGCGCGGACAGGGTCTCCGAGTCGAGCTGGCTGATGGCGTTCGACGCGATCGAGTCGTCGGGCTGCTCGAGCTCGTTGACCGCGGTGATCTTCGAGCCGGTCACGGTGATCTGCACCTGCACGGGGCCGTACTGGGTGTTCTCGTCGCTGCCGGTATAGGTCTTCGGTGACGCCGCCGGCGTGGTCGCGGGCGCGGTCGGCGCCTTCGTGGTGGGAGACGTGGTCGGCGCCTTGGTGGTCGGCGACGTCTTGGTCGGCGTGGTGCTCGCCTTCGTGGTCGACGGCGCGACCGAGGCGGGGGCGGTCGACGAGCCCATGGTGGGTGCCGCGGTGGCCGTCTTCCCGGCCGAGGGCTTGGTCGCCGGCGACTTCAGTGACGACGCGGTCGGGTAGACGGGCCCCGTCGGCGACGCGCTCCCCGACGACGCCGCCGACGTGGCCTGCGGTGCGGGCGTCGAGTCAGCGACCCCGATGGCGGAGTGCGTCCTGAACGAGAAAAGCGCGGCAAGCCCGGCGGCGGTGCCGCCGATGGTCAGTACAGCGCGGCGCAATGCGGCCTCCTGTGGTCGGCCATTCGGATCGGGTCAGAAATCGAAGGACTCATGGTGGATGCGGCGCCGCGGTATGCCGGCGGCGACCAGTGATCTGACCGCCGCCTCGGTCATGCCGGTCGGCCCGCACACGTAGGCCTCGTAGCGGTGCAGCCCCGGAACGGTCTGCTGCAGGTGGTCCGCGTCGAGCGGGTCGAAACCGAGCTCGGCGCGGGCGCCGATCAGGTAGTGCAGCGCGGCCTGGCGGTCGCTCGCGATGGCGTTGAGTTCCCGGCTGAACACCACGTCGCGGGGGTGGCTGGCCCGGTAGAGCAGGGTGATGCCGCCCGACATGCGCTTCGGAAGCGCGGCGAACATCGCCCTGATCGGGGTGATGCCGACCCCGCCGGCGATGAACAGCACCCGCCGGCCGGTCAGCGACGGAGTAAAGGCGCCGTACGGGCCCTCGGCGATGATCCTGGTGCCCGGCTGCAGCCGCGCCAGCGACCCGCTGTGGTCGCCGCGGGACTTGACGGTGATCCGCATCAGGTCTGGCTGCGGCATCGCCGACAGCGAGTACGGGTGCGACTGCCACCACAGTTCCCTGGTCAGGAACCGCCAGCGGAAGAACTGCCCGGGTTCCGCGCGCAGCCGGTCGAAACCGCGGCCGCTGATGAACACCGACACGATGCCGGGCGCCTCCGGGCGGACGGACTGCACGGTGAACTGGTGCCTGGTCATGTTCAGCAGCGGGGTGATGATCCGGTACCACAGCAGCAGCCCGCCGACCACGATGTACAGGGCCGACCAGGCGACCCGCGCCTGGAAGCTCTCGGCGAACGTGCCGCCGTCGGCGAACTGGTGACTGAACGCCAGCGCGATCGCCAGGTAGGTGTACAGGTGCGCGTAGTACCAGGTCTCGTACGACATCCGGCGGCGCGCGGCCCGCATGGAGAACGCGGCGACGCCGAGCAGCAGGAACCAGGCGACGGTGGCCATCAGCACGTCGGGGAAGCTCGTCACCAGCGTCCAGGTCTCGCTCGTCACGCTGGTCCGCGAGGTGACCGAGTAGCCCAGGATGATGAACACCACGTGGCCGCTGACCGTGCTGATCACGTAGCGGCCGCCGGTGGCGTGCCAGCGGGCGAGCCGGTCGGTTCCGACGGCGCGCTCAAGCGGTGGCAGCCTGGCCATCAGCGCGACGAGGATGACGAACCCGTACCCGGCCAGCAGGCCGAGGATCTCGCCGATATCGGTCAGCAGGGCGCCGGGGGTGTGCATGAACAGCGTGCTGCGCCACCACAGGTACAGCACGCCGAGCAGGCCAAGTCCGATGATCGTGAGCACCACGATCGGCAGCACGACCCGCGCCTGGCCGGTGCCGGGTGCCATCGGCTTGACCGTTCGCATCGCGCCGGTCGTCCTGATGGCCCCGGTGGTCCTGATCGCGCCGGTGGTCCTGGTCGCGCCGGCCGTCGCCTGCGCGCCGGTGGCGCGCAGGCTCCCCGTGGTCCTGAGGCTCCCGGTAGTCCTGGTCAGCGTTCTGGCCGGCTCGCTCTGGGGGGTGACCTCCCAGGGCGGCACCTGCTCGGTCGCCGGCGGCGCGGGCCGTTCGGCGGGCAGCACCGGCTGGGCCGCCGTCGCGCGCACCCGCCAGGACGTCGTCCAGCGGTGGTTGCCCATCGGCGAGTCGGCCCACTCGGGCGGCGGCAGCTGGGCGGCGGGCGCGGCCTGGCCTGCCTGCCAGGCGTCGCTGCCCGAGTGGCCGTTGCCGTTGCCCTGGTGGCCGTTACCCCGGCGGCCGTTGCCCTGGTAGCCGGCCGGCTGGTTCAGGTCGGCGCTTGTCGGCGCCGCCAGTTGCCCCCACGGCGGCCCCTCACGGGAGTCCTGCCGGGCCTGCGCCCCGGTGGTACGGACGGGCGGGTACGGCTGCCCGTCCCGCGGCCCCCCGCGGCCCGCGGGGGAGCGCTCATCCGGGTACGGGCTGGCGTGCTGAGCGTCGGGGTACCGGGTTTCCGGGTACTGGGTTTCCGGGTACCGGGCGTCCGGGTAGCGGCCGTCTGGATAAGGGCCGTCCGAAGAACGTCCGGGGCGAGCCATGGCGCTCCTCAGGCCTAGGATTTTGGCGGAACCGGGCAGATCACCATTATTCGCGATACGCCGCTGACCCCGTGGCTGTTCGCTGGAGTTAGCAGGCACACCATGCGTTTTATGAGGAAACGCAGAGGAATCTTCACGCACGCTTTAGCTGCGTATTTCCCCTCGCCCGGCGGGCCCGTTGACGCCCGCGCCGGGACACGGCGAGGCGCCGGGCGCCGCACGGCCATCGCACCGGATGCCATCAGGACCCTGGTCCTTCGACCGTGATCCTGTCCCCACCCTCCGGTGCTGGCCTCGGCCCTTGCGGGCTGGTACCCAAGGCGGCGCTCCGACGCCTCGACAAATAGGAGCTAACCGCACCAGGCCCGGCCGTGCCATCCCCGAATCCGGGGGTGCCCGCCGCGAAGGCCCTGTGCCTAGACTGATTCGGTGGCCGCGCATGTGAGTACTGTGTCTGGCCAGGTCATCCGGCTCAATGAGGGCAGCCAGCTGGTATTCGGGCGCGGGCCGGAGGTCGACCTGGCGATTTCGGCTGGGCGCGGCCTGTCCCGGCGGGCCGGGGTGATCGCGGCGACACCGGACGGCGCCTGGATCGCGAACATCAGCCAGACGCACGCCCTCTACGTGGCGGGCGACGGCTACCGGATCCGGTTGCCGCGGGTGGAAGGCGACGGCGACCCGGCAGGGGGCTGGCTGGTGCACGCAGGCACGGCGATGGTCGGTTCACGTTCAATGCTTGACGACGGCCTGCAGATCGCGGTGACCGTACCCGGCAGGCACCGCAGGTCCCGGGGCGCCGACACCCCCGTGGCCGGGCAGGAAGCGGCCCAGCCGGACGGCGACGGCACCGTGCTGCCGCTGTACCTGGACCCGAAGACCAAGCTGTTCCTGGTGGCGCTCATGTGGTGCCGGCCGTGGCTGCTTGACCCGAGTGCCGCTTCTCCGCTGCCGCGCACGCCGGAGATCGCCCGGGCCGCGCTCGAGGTGACCGGCGCGCACCATGAGCTCGAGCGGTTCGACACCGATTCCGAGTTCCGCGACCGGCTGTCCGCCCGTGTCGCCGAGCATCTCAAGGTGCTGCGGCGCAAGATCAGCGAGCGCGGCCTGACCGGACCCGACGTCCGGCTGTCGGACGAGGTCGCCGTCCGGGTGCTCATCGAGCACGGGGTCGTCGCCCCCGGGGACCTCCGCCTGCTGGCCGATCCCGCGTGGTGCTCGCGCCAGGAAGACCTTTGGTGGACCAGAGACTTAGCGGTTCGGGCCAGAGTCTAGGGTGCGGGGGCGCCGGCCGGGGTGGGCAGTTGCGGTACCTGCCCGGCCGGGTAGATACGGAACCGGGCACTGACGCTAGGCAGGCCGGCGGCGCTGGCGGTCACGCTGTAGCTGCCGACAGGGGTCGGCCCGCTGAAGAAGTGGTGCCCCTGGTCGAACGCGTAGTTGAAGCTGCCCGCCTGGTCGGCTACCGGCCTGTCGGGCGACGCGCCCCGGCCTGAGATGCTGATCGTGACCGGTTTGCCCGGGTCGAAGCCGCTGCCGTGCAGCACGAACACCGTCTCGCCGTCACCGTAGGGCTGGCTGACGCACAGCGACGGCTGGCCGATCGGCTGCTGCTGGCAGGCGCCTGGCGGGGTCGCAACCGGCCCGAGCCCGGCCGCCCCCTGGGTCCCTGAGCCGCGTAGCAGCAGGCCGAGGCCGACGCCAGCGGCGAGCAGGACGACCGCGCCGGCCGCCCCTGCCCACACCGGCGGGTAACGGCGCCTGGGCGGCCGGGTCGCACCGTGCCGCGCGCCGGTCTCCGGGTCGCCCTGCGGATCCTGCCGCGCCCGCCACCGCCGGGGCGGCCACACCCGGCGCGGCGCCCGCCGCTGCCCGAGGTAAAGGCCGGACACCGAGTGGAAGCCGGGCAAGGCGGTGTGCGAGCCGGAGGTGTCGTCGCTCGGCGCCGCCGGGACGCGTGAGCCTGCCGTCTGCCCGCTGTGCAGCCCGTTCACGCTCCCGGGCTCGCTGCCCGCGAACTCATCGCCGTCCGCGACGTCGCCCGCGGACGGCAGCGGGGCCCGCTGGTACTCGCCGATCACCGTCATCGCGGTGTCCGGCAGGTAGACGTGGCCGGGGCCGTTCGGCAGCGCGAACTGGCCCAGCTGGCGCAAGATCGCCGTGCTCGACGGCCGGTTGCGCGGCACCCGCTCCAGACAGGCGGCCACCAGGCCGGTCAGCTCGCCGGGCACGCCGTCCAGGTCGGGCGGCTCGGTGGCCAGCCGGACGAGGATGTCCATGATCGTGTCGCCCTGGTAGGGCGAGTGGCCGGTCGCCGCATAGACAAGCGTCGCCCCGAGCGAGAAGACGTCGCTCGCCGGCGAGGCCTGGGTCGCGTCCCTGGCCTGCTCGGGCGCCATGTAGGCGGGAGTGCCCGATGCCCCGCGGGTCGTGGTGAGCTGGACCCGCTCGGCCGCCCGGGCCACGCCGAAGTCGATCACCCGCGGCCCGTCTGGTGCCACCAGCACGTTCGACGGCTTGACGTCGCGGTGCAGCAGCCCCGCATTGTGGATGGACTGCAGCGCCTCGGCGCAGCCGGCCGCCAGCCAGCGGACCGCGGGGACAGGCAGCGGCCCGGCCTTGCGCACCAGCGTGCTCAGCGACGGCGCGGGCACGTAGGCAGTCGCCACCCAGGGCAGGTCGGCGTCCGCGTCAGCCTCGATCACGGCGGCGGTGAACACACCGCTGACCCGGCTGGCCGCCGCCACCTCGCGGGCGAACCGGGCGCGGAAGCCGGGCTCTTCGGCCAGTTCGATCCTGATCGTCTTGACCGCGACCATGCGGCCGGCCGACGAGCGTGCGAGGAACACCTGTCCCATCGCCCCGGCGCCCAGCTTCCCGATGATCGTGTAAGTGCCGATCCGTTCGGGATCCCAGCGGCGCAGCGGCTGCACGATCGACTGCGGCATCGTCGGCCCGCTTTCTTTCAGGTAATCACTTCGCCCTAATCATGCCGAATCTGCCAGATGGCAGACGCCGGGCGCAGCGTTTCGCCTTGGGTGGTGCCGGCAATAGCCGACGCCGGTCACACGTGTCACCCGCTGCGGAGGCTGGACCGCAGTGGCACCGCAGGAATGTTAACGCTCACTGAGCTGCACCGTCTGTCGCCCGATCGGGGGACAGGAACCTCCGTTGCGAAGTCAGCGGAGGCGGTCTAGCGGTCCGCCTGAATGATTGCGCCGCCGCTAGCCGCGCAGGATGAAGCGGTCGACCGCGGTGGCGAAGCCCTCGTCCTCATTGGACGTGGTGACGCGGCGCGCGGCGTGCTGCACCTCGAGGCTTGAGTTGCCCATCGCGATGCTCAGCCCTGAGTGGGCGAACATCAGCACGTCGTTGGCGCCGTCACCGATGGTGGCAATGCCTTCCGGCGGGATGCCGTACTTGGCCGACAGGTACTTGGCGACCGCGCCCTTGTTGGCGTCCGGATGGGTGACGTCCAGGTAGTACGGCTGAGAGCGGGAAGCGGCCACGTGATCGCCGAACTTCTCGTGGGCGGCGTCCGAGGCGCGGGCGACGGCGTCGAAGTCGTCGCTGACGCCGACCAGCTTCGCGACGTCGCTGGTGAGGCCGTCGAGGCTGCTCATCACCTTCGCCTCGAAGCGCACAGTGGCGGTTTCCTTGGCCACGTGGGCGCCCTTGGGGTCAGGGATGTACCAGTCGGCGCCGCGGTAGACCCAGGTGTCGAGGCCGAACGACTTGTTCAGGTCGGCCACCGGCCGCACCAGGTCCTCGGGAATCGTCCGCTGCTCGATCACCGACATGTCCGGGTTCACCATGACGCCGCCGTTGAACGCGGCGATCGGGGTGGTGAGCTTGAGCGGCTCAACCAGCATCGACATGCCGAGCGGCGGCCGTCCGCTGGTGACCGCGAACAGGATTCCGGCCTCGCCGAGCCGGCGCACCGCGTCCACGGCCTTGTCGGTCAGCACCTTGTCCTGCGTGACCAGCGTGCCGTCAACATCGGCCAGCAGCAGCCTGATCTTGCTCTCCACGAAGTTCTCCCGCCTCGTTGTGCTGGGTCGTCGTCCCTAGTCTGCAGCTATACCGGCCGCGGATGTCGGGCGGGTGAACGCCGGACGGGAAAAACGGCGAAGCGGCCGCCGGACACACCCCCTTAGGTGCCCCGCGGCCGCTATCCCCCTGCGCCGCGGAGCTCCCCCGTTGCCACGCGACGCGATGTCTCAAGCTCGCCTTAGAATTAAGTTGCACACAAGTTACTTTGAGGCGATTTAATTGTGATATAGGTAACAGGAGGGTGATGAGCGTGAGGGGGCGGAGTCAGTTGGCGGAAGAAGACAGCGGCGAACATTGGTCGCTCGCACTCGACGACCAGGTCTGTTTCGCGCTCTACGCCGCGTCCCGTGCGGTCACCGGCCTGTACCGGCCGGTGCTTGACACCCTGGGGCTGACCTACCCGCAGTACCTGGTGCTGCTGGTGCTCTGGGAGCGCGGGCAGGTTCCGGTCCGGGAGCTCGGCGAGGCCCTGAGCCTCGACTACGGCACCCTCACCCCGCTGCTCAAGCGCCTGGAAGCACACGGCCTGCTGCGCCGCGAGCGGTCGGCCAAGGACGAGCGCTCGGTCCTGATCACCCTCACCGCCGAGGGCACCGCGCTGCGCGACCGGGCCAGCGCGATCCCGCCCTTCGCCGCCAAGGCGCTCGGCCTCGAACCGGCCGAGTACGACCAGCTGCGCGTCCTGCTGCGGCGCCTGACCAGCAACGCGGAAGCCGCCGCGGCGTCCCCGCCGCCAGACCTGTCTTAACGGTCACCCTGCCGCACCACTCCTGCCCGGTTGCCGCCGCCGCACCGGTCCCAGCCGGCGCCTCCGCCGCACCTGTCCCAGCCTTCGCCTCCGCCGCACCTGTGTTAACGGTCGCCTCCGCCCGCAGGAGTCCTGACCTGTTGCCGCCGCCTCACCGGTCCCAGCTGGCGCCTTCGCCGCACCTGTGTTAGCGGTCGCCTCCGCCTGCAGGAGTCCTGACCTGTTGCCGCCACCGGAGCTGTCCCAGCCTTCGCCTCCGCCGCATCTGCCCTGACCTGTCGACGGCGCGGCACCTGTCCCGACCACCTCCCCCGCCGCACCTGGCCCTGACCGTCGCCTCCGTCGCCTCCGTCGCACCTGCCGGGCCGTCGCCCGGGCGGACTGCCCAGCGCCCAGGTTGAGAGCGTCGCAGGCGGCGGACGTGACTGATGAGGCTGTCGTTATGGAAATTTTTGTCTAAGTGGAAATTCGCATGTGCCAGGGCACGAAAATGTTCCAAGATATTTCTATCCGCCTGCTGACATGCTGCTTCTGCAGGCCTCGCCACCGTCGGTCTCCGCCGCCACCGTCGGTCTCCGCCGCCACTGTCGGTCTCCGCCGCCACTGTCGGTCTCGGCCGCCACCGTTGACCCTCGCCGCGGCCAGCCCCGGCGGTGGTCTGCGGGCCGTGTCTGCTCAGGCGGTGATGTTGGCGCTGTCGCCCGCCGTGACCGCGAAGGACGCGCCGCTCACCATGCGCGCCTCGTCAGAGGCCAGGAACGCTACGACCGGGGCGACGTCGGCCGGGTCGATCCAGGGGACGCCGAGCGGGCTCTTGACAGCGAGCAGGCGCCGGGCGGTCTCCTCGTCTTGGCCGCGCTCCCCGCTGGGCTCCTGGCCGGAGGAGCTGATCGCCTGCGCGTAGCGGTCCTCGTGCCGGGTCAAGGCGGTATCGATCAGGCCGGGGATGACCGCGTTCACCGTGATGCCGTGGCTGCCCAGTTCCAGGGCGGCCGACTTCATCAGGCCGATCAGGCCCCACTTGGACGCCGAGTAGGCCGACCCGGACTTCGTGCCGTGCTCGCCCTGGGTAGACGACGTGATGATGATCCGCCCGCCGCCGCGCCGGACGAGCAGGGGAGCGAAGACCCGGAGCACGTTCGCGGTCCCGCTGAGGTTGACGTCGATCTGGTCGTGCCAGTCCCTGTCGTCCATCTCAAGGATCGGCTTGAACGCCTGGATCCCGGCGTTGGCGAAGACGATGTCCACGCCGCCGAGCTCGCGCTCGATGAGCTCCGCGGCCGCCCGGACCGCACCGATGTCGCGCTGGTCGGCGACGGCGGGCAGCCACTGGGCGCCCGCCGCAGCGACCGCTTCGCCAGTCTGTGCCAGGTCACCGGCAGTGGCGGGCGCGAAGTCGAGGATCGGGCTGACCGGGCCTGCAATGTCGACGCCGGCCACCGCCGCACCCCGCCCGGCCAGCGCGACCGCCGCCGCCCGGCCGATGCCCCTGGCCGCCCCTGTGACGACCGCCACCCGGCCGGTGAGATCTCCCGGTCCTTGTCTGGTCTCCTCGCCTGCCACTGTGCCCCCTCGCCTCGCCCGCTGACCGGACCGCTGAACGCCCCGGCCCGCCGCCTATGTCCCTACCACTGCGGCAACGGGCTAAGCGTCCGCACCCGCGGCAACGGGCTAAGCGCCAGCACCCGCGGCCAGCTGCGCGGCGTAGGTCAGCGCGGGGTCCGCGCTGAGCGCGGCCTTGGCCTGGGCGGTCTCCTCGTCCGCGATGATCTCCAGCTGTCCGGCCTCGATACCGTCCAGGGCCTGGCGGATCACGTCGGCCGGGTCGTTCTTGGGAATGTCCCAGCCGGCCGTCATGTCGGTGTCGGTCGAGCTCATCAGGAGGCCGCTGACCAGGTTCTGCACGGCGGACACGCCCGCGTTGCTGACCAGCAAGGTGACGTCGCCCGCGATGGCGGCCGCGGCGGCGACCGAGGACGGGTCCGTGATATCGAGCGCGAGCACGTCCGTGCCGGGCACGTCCGTGCCGGGCACGTTGACCTGAGCAGGGTTGCGAGCGCTGGCGTAGACCCGGGCCGCGCCGCGCTCAAGCAGCTGACGGGCGAACTCACGACCGAGGCCCCTGCTGGCCCCGGTCACCAGGGCGGTACTTCCTGAGATCTTCATGACAAGACCGTATGGGTCACGCGGCCGTCGCCCGCACCAGCGCGGACCGGTTCGACCCCTGGCGGGAGACCGCGAGCGGGGCGGTGCAGATCGGCGACGGCCCGGTGGCCGCGAACATCCTGTGCGCCGACTACAGCCACGACGACGTGGCGTCCACCCAGGTTCTCGGCCTGCTGCCGCCGGTGCTGCTCATCCGCGGACGCAACGACGGCGGCCTGCTCGAAGACACCGTCCGGCTGCTCGGCCGCGAGCTGGCCAAGCCGCGGATGGCAACCGGGGTCGTCCTCGACCGCCTGGTCGACATCCTGCTCGTCCAGGTCCTCAGGGCATGGCTCGCGGCCGGGCCGGCCGGCGCGCCCGCCGGGTCGGACCACCCGCCCTCCTGGCTGGGGGCGCTGAACGATGACATCACCGGCACCGCGGTGAGCCGGCTGCACGCCGAGCCGTCGCGGCCGTGGACAACCGCCACGCTGGCCCGCGCGGCCGGCGTTTCCCGGGCCACCCTGACCCGCCGGTTCGCCGCGGTGACGGGGGAGTCGCCCGGCGCCTACCTCACCCGGCTGCGGATGGACCTGGCCGCCCTCCGCCTGCGCGACAGCGACGACAGCCTGGAGGCAGTGGCCCGGTCGGTCGGCTACACCTCCGTCTACGCGTTCAGCCGCGCGTTCAGCCGGCTACGGGAGGAGCCGCCGGGCCAGTACCGGATCCGGTCCCGCGGCGTCGCCGCTTAGCATGATCACATGGCCCGTTCCAGCTCAGGCGCCCGCTCGACCCCCGATCCGGTAGCGGCCCGCCGGGACCGGCT
>DASYAD010000113.1:0-4143 GCA_036501515.1 Trebonia sp. | reverse complement strand
CTGGCACGAGTCGACCGTGCGCCGCCGGATCGAGGAACTGCGGCAAGCCGGGCTGCTGTACTTCGACATCGACGTCGACGAGTCGGCCTTCGGCGTCAACGCGACCGTGATGCTGTGGCTGAAGATCGAGCCCGCCAGCCTAGAGGCGGCCGGCGGCGCGGTCGCCGCGCACCCGGAAGTCCCGTTCGCCGCCGCCACGACCGGCCCCACCAACCTCGTCGTCAGCGCGATCTTCCGTGACACCCGGCAGCTCTACGAGTACCTGACCACCAGGCTGGCCGGCCTGCCGGGCCTGCAGTCAGTCGAGACCGCGCCGATCATCGGGACGATGAAGAAGGAGGGCGTGTGGGAGCCACCACGGGCCCGTTCAGAAGAAAAGATCTGAGCTCAGCCAGTCGGGTCGTCACCCGAGCATGTCCAGCCTGGCCTGAATCGGCTGGACATCGGCGCTCGGCACGTCGCTGAGGATGGCCAGGGCCTGCCGCCAGGTCGCGCGGGCCGCCCGCACGTCGCCCCTGGCGTGCTGCGCGTCGCCGAGCCCGGTGAGAGCCTCAGCCGTGCCGGCCTTGTCGCCGATCTCCCGGTAGATCACCAGGACTTCCATGTAGCAGGCGACGGCCCTGCCGTAGTCGCCGAGGCTGAGGTGCACGAAGCCAAGGGTGGCAAGGGTGTCGGCGGTCAGCGCGCGGGTGCCGGTCTCGCGGCTGAGGTCAAGCGAGCGCTGGCAGTGCTGTACCGCCTCGTCGTGGCGGCCGAGCCGCGCGTAGATGGACCCGAGCGTCTGCTCGGAGTGGGCGATCTCCTCCAGGTCGCCGGCGGCGCGGCGCAGTTCCAGCGCCTCTGTCTCGCGATCGAGCGCCGCCGGGTACTCGCCGTCCTGCATAAGCAGCTGGGCCATGCCGTTGAGTGTCCGCGCGGCCCGCGGCTGGTCACCCGCCTTGGTGAACCACTGCAGGGCCTCTTTCAGGTGCGCTCCTGAGTCGCCGACCTCACCGAGCCGCGCACATGCGTGCGCGTACTCATGGTGGGCGATCCCCTGGCCCAGCGGGTCGCCGAGGCCGGTCGCCGCGGTGATGGCTATCTGCTGGAGCGCGAGGTAATCGCGGGGGAAGCCGCCGCGTGACAGGAACGGCGCCATCGCCCAGGGAAGCTGCCAGCAGTAAGCGGCAAAATCGCCCTGTCCTGCCGCGTACGTGACCAGGGCCCGGACTCCTGGCCGCTCTGCGCGGCACCATGCCAGTGCCTCCGCGGCGGAGCCGAAGCGCTCCGTTTGCACCCCCGCCACGGGTGGCAGCAGCGGAACGGGCGGCCGTGCCGGGTAGATGAGGCTCACCGCCGCATGCATGCCGCGCAGGTAGTGGTCGAGCAGCCGCAGTGTCGCCGCGTCGAGTTCGGCGGCGCCTTCGCTTGCCCGGGCCAAGTCCGCACCGTAGCGACGCGGGAGGTCGTGGACGACGAACCGGCCTGGCTGGTGCTCCTCGACGAGACACGCCGTGACCAGCTCGTCGAGCGCCCCGCGGGCCTGGTCCGCAGGGATGGCGGCCAGGCTCGCCGCGGCAGGCAATCCGATGTCCGGTCCGGGAACGACGCTGAGCAGCCGGAACATCCGAGCGGTACCGTCGCTCAGGTGCGCGCAGGACGCCGCGAAGACCGCGAGGGGGTCGCCCGCACCCGCGCCCGCGGAGCGCAGCTCCTGAGCGAGCGCCCGGAGCGAGAGGTCCGGGTCGGCCGCTGCCTGGGCGGCGGCTACCCGCAGCGCGAGGGGTCGCTGGCCGGTCACGCTGCCCAGCTCGCGGATGGCCGATGGCTCGCGCCGCAACCTCGTGGTCCCAACGCGCCGCTCCAGCACGTCGCGCACCTCGCTGTCGCTGAGCGGCCCGAGTCGCAGCACGTGCGTTCCGGCGCCCGCGAGATTGGCGGGGAGCCCGCGGGCCGTGATCAGCACAAGGCAGCCGGGGCTCGCCGGGAGCAGCGGCCGCACCTGGCCGGCGTCACGCGCATTGTCGAGGACGGTGAGGACCCGTCGCCCGGTCAGCAGACTCCGGTACAGGGCCGCCTGTTCGTCCGCGTCAAGAGGGAGTTCCCTGGGCGCGACACCGATGGCTTCGAGGAAGCCGCGCAGCGCCTGGCCGCCGGTCACCGGCTCGCCGGCGTCACCGAAGCCGCGCAGGTCCGCCCAGAGCTGCCCGTCAGGGAACAGGTAGCTGAGCTGGTGAGCGACGTGATTCGCCAGCGCGGTCTTCCCGGTGGCCGCTGGTCCCTCGATCACGACGACCGTGGCGTCGCCCGGCGCCGCGGCCTGGCGTCCGAGGTCTGCAAGGACCGTGAGCTCACGGGACCGGCCCGTGAAGTCGCTCGTGTCGATGGGGAGCTGCCGCGGCTGGACGGGGGACCGGCCGGGCTCAGCCGGGTAGGCCGTCGGCAGGGCTGCCCGCGCCCACAAGCTGGCCAGCCGACGGGCATCGATGCCGCTAGCGGAGAGCTTCGACGCCAGCTCCCTGAGGGCCCGCAGCGGCGGGAGCGACTGTCCGTTGAGCCAGTCTCCCCAGGCGTTCTTGCCGGCTGCCGTTCCGCTCAGGTCGCCAGCAGACAGCCCGGCCGCGCCGACAAGACGCCGCAGCTCGGTATAAAACTCGCGCTCGGCAGATGTCAGGCGCACGGGCAGCGGCGGGCGCCGCTGATCCTGGTTCCGCATCAGAGATCCCACCCAGGCTACGGACGTTTGTACACGTACTGAGCCCAGTCCGGCGCCGGGTCGCTGACCGGAGCTGTGAGAACGAGTCTACTTAACTGACACGTCTGGAGATCCACCCGATCCCGCACATTTGTGCCGTTTTGTAGTTCTTATGTCAGTGAGGCCTATCATGTGGCACGTGGCCGAGGTCAGGCGGACCAGGCACTGCCGGCACTGCGCAGGCGACTGTCCCGGTGACTGCCTGCTCAGCGAAGGCCGGTGCCTCCACGGCTGGAACGAGAGACCCCCGCGACAGTTCACGTGGCAGGTGCTGCTGACCCGCCGGTGGTGGCACCGGGTGCTCTGGGGCAACAGATAAGGCAGACGGGCCTCGCCGACCACCCGGGTCGCAGGCTGAGGCTTCAGGGGAACCGCACGTACGTTCGGGATGATGGTCTTGGTTTTTCCGAACGGACGCGGCTGACTGCCGCAGCGTTCCGCTGAACCTGATACCGGGGGAGCGGGCTGCCCGCCGCGGCCCCCCGGGATGGCAGAATCGGCTCGTGGACGCTGCATTCCTGGAGGCCTTCGGCCTCGACCCCGACGTCCTCCACCTCAATCACGGTGCGTTCGGTGTCGCGCCGGTTGCCGTCAGGCGGGCTGCCGCGGCGTGGCGTGAGCGCGCGGAACGCAATCCGCACCGGTTCAATCGCGTCGAGGTTGCCGGGCTGGTGGCGGCGGCGCGGGAGGGCGCCGCCACGTTCCTCGGCATCGACCCGTCCCGGGCGGCGTGGGTGCGCAACGTGTCCGAAGGCGTGTCCGCGGTGCTCGGCTCGCTGGCGCTTCGCCCCGGCGACGAGCTGGTGACCGGCACGCACGGCTATGGCGCGGTACGCAAGGCGCTCAACCATCACGCCGCGCGCGCCGGGGCCCGGGTCGTCGAGGCGGCTTTCCCCGTCGGCGCCGAGGATGACGCGATCGTGTCGGCGTACGCGGCCGCCTGCTCGTCCCGCACCCGGCTGGTGGTGGTCGACCGCATCACCTCGCCAACGGCGACCGTCGTCCCTGTCGCGGCCACGGCCGCGACAGTCGGCGGCGCTGCCGGTGCCGGTGCCCGCGTGCTCGTCGATGCCGCGCACGGGCCCGGCCAGCTGCCCGACGACATCGCGGCGTTCGGCGCCGATCACTGGATCGGCCCCGGCAGGCCGGAGCCTCAGCCCCGTGGCGCCAGCGGCTGGCTCAGCCGCAGGTGGTTGCCGCTAGGGTCCCGGACGGCGGCGTCACGGACGCCGTACGGCTGGTCGACGGGCTCCTGGAGGATCTCCGTTCCGGCGGCGCGCAGCGACTCGAAGGTCTTGTCCAGATCGTCGACCTGGACGAAGACCGCCAGGTCGCCCTTGGCGACTATCTCGCGCATGGACGGTCGGTCGGCCGGGGCGATGTGATGGTCCACGGCGGCAAGCAGCAGC
>DASYAD010000112.1:0-3111 GCA_036501515.1 Trebonia sp. | reverse complement strand
ACGAGGAAGGGGCGGGTCTCTAGAGTCAGCCGGGTACGTTCTGACGACTGAATTCAGTCGAGCAGAGCGGAGAGCTCGCGCCATTCCCGCAGCGGCAGGGCGGTGGGGTCTGCGGTCAGGACCTGCAGGGCGACGTGGTCGGCACCCGCGTCGAGGTGCTCCTTGACACGGCGGCGGACGTCTTCGACGTCACCCCAGGCGACAAGCGCGTCGATGAGCCGGTCGCTGCCACCGTCGGCGAAATCCGTGTCGGCGAAGCCCAGCCGGCGCAGATTGCCCGCGTAGTTGGGCAGGCGGAACAGGCGGCTGATGGTGGCGCGCGCTATCCGGCGGGCGTCGGCCGGGTCGGAAACCAGCACGACCTTCTGCTCAGGGATCAACAAAGTCCCCGGTCCGAGGCGCCGCCGGGCCTGCTCGGTGTGCTCCACGGGCACTGTGTAGGTGTGCGCGCCCTCCGTCAGCTCGGCGGCGAGGGTGAGCATGCGCGGCCCGAGAGCAGCAAGCACCCGGCGCAGCGGGGCAGCCGGAACGGCGCCGAAGTAGCGGGTGGCATCCATCGCGGTGAGGTAGTCACGGGTGGCCTGGACGGGGCTGACCAGCGTGTGCCCACGGAGGGCCACGGTCGGGGTGTGGCTGACCCCGATGCCAAGCAGGAAGCGCTCGGGAAATCCTTCGGTCAGGGTGCGCTGCGCGTTGACCATGGCGGTCGCGTCCCGGGCCCACAGGTTTGCTATCCCGGTGGCGACAACCATGCGCCTCGTCGCGGCCAGCAGCAGCGCCGCGTGGCTCATGACTTCCTTGCCCAGCGCCTCAGGGACCCACAGGGCCGGGAACCCGAGCTCGTCCAGCTCGGCCGCCGCTTCCTGGGCGACGGACAGCGGCTGGGCCTCCAGGGCCATTGACCAGATACCGACACGTCCGATGTTCATGTGGCCCGCCCCTCGAGCCGCGCCTCAGTCCACTGGCTTGCGGGTGCCCAGCATGCCCGCGTTCGGCGCGGCCTTCGCCACCAGGTCCGGCACGACCGCGGACAGGGCGGCCGGGTCCCACTGGCTGTCCCGGGACACGCTCGGGCCGTTCACCCAGCCCTCGAGCACGGTGATCGCGTTCCCCCAGACCCCGAACACCCGGCCGGTCACCGAGCGGGACTCCGCCGAGCCGAGCCAGACCACCAGCGGTGAGATGTGCTCCGGGTTGAGTTCGGTCGCGGCGGCCGCGTCGCTCATCATCGGGACATCCTCGGTCAGCCGGGTCAGCGCGGTCGGCGCGATCGCGTTGACCGTGACGCCGTAGCGATCCAGCTCCCTGGCGCCGATGATCGTCAGGCTGGCGATGCCGGCCTTGGCCGCGCCGTAGTTACCCTGCCCCGCATTGGCGAACAGGCCCGACGACGACGTCGTGTTGATGACCCGCGCGTCGTTGGCGCGTCCCTCCTTGGACCGCTGCCGCCAGTACGCCGCGGCGTGGTGCAGCACCGCGAACGTGCCCTTGAGGTGAACGGCTATGACCGCGTCCCAGTCCTGCTCGGTCATCGTGACGATCATCCTGTCGCGCAGGATGCCCGCGTTGTTCACTACCACGTCGAGACCGCCGAACGTGTCGACCGCCTGCCCGATCAGCCGCTCCGCGCCTGCCCAGGAGGAGATGTCGTCGGTGTTCGCCACCGCTTCGCCGCCGGCCGCGGTGATCTCGTCCGCGACCGCCTGGGCCGGGCCGGCCGACGATCCCGTGCCATCCCGCGAACCGCCGAGGTCGTTGACCACGACCTTGGCGCCCTGCGCGGCGAACGCCAGGGCGTGCGCCCGGCCGATGCCGTTACCCGCGCCGGTGACGACCACGACGCGTCCGCTGCACAATCCCTCGGCCATTTGATCTCCTTCACTCGGTGCGCGGCCCGTGCGGATACTCCGTGCGGCTACCTTGCACGATCTTCACCGATTAAGCATAATTAGTCAACTGTTTGCGATGTTGTACACCCCGTGGCCGGCGTGGTTCAGGCCCCGGGCACGGCGCGGATCTGCGCCCCGACGGACAGGCGCAGCGCGCGCCGGCCGTCCGGTCCGACCACTTCCCCCTCGGCCACGACGAACCGCCGGCCGCGGTGTGTCACGCGCGCGGTGGCGGCGGCGTGGCCCGCCGACACCGGAACTCCGCGGTAGAAGTTGAGCACCAGGTCCAGCGGCAGCGACTCCTCCCCCGGACCGGTCGCCGACCGTATCGCGTCGCTGGCCACCTCGTGGGCGATCAGGCCGAGCACTCCCCCGTGCGTCATCCCGTAACTGTTCGCCGCGGCGAGCGGGGCGCGGAACCGCCACGCCGACTGCCCGGAGTCCGCGAACCGGCTCGCCACGCCGGCGAGGCTGTCGAGCGGGCGCTCGGCCGGGCGCTCAGCCGGTTTCTCTGGGCCGCCGAACCGGCCGGGTGTGGCGGGAGTGAGGGTCTCTGGCGGGACCTTCTGCATGGATGTCCGCATGATGCGCATCGAGGCCACGCCGAGCAACTGGTCCGTCTCGTCCACGATCTCGGCCCGGGCCAGTCCCGTCTCCTCGTCGACCGCGTCGGCCTCGGCCCGTCCCTCGATCCAGGTATGGCCGGCCGACAGCGGCCGGATGAACTCGACGCGCAGCTGCGCCGTCAGCGTGGCTCCCCCGCCGGCCATGGCGGACACGATGGCGGCGCCGCAGCAGGCGTCCGCTAGCACCGCGAATGTGCCAGGGAGCAGGCCGCCGTCCGGCGCGGTCACGTACGGCGACGTCGGCACCCTGACGACCGCGGTGCCGGCCTCGACGCTGCGCATGTCGATGCCGAGGGTCTCGTAGGCCGGGATGGGGACTCCGTCACGACCGAGCCCGCGCCGCAGGGCCTCGATCTCGCCCCCCGCGGCGGTCCCCATCGCCGCGGGTACCCGCTGGCCGCCCATGATCCTCCCGTAATTCTGCAGCCGCGCGCTGCCCCGTGTCGTCAGGGCGGCGCTTGCCACCCACCAGCATAATAGATAAATTAATTATATGTATAGGTGTGCAGAGATGCCGCTTACCTCGCTGGCGCGCCGGTGAGCGGGCAACTGGCGTTGTGCACCCAGACGTCCACCTGGCCGAACTCCGCCTCCAC
>DASYAD010000111.1:0-2344 GCA_036501515.1 Trebonia sp. | reverse complement strand
CAGCAGCGGCACAAGCGCCGCGAGCTCGTCGGCCGCGGTCTTCCTGATCGCCTCGGGGCTCAGCTGCCCCGCGAGCTGCTTGCCGCCGAAGCGCCGCGCCTCGTCCACGATGTCGAACCCCGGGGCGAGCTGCGTCAGCGTCCCCTCGATCGTGGCAAGCGCGCGGAACACGGCCGCCATCTCCGCCGGGACCGACAGGCCGAAGTCGGTGACGATCCTGAACAGATCGGTGAACATCCGCATGTCCGGCGTGACGCCGGCCGAGAAGTAACGGGCGAGGAACCGGCCGAGCGCGCGTTCAAGCCGCGGCTCGTCGAGCTCCGCTGGCCGCTCCACCACCTCGAGCAGTGAGTCGGTGACCATGACCGGATCGCCGCGGTCGAGCGCGAGCAGCAGCCGCTGCAGCGCGCCGCGCAGCCCGGCGTCGATGCGGCCGACGGACCCCCAGTCGAGCAGCCCCGGATGACCGTCGTCGAGCAGCAGGATGTTGCCCGGGTGAGGGTCGGCGTGGAAGATCCCGTCGAGCATCACCTGCCCGAGCAGGCTGTCGAGCAGCTCGCTGGCAAGCGCCTGCCGCGCTTCCGCCGGCAGGCCGGCCGAGGCGGCAAGCAGCGGGCGGCCCGCGAAGAACTGCATGACGAGCACCCGCTCGCCGCAGTACGGGTCGTACGGCGCCGGCACCCGGACGCCTTCGTCCCTGGCGGCCGTCGCGGCCGCCACCGCGGTCATGTTCCGCGCCTCGATCCGCAGGTCGAGTTCCTCGCGCAGCGCGTCGGCGAACCCCTGGGCCAGGTCGACCGCGCCGACGGACCGGCCCCAGCGGGTGCCGCGCTGCAGCCGGCCCGCCAGCCGCTGCACCACCTCCAGGTCGGCGCTCGCGAGGGCGACGGCCCCCGGCCGGCGCACCTTGACGACCACCCGCTCGCCGGACGACAGCGTCGCGGCGTGCACCTGGGCGATGGAGGCCGCGGCGATCGGCTCCTCGTCGAAGCTGGCGAACTTCTCGCTCACCGGACCGCCGAGCGAGTCCTCAAGCGCCGCCTTGACGTCCGGCCATGGCACCCTTGCCGCGTCGTCTTGCAGGCGGCTCAGCTCGGCGATGAATTCCGGCGGCAGCAGGTCACGCCGGGTGGAGAGCACCTGGCCGAGCTTGACGAACGTGACACCGCCGTCCTCGAGGGCGAGCCGGAGCGAGCGGGCAAGCCTGGCCCGCCCGTCCGCGGTGGCCAGCTCCGCCCGGCGGGCGCCGCGCAGGTACGGGAGCAGGCCGTGGCGGGCGAGTATCCGGCTGATCTGCGAGTAACGGCGCGTCCGGCCGCCTAGCCTGCGCGCGCCGCGCAGCACGTACAGCGGCCCGGGCAGCGACCCGCTCGGCACCAGGGCCTCGGAGATGACCAGGAAGATCATCCCCACCAGCATCGCGATGACGACGCCGAGGATGACGAACCACAGGCCGGGCAGCACGCCGGGGTTCTTCGACGACACCGCGGAGCCCGCCATCGCCGTGATGATCGGCGAGGCGGAGAACAGCGCGATCAGCGCGGCGATCAGCGTGCGCAGCGGAGACAGCCTCATCCCCATCAGCCGGCGGAGCGCGGCCGACAACAGGAGCACCGTGAGCACGGCGAAGAACGCGAAAAGGGGGATGGTCAACGCGGTCACGACGCGGCGTCCAGGTGACCGAGAACCGCGCCCCAGATGTCCGCGACGGTCGCGGTGAATCGCGGGTCGCTCACCGTGGGGCCGCCGCCGCGGCCCGGATTGGCGACGTTGAGCCAGGCCGCGGGCTTTTCATTCAGCTCGCCACCGCCCACCGTCCAGTCGAGCAGGTTCTTCAGGCTGCCAGGCAAGGTGCCCGCGTACTCGGGCGTGCAGAACAGGACCGCGGCCGCGGCGGCGATCTCACCGCGCAGCGCGGCCGCGGCGGCCGGCAGCAGGTCGCCGTCGTGATCAGGGTTGAACGCGGGCAGCTCCGCCAGCCCGCCGTACACGACCGGCGTCACCCGCCGCGGTGCGAGTGCCGCGGCGGTGACCAGCGCGGCGGTGTTCGCGGAACCTTCCCGCGTGCTTCCAGAGATCAGCAGCACCCGCACGCTGTCGCTCAACGCTCTCCCCCGCCTGCGTCGTCGGTTTCGCGCATCCGGCGATGCGCGGACGATGGAACGCTACCCCGCCGGGCGGTGTCATGGCATGCGGGGCAGGACGAAGGGCCGCTGTCGTTCGGGATACTGCTTTTGGATCTTGGAGTCAGCCGGGCTACGAGCGCGCCGTCAGCGCGACGCGGCGCAGGGCCTCCAGGCTGCGGGCCACGTCGGCCTCGGTCGTGGACCAGTTGCTGACCGAA
>DASYAD010000110.1:0-25497 GCA_036501515.1 Trebonia sp. | reverse complement strand
GCTGCCGGCGGGCGCTGCCGGCGGGCGCGGGTTACTGCCGGCGGGCGCTGCCGGCGGGCGCTGCCGGCGGGCACTGGTTACTGCCGACGGGCGCTGGGTACTGCCGGCGGGCGCTGCCCGGCGGGCGCTGCCGGCGGGCGCTGTTACTGCCGGCGGGCGCGGCCCGGCTGGCGGTGGGGAAGCCTGCCCTGCCAGGCCGCTCCCTGGGGGAACGGGACCAGCTCAATGCCGAAGACGCTCTCCTTGCTCACGTCGACGAACTCGAGTTGCTCGGTCAGCAGCAGTTGTGCTCCGCACTCGGCGGCAGGCGTCCATCCCAGCGACAGGTCGGCCGGGCGCCGGACGTAGGGACCCCCGCTCATCCAGAAGATCAGGGCGTGAACCCCGTTCACTGGTACCGCATCGACCTTGACCGCGGCGGACTCCATCTCGGATCCCTTCCAGCGGTCGAGGATGATTGCCCTGCTGGCGGACTGGAATACCACGCACCGTCGCGGCCCCCACCCCTTGGGCGGAAACTGCTTGGTCAGCTGGCCGGGAGTGCAGGGCTGAGTTTCCGCCTGCTGCGCGTAGTAGTACAGCATCAGGCTGAGCTCGAACTGACGGGCACGCATCGCCCAGTTCTTGATCGCATCCGAGTTCGGTGCGCGCAGCTCGTGGTAACTGAGGTCATAGCGGTGGATGATGTCGAAGGCGTCCCCTGCTGTTTGAACCCGGACCTGCGCCGAGATTTCCGCGGGAACGTCCGGGATCTGCACGGTGTGCCAGTCCGCGGGCTGGGTATCGCTCAGCTTCTCAGTGGTGTTGACGAACGCGACATTATCCAGGGCCGGGCTTGGCAGCTCGTAGGGGACCTCCATCGCCAGGCCGCTGCTCACAGCGGTTTGGATCGTGCTCCACATGCCGTTGACGAGCTGGTTAGTGATCGGGTCTGGCATTTCATTCACCTGGCCTCAACTGAGCGAGAAACCGCTTGAACCGCGGATCGGCCCGCAGCGCGGCAAGATCCGGGTCGTTGCCGACCCATGCTGCTGACAGCTGCTCCACGCCGGGCCGGACGAGCGTCTGCTCGAGGAAGCCAAGGGCGCTGGCAGCTTGAGCCCGCTTTGCGTCCTGGCCGCCGTCGCACGCCGCGATGCCCGCCGCGTGTGCGCAGGCGGCGTTGTAGCTGATCTGCCACCAGCTGCCGTCTGCCACCGCTTCCTCGCCCAGCTGGCCCCAGTCGGGAGCGTCGGTGAGCGTTTGCCTGGCGGAGGTGACCAGGGCGTGGAACCGGGCGGCGGGGTGCTTCGACATCGGCACGAGCGCGGGCCAGATTGACTGCCTCTCTGTCCGGCGCAGGGCGCCCACGGAAAGCCACCACCACCTCGTGTCGCTTTCGAGTGCGCGGAGCAGGCTGGCGGCGAGTGCCCCGAATTCCGCCCGGTCTGAATCCTGTCTCTTTTCCAGCTCCGCTATCGCCCGGCCGTCGTCCACCAGGAGCGCGCTGACCGCCTCCTTAACCGCGCGCACCATGTTGTCCTCGGACTCGAACCGGCTCGGCGAACCCCGCCAGGTACCGTCGTGCCGCATCAGGGCGAGCGCGGCGGCCAGCCGGTACCTGGCGACGCTGTACCGGGGATAGGCCGTGGCCGCTCGCGCGTAACACTCGATCGCGTCGAGCGGGCGGCCGGCCAGTTCGTAGTGATGGCCGAGCAGCACGAGGAGGATTCCGCTGTTGGGCGCGTCGGCCAGGGCTGTCTGCAGGGCCGGAATGGTGTGCTCGTTCTTGTGCTTCGCGGTGACAAGCGCGTGGGCCGTGTCTGCCTGCCAGGCCGCCCAGTGCGGAATCCGTGAGCTGCGGTTGAGGACTTCTCCAGCCGCCCACAGGCCTGCCGTACGGACGGCCTGCAGCTCGTCCGGCGCTGTGCACAGGTGCGAGGCGCAGGTAACCCCGCTGGCCAGCGAGATAACTCGGACCAGGACGGTGACCTCGCGGGCGGAGGTCGCCGGAGCGGCGCCCGTACCGTCCGCCGCAAGCCCCGGGGCAACCAGGTCGCCAGAGGTGACGTCGATGGTCACCTCGTAGCCGTGCCGGTTCCCGACAATGGCCAGAATGGCCTGGATGATCTTGCTGATGGGAGACAGCGGGCCGCCGGCGATGCCGAGCAGCGTGGTCACCGGGTTGATGCTGGGTGATCCAGGCGCAGCGCCCGGCTCGGTCACGTTCTGCAGCACCGCCACCCGGAGCTCGGCCGTGAGCTGGTCGTTGGTGCTGGCTGAGCTGCCTGAGGTAGAGCTGCCGGTGCCGACCGGCGTCACGCTGACCGGCCCCGCCAGCTGGGTTGCGTTCACCCTGAGCAGCCAGGTGAGCAGCCCGAGGAGCACGGCGCCGAGCAGCACCCAGCCGAGCGGTCCCGGGACGAGCGCCGGGCCGGTGGCGTGAAAGAAGGAGCGCCACAAAGCCTGCGGCCCGTCTTCGATCGCGTCCAGGATCGAGATGTCGTGATCGACGTCCGGCTGCTGCGCCAGCACCGCTTGCAGTGCCGTCTGATCGGCCGGCGTACCGGTGACCTGGGCCCGGTAAGTGGCCAGTTGCACACTGAGGTTGTGCTGAGCGCTGACCCACTGGTCGTTGGTCGTGATCGGCTTCGGGGACGTCTTGCCGCACTCCGATGGCGGGGAGACCGAGCAGATGGCCTGCTTGAGCTCTGCCGTGCTGCCCGGTGGCACGGCCGCGGATTCCGCCGCCTGCAGCGCCTGCACCGCGTCGGCGACTTTGGTGGCCTCAGCCGGCGGGTAGCTGGAAGCCTCGTTGGCCACTTCCGCGTCGAGGGCCGCGAAATCGGGCGAGCTCGCGGCCGTGGCGGGCAGCGGCTGCTGCCTGGCCTGCTTCAGGATTGCGGCGGCGGTTGTGCTGAGGGCGTTGTCTATGCCGGGTTTCGCGGGGCCGTTCAAAATGTCGCCCAGTGCGTCCGCCGCGTCTCTGACGTCGCCTTTGCGGGCCGGCAGATCCTGCGTGTACTGGAGGGTCAGCGCAGCTTCGTCAGCTATCGCCTGGTCGGCTACCTGCGCGCGCTCCCATTGCGGCGGGACTTTCAGGCTCTCGAAACCCGTGCGTATGATGAACACGCTCAGCGCGGCCGCGATGATCAGCGCCCCGATTAGCAGCTGACGGCGGCCCCAGTCATAGGCGGCAAGCACCAGCGTGATCACGCTGAGAACGGCGAGTAGCGCGAACATGCGCCCGGCCTGATCCTCCACGTGCCTGCGCGCGAACACCGACAGGAATGCCGCCAGCCAGGTGAGGGCGGCGAAAATCGTCATGCCGCCGAACAGCAGCCCGTGATCCGCGTGATTGTTTACGGCGGTCTGCACCAGGAGTTCTGCCAGCACCACACAAATAACGACCAGCAAGATCCGCATAGCGGAGCCGTCAAGGATCACAACCGGCTGTTTCCCCTTGTGCCACAGCCAGAGGCTGCCGATGTCGACAAAACCGTTATTCCCATTTCCGGGCAACGAGGCGACCAGTATCGCACAGGGTGTCACAATGACGGACGCGGCAAAGAACAGGGAGATGTTCCTTCTTAGTCGCCCGCGTTGCGTGAATGGAGAAGCCAACGCCCCCACCCCCTGTGGCCGCCGAATAGACCTGGCAAAAGCCGGTCCACGTAGCTAATTCTTATATCCCACAGCGGCCCCGAAAGTAAAGAGCCGGTTAATCGGCCGGCATTCATCGAATCAATGCGTTCGCTCGGCCGTGACGCGAGGGGTAATCAGTAATTCCTGCTACTGCTGCCGGTGCGCGGCGCTAGCCCGGGAGGACGGCCGCGCACATGGCGGCCAGCTGGTCTCTGACAAGCTCCGCCTTCACCGCGGTCCTGGCGGCGATCAGCTGCCGCAGCCGCGCGGCGTCCCGCTCGATCTCGGTGAACTTCTCGATCATCTGGCTGGCGTCGAGTGACCGGCACTGCAGGTAAAAGCCGGCCAGGCCTGCCTCGGCCATCAGCTGCTCGTGCTTGGCCCCGTAGGCCAGCGCCAGCGCGGGCTTCGCCTGCAGCAGGGCGTACAGCACGTTGTGGTAGCGCGTCGCCACTACGGTGTCGACCCCGGCGATCTGCCCCATCAGCTCGGTCAGCGTCTCCGCCGGGTCGGCGGCGATCAGCGCCGGGTCGAGCCCGGGCAGCCGCGCCCGTACGTCCCCGGCGATCTCGGTGACGATCGGCTGGTCCACCGTGTCGCTGGTGAACAGCCTGACCGGATGCCCGTGATCGACCAGCCACCAGGTGAACCGCTTCATCTGCTCCAGGTAGTTGGCCCGGAGCCTGCCCTGGCTGGCCTTCTCGTCGTTGTCGCCCGAGTAGTCCATGACGCCGATCCCGACGCTGCCAGGCGCGGACTGGTCGCCTGCGGGCACCGGAAGCGCGAAGGCGACATCGGGCGAGACGGTGTCGGCCGCGGTGTCCACGCCCATCTGGCGCATGGCGTCCCTGGACAGCTCGTCGCGGAACGAGCGGTAGCAGGCCGAGCGCACCGCGGCGGCGATCAGCCACCGGGTGACCCGGTGGCTGGTGACGTTCGCCCCGACGCTGGCGAGCGCCACCTTCGTGCCGAAGACCCGGCCGGACACGCACAGCAGGAACATCCAGTACGGCGTCTTCCACGGCCGGATCGGCACGGTGGTCTCGAGCACGCCCATCCCGGGGACGATGACCGCGTCGTGGCGCCTGACCCACGCGGGAATGCGCCACGCGTCCATGGCCAGGCCGGCGCCAAGACCGAGCAGCCGCGAGGCGACCGCCCGCAGCCCGCGGGACGGCGCCCGTCCCGGCACGTACCACCTGAGCTGGGCCGCGGGGATGCCGTAGCGCTGGCTGAGCGTGTCCGGGTCCGAGCACAGCGCGTCGAGGACCGCCTCGGGATGCTCCGACCGCAGGTAGCCGAGCACGGACTCGAACGAGCCGTCGTTGCCCAGGTTCCCCTGGCCGAGCAGCCCGAAGAGGCCAACCCGCGGCCGGCTAGCCAAGAGCTGTGGCCGGACGGCGCCGGCTGGCGGGCAGGTCGTCGACGAACGGCTCCAGGTGCCGCGGCAGCACGGCCCCGCCCGCGTGATCGGCTACCCACAGGGCTAGCTGGCGCAGGCACTCCCGCCGGTCGGCCGGACTGACCGGGGCGCGCCTGATCGCGGCGGCGTAGCCGAGGACGTACTCGCCGAGCAGGCGGACGGCGGGGTTCCTGAGCCGGCTGGCGCGGCGCGGGTCGAGGATCACGCAGCGGTCGTGCAGGCTGCTGTTGTGCGCGCGCTCGTCATGGTCGCGGCGGAAGTACATCCAGTCGGGGACGATACGGAACGACCCCCGCAGCAGTAGCTCGGTGATGAGGATCCGGTCGGGATCGTGGTAGCTGCCGCGGGGCGCGACCGACCGCAGCACGCCGGTGCGGATCACGCCGTACTCGTCGCAGGCACGCAGGATCCCGTCATGGTCGACGCGGACGAGACGCCGTCCGCCGCCGGCCGCCTCGAACATCCCGCTGCACCCGAAGAGGAAGCTGCGGAATCGCTCCGGCGGGCTCGGCGAGTCCGTCTTCAGCGGGTAGGAGTAGGCCTGAGTCACGTTGCCCGCGGCGTCCACCGCCGCCGTCCACGAGTGCGCGAGCACCGCCTGCGGGTGCTCGTCGAGCGCCTGCACGCAGCTGCGCAGCAGCTCGGGCCCGTAGAGGTCGTCGGCGGCGGCCCACTTGAACAGCTCGCCCCGCGCCTGGTCCACGACGAAGTTGTGGTTCGGCGAGAGCCCGATGTTGCGCGGCTGGCGCAGGTAGCGCACCCGGGAGTCCTGCTTCGCGTAGTCGCGGCAGATCTCCTCGGTCGCGTCGGTGGACGCGTTGTCGGAGATGACCAGCTCGAAGTCGCCGTAGGTCTGGCTGAGCAGCGTGTCGACGGCCTCGCCCAGGTACTTCTCGCCGTTGTACACGGGGAGCCCGATGCTCACCCGGGGCGCGGCGGTCACGAGATCACCATCTTCGAGCAGGTGAACGCCTCCGCGTAGCGGGCCCTGCACTCCACCCCGCGCAGCCGCGCAAGCGCGAGGAAGGTCTCCGCGCTCCACCAGTCCCGCGACCGCTGCGACGGGTAGTGCTTGTCGAGCAGCTCCACCTTCCGCTCCGCGATGTCCGCGCTCATCGGGAAGTACACGTTGGGCCGGGGCATGTCACCATCCCATTTCGGGATCTCGTAGGCCAGGCAGAGCTGGTCTCTGAACGCGGTGGGGACGAGCTCGCCGACGGTCCGGTGATCCTGGTGGGCGTCGGCGGCGGACGGCGTGAGGACGACGTCCGGGCGCAGCGAGGCAGCCAGGTTCTCGAGGATGTCCTTGACCTGTTCCCAGACGGCCGGGAAACGCCCGTCTGGCAACTCGTGAAAATCCACCTCGAGCTCGGCGCCACTGGTAAATGCCCGCGCGGCGGCCCTGGCCTCCTGCTTACGTTCCGGCGACCCGCTCAGCACCACGTACCTGACGTGCAGTCCGGGTCGCCGCGCGGCCAGGTCGAGCAGCATCCCGCCGGCCGCGATCTCCAGGTCGTCGGGATGCGCCCCGATGGCCAGGACGGACATCGGCGCCCAGGCCGGGGCCGGTGCGTCCAGCCGAAGCGGCATCACCGGGCCACCGTGCCCGAGCGCTCCGCGTCCCACACCATCCAGGGACAGCTGCCCCTGGTGTACATCTCCTCCATCTGGGCCCGGTCCTTCAGCGTGTCGGCCGGCATCCAGTAGCCGCGGTACGGGTAGGCGAGCGCCTTGCGCTCCTTCACCAGCCGGGGCAGCGCGTCGCCGACGAGATCCTCGCCCTCGGCCAGGTAGTCGAAGATCTCCTGGCGGAGCACGAAGTAGCCGCCGTTCTCCCACTGCCGCAGGTCGCGCATCGGCATGACCTCGGTGACGAGCCCGTTGTCGTCAACGTCGACCACGTGGTGCGACGACTGCGGCGGCACCGCGAGTAGGCTCGCCACCGCGTCACTGGCCGCGAAACGCTCGACCACGTCCGGTAGCGGCGCGTTGGTGAACACGTCGGCGTAGTTAGCGAGGAACATCTCCTCGCCCGCGACGAACCGGCGGACCCGCCGCAGCCGCTCACCGATCTCCGAGTGCAGCCCGGTGTCGACGAACGTGATGCGCCAGTCGGAGATGTCGGTCTTGAACAGCTCGACCTGGCCGTCGCGCTCGAGCACGAAGTCGTTGGACCGCGTCTCGTCGTACTGCAGGAAGAAGTCCTTGACCGCCGACGCGCCGTAGCCAAGGCAGAGCACGAAATCCCGGTGACCGTAGTGCGCGTAGTACCGCATCACATGCCACAGCAGCGGGCGGTCGCCGATCATCGCCATCGGCTTCGGCGCGTTGGTCACGCCGTCGCGCATCCGCATGCCGAGGCCGCCGCAAAAGAGCACGACTTTCATAACCACGCCTCCTTAGACGACTTCGAGTACCGGGACGGGGAACACCAGCCGCCCGCCCCAGGAGCGCACGTAGGACAGCTGCCCGGTCAGTTCCTCGCGCAGGTTCCACGGCAGGACCAGGACATAGTCCGGCTTGGTCTCCGCGAGGTGACCGGGTTCCCTGACGGGAATGTGGGTGCCAGGAAGGAACTTGCCTTGCTTCACCGGGGACCGGTCCACCGTGTACTCGAGCAGGTCGGACCTGATCCCGCAGTGGTTCAGCAGCGTGTTCCCCTTGCCGGGGGCGCCGTAGCCGGCCACCGACTTGCCGGCCGCGGCGGCGCCGATCAGGAACGTGAGCAGGTCGCTCTTGATCCGCAGCACCTCGCCCGCGAACCCCTGGTGCCCGGACACGGTATGCAGCCCGGCCGCGCCCTCCTCGTCGAACACCGTCTTGACCCGCTCCCCGGGTTCGCCTGCGGACTCGGCCGGCCGGGCGTGCACCCGCAGCGAGCCGCCGTGCGTGCTCAGCTCCTCGACGTCGACGACGCGCAGTCCCGCCGCCGCCAGCGCCCGGCTCGCGGTCAGCAGCGACAGGTACGAGTAGTGCTCGTGGTAGATGGTGTCGTACTGCCCGCCCTGGATCAGCCGCAGCAGGTGCGGGAACTCCAGGGTCACCAGGCCCGTGTCGCTGACCAGGGACCGCAGTCCGGTGGTGAACCCGCGGATATCCGGCACGTGCGCGAGCACGTTGTTGGCGACGACCAGGTCGGCCGGGCCGTACTCGGCCGCGATGGCGGCCCCGGTCTCCGGTCCGAGGAACTCGGTCACGGTCCTGATGCCCTTGTCCTGGGCGGCCCTGGCGACGTTGGCGGCCGGCTCGACGCCGAGCACCGGGATGCCGGCCGCGGCGAAGTGCTGCAGCAGGTAGCCGTCGTTGCTGGCGACCTCGGTCACCAGGCTGCCCCCGTTCAGGCCGAGCGCGGCCGTCATCTCCCGCGCGTACCGCTCAGCATGCGCGACCCACGAGTCCGAGTAGGACGAGAAGTACGCGTAATCGGTGAAGATGTCCTCGCCAGGCACGTAGGCGGGCAGCTGGACGAGCAGGCACCCGGGGCACAGCAGTACGTTCAGCGGGTAGAACACCTCGGGCGCGTCCACGCGCTCGGCTGGCAAGTAGCTCTCGCAGAGCGGCGACATCCCGAGATCGACGAATGAGTGCGTTAGGTCCGCGCCGCATAGACGGCACGCATGCCTGGGCGACATGTTCCCCCACTGCGTCCGGTTGGCGCCCTGATGGCGGCCAAGTACTAATTTGTTCCTTACTTCGTGTTCATAAGAGCCGGGTCGAGCCTCCCTGATACCGCGAGTTAAATTCAGTAACAGACGCGAGTACGGGGAGGCTGCGAGTGAACGCGCACAGTTGCCGGGCCTGCCGGCGCACGGCGGGCGACATCGTCCTCGATCTCGGCCGCCAGCCGGCCAGCGACTACTTCCCGGCCGTGGACGAGCCCGGGCCCGATCCTGAGTACCCGCTGCAGATGTGGCTGTGCGCGCACTGCGGCCTGGCCCAGCTGCTCGACGACCCCACCGTGCCGGAGGAACCGCGCGGGGCCGAGCCGGCGGCGCTGGTCGCGCAGGCGGCGGACGCGGTCGGCCGCGCCGCCGCGGCGGACCTGCTCAGCCCCGGGGCCCGGGCCGCCGAGTACGGCAGCCCGCACGGCGGCTCCTGGCTCGGCCTGCTCGCGGACCGTGGCCTGCGGCCCGTAGACGGCACGGCGCAGGCGGACGTGGTGCTTGACTGCTTCGGCCTGATGCACGCGTCTGACCAGGCGGCCGCCATCGCCGGCCGGGCGGCCAGGCTCGCACCCGGCGGCGTCCTGCTGCTGCAGTTTCACTCGCTCGGCGCGATCATTTCCCTCGGCCAGTGGAACGCGCTGCGGCACGGCCATTACGCGTACTACTCGGCGACCGCCCTCATCCCGATGCTCGCCGCCGCCGGCCTCAGCCCGCGCACGTCCTGGTCCTTCGACCTGTACGGCGGCACCGTGCTTATCGCCGCCCGCCGTGACGCCGACGACGGGGGGAAGCCGGACGAGACGGTCGGGGCACTGCTGGCCGCCGAGGCCGACGCCGGGGTGCGCGACCCGGCCGTGCTCGCCGGGCTGCAGCGGGACGTCAAGGCAGGCGCCAGCGCGCTGCATGACTGGCTGGCGCGGCGCGCCGCCGAGGGGCGGACCGTGCTCGGCTACGGCGCCGCGTCGCGAGCGGTCGCGCTGCTGCGCACGGCCGGCGTCGACCGGGACCTGCTTCCCGCGGTAGCCGACGCGTCGCCCGCCAAGCAGGGGCGCCGGATGCCCGGCAGCTCGATTCCGGTGATCAGCCCGGCCGCCCTTATCGCCCGGCGTCCCCGCGAGGTGGCGGTCTTCGTCTCCGACCTGCTGGCCGAGGTACGGGCCGCCTACCCGGAAATCGAGGCAGCCGGCGGCCGGTGGGTCGACGCGGACGCGCTCGCTCCCGCTTAGCAGGCTTCGAGCAGCACCTTCAGCCGGGCCAGGCACCGGCCGCGGGTCGGGCCGATGCTGCCGACCGGGAGGCCGAGCTCGTCCGATATCTCCGCGTAGGACGCCGGCGGGTCGGCCATCAGCATCTCCATCAGGCGCTGCCAGTGCTTGGGCAGCTGCGTCATGGCCTGCCTGACGACGGCCGCCTGCTCCTGGGCGAGCAGTGCCTCGTCGATTTCCGGTTCGTGCGACGCGGCCGCCTCCTCGAACGGGTCGTCCCCGTAGGAGAGCACCACGCGCTTGCGGTTCGCCAGGCAGCGCAGGCACTCGTTGCGTGCCGTCGACGCGAGCCAGGAGCCGACCCGGTCGGCGTGCTCGATCCGGTCGATGTGCTCGATCAGCCGCATCCAGGTGGTCTGGAAGACATCAGCCGCGTCGCTCTCGACGAGCTTGAAGTCCCTGGTGATCGACCAGATCAGCCGGCCGTACTTGTCGACTAGTTCTTGCCAGGCACGCTGGTCGCCACTGGCGGCCCGGCGCAGCAGCCTGGTCGCGTCGAGATTCACCACGTCGGAACTTGCCCTGCTAGTAAGCACCGGCCCCCCTGAATATCACCGAGAACGTTTTCCACAAGATCTGCAGGTCAAGGGCGAACGACCAGTTCTCCACGTAGCGCAGATCCAGTCGTACTGATTCGTCCCAGGACAAGTCCGACCGGCCGTTGACCTGCCACATCCCGGTCAGTCCTGGCTTCACGACGAGCCGCCGGCGCACGTGGTCGGCGTACACGGCCGTCTCCTCCGGCAGCGCCGGGCGCGGTCCCACCAGCGACATCTCGCCGCGGAGCACGTTGACCAGCTGCGGCAGCTCGTCAAGGGACCACTTCCGCAGCCGCGCCCCCAGCGCGGTGATCCGCGGATCGCGGCGCATCTTGAACAGCACGCCGTCGGAGTCGTTCTTGCCCCGGATCTCGGCCAGCCGCGACTCGGCGTCGACCACCATCGTCCGGAACTTGTACATGGTGAACGGCTCGCCGCCCCTGCCCACCCGCGTCTGGGTGAACAGCGCGGGGCCGTGGTCGGAGAGCCGGATCGCGACCGCGATCGCGGTCAGCAGCGGCGCCAGCGCCAGCAGGCCGAACGCGGCCACCGAGCGGTCGAACAGGTCCTTGACTATCTGCCTGGGCCCGCTCAGCTGCGGATGGTCCACGTGCAGCAAGGTCAGTCCCGCGGTCGGGCGCACGGTCGTGCGCGGGCCCGCCACGTCGAGCAGAGCCGGCGCGACGCACAGCTCGGCGCCGGTCTTCTCGAGCTCCCAGGCGAGCGCCCGGAGCTTCACGCCGTCTATCTCGGGACACGAGAGCACCGCGACCGTGCCGGCGTTCAGGTTGCGCACCACGCTGGCGGCGTCGTCGAGATCGCCCACCACCGGCACGCCCGCGACCTCGCTGACGGCGGAATCGCCGGCCAGGCAGGCGGCGACCACGTCGAGGCCGTGGTGGGTTTCCCTGCGCAGCTCGCGAACGAGCTGGCTGACGGCGCTCTCGTGGCCGACCGCGACGACGGTGGACATGCACTGGCCGTGCTGACGCCGCCGGTGCAGCCGCTTGCGCAGGACGAGCCGCACGGCCAGGTCGAGCAGGACGATGACCTGCATGCTGATGAGCAGGTACACGCGCGACAGCTCGTTGTTGACCGCGTAGGAGATGAGGGCGAGCGCCCCGGTGAGGCAGAGCCCCGCGTTCAGCACCCGGCGGAACTCGTCCGAGCCGGCGCCCAGGTAACGCCCTTCGTACCCGCCGAACACGCGGACCGACAGGGTCCACAGCACCGGCAGCGCCAGGCTCAGCATCAGGTAGCGGTCATTCGGATGCAGGCCGAAGCGGATCCCGACGGCGGCGGCCGCCGCCACGACCGCGACCGACACATCGGCGATCACCAGATGACGAACGTAGGTTCGCATCCAGGTCCCCGGCCGCGCCGTCAGCCAGCCTGAACGGTTACTAACGGTAGCTGTCACCGAAGAATCGGATACACCTGCCACATCACACCCCACCCCTGGATGTGTCACGGCGCTGGGCGCCGTGAACTTGGTTCCCTAGCGGCGCGACGAGCGCGACCGCTTCCCCTCCCCACGGGATGCGTTGGAACCTGATCGGTTTCCCCCCAATCCGGTCTCGCACCCCGAGATGCCACCATATGCCACTTGAACAGGCAAAACAGGTGCTGTTCGGTGGCAATGCGACATCATGTCTCAGACCGGCCGCATGACAACGAATCCCACAATCGGCACTATCAGCACAGAAACCCAAGTGAAATAGGGAGAATCGCCCGTTCCGGGCCGCGGGGCAAAAAAGTGACAAAAAAGTTCAGGTCAGCACTGAGAGCCACGGCGACGTCCCGGGGCGCGGAGAGCCCAGACCGGCTTACGCCGCTAACGTTCTGTCATCTGTTAAGAACTGGTATTCGATCCAGAGCACGGAAAAAACGCCGCGTCTCTCCCCGCGAGGGTGAACACGGCGCAGGCCGGCAACACCGGGCTTTCGCGCTTTCAGGCCCGGGCGGTCAGTCTTCCGCTGAGACTGCCAGCCGCTCCCGTTCGCGCACCAAATCGGCGAACCGCCGGGCGGCGGCGCGCAGTTCAAGCTCGGGATCGAGGCCGGCCGCACCGGCCCTGGCCACCAGGGTCATCAGCGCGTCACCGAGACGCTCGCCGTCCAGAACCTGGTCAACGCCGGGAAGCGCGGTGCCCGGCACCGTGAAGCCGGCCCGCCCGGCCCGCCGCTGGAGCTGGGCGGCCAGCGACAGCGCGGGCTGGCCGAACGGCACGCCGTCGAGGGCCGACGGGGGCGCCGCGGGCCCGGGGCCTGCCTTTTCCGCGCGCTCGGCCTTCTTGATCTCTTCCCAGTTGGCGTTGACGTCCGCCGCCGACGACACCGAGACGGACCCGAAGACGTGCGGGTGCCTGCGAACCAGCTTCGCCGCGAGCGTGTCGGCCACGTCGTCGATCGTGAAGCCGCCGTCGGCCGTTGGCCGCTCGGCGGCGATCCTGGCGTGGAAGAACGCCTGGAACATGACGTCGCCGATCTCTTCGCGCAGCGCCGCCAGGTCGCCGTTCTCGATCGTCTCGGCCGCCTCGTAGGCCTCTTCAAGCAGGTACCTGAGCAGCGAGTCGTGCGTCTGCTCGCGGTCCCACGGGCACGACACCCGCAGCGTGTCCATGATCGCCACCAGGTCGAGCAGGTGCGCGCCCGGCAGGTCGGGCGAGCCGTCGAGTACCTGGCCGGGCACGGTGAGCCCGGCGAGCAGGGCCGGGTCGGCCGCCTCGCCCTGCGGGGCCAGCCACACGACCGCGCCGCCGATGGAAGTCACGGCCTGGGACAGGAACGCGGCCAGCGAACCGGCGTCCGCGTCGTCAGCGGCGGAGACGGCGGACGGCACGATGTCAGCGGCGGCGAGCGCCGGGGTGAGCGGGTGGCCCTCCGGTCCCGTGAATACCAGGGAGGCCCCGCGCAGCGCCGACCACGCCTGCCAGGAGAGCAGCCCGGGGGTGACCCGCGGGCTGCTCAGCAGGACCGTCAGCACGCCGGGGTGAGGCCCTGGGTGGCCGAGGGGTCGGGCGACGGCGTGCCCGCCGGGAGGGAGAGAGTGTTAGGCGCGGCGACGACGCTGAACGACGAGGAATCGTAGTTGAACCGGCCGAACTGCGGGCTGACCTTGATGTTCAGGTTCTTCGCGGCCGTGCACTGCGCCTTGTCGATCGCGGTGCTGAAGGCGGTCTGCTCGGCGGTTGAGGTCGGTTCCTTGCCGCCGTTGTTGGCCACCGCGAACGCGTCCTGCTGGGCCTCCCAGCGGCCGATCTGCGAGAACATCTGCGGCGGCACGCCGTTCGCGATCAGCAGCTCCGAAGTGCTGCTGAACCCGTTCTGTGAGGCGACGCTGGACAGCGAGGCAAGGCCGGCGTTGATCTGCGACTGGGTCACGGTGATGCCCTTGGACGCCGCCACCTGGTTCATCACAGCAAACCTGATCTGCCAGGACAGCACCGCGGCGGGCATCTCCGCGGCGGTCAGCGAGATGCTGCTGCCGTACGGCTTGGCCGCCGTCTGCAGGTTGGATACCTGGGTGTCGAGCGAGGACACGGTGATCCGCTGGCTGCCGACGGTCGCCGCGGCCCCCGCCTGCACCGGGCTGCAGGCGGCGAGCACCAGGCACGCGCCGAGGCCGGCGGCGCCGAGCGAGGCCACCCGGCGGCCCCTCTTCGTGAACAGAGCCCTGCGAGACACAGACGATTCCTTCCAAGCACGGTTATCTTCCGGGGGACGGCCCCCGTACCCCCGATGTCCGCCCCGTGCGGGCCTGATCGCAAAAGCCGCGACCGTATCAGGCCCGCGCGCGCCGGACGACGGGTCAAAGCTACGAGTTGGACAGTACCGAACGGACGACCTCCGCGCACCAGGCGAGCAGCTCGGTGTCGCGCAGTGGCGTCCCGCCGAAACCTCCGCTGGAGGCGCCGGACTTCGGCACTGGTACCAGCATGGTACGCACCGCGGGCTTGAGCAGTGTCTTCGGGTATAGCCGCTGAACTCGCACCACACGCGACTCGGGAAGCTCAACGGGGGCGAACCGCACGTGAGAGCCCTGCAGCGTGATGTCGGTCAGCCCGGCCCGCCGCGCGTCGTGCCGCAGCCGCGCCACGTCAAGGAGCGTCACCACCGGCAGCGGCAGCTCGCCGTAGCGGTCGCGCAGCTCGTCACGCACGGACGCCACGTCGTCTTCCGAGTCGATGGCGGCGATCGACGTGTAGGCCGCGAGCCGCAGCCGCTCGCCGGGGATGTACTCGTGCGGGATGTGCGCGTTGACCGGCAGCTCGACCCTGACCTCGGGCCGCTCCGCGGGCGCGTCGTCCTTCAGCTCGCGCACCGCCTCGCCGATCATCCGGATGTACAGGTCGAAGCCGACCCCGGCGATGTGCCCGGACTGCTCGCCGCCGAGCAGGTTGCCCGCGCCGCGGATTTCCAGGTCTTTCAGCGCCACGTACATGCCGGCGCCGATCTCCGTGTGCTGCGCCACCGTCGCCAGGCGCTCGTGCGCCGTCTCGGTCAGCGGCTTCTCCGGCGGGTAGAGGAAGTACGCGTACGCCCGTTCCCTGCCCCGCCCGACCCGGCCGCGCAGCTGGTGCAGCTGGGACAGCCCCTGCGCGTCGGCCCGGTCCACGATCAGCGTGTTGGCGTTCGGGATGTCGAGCCCGGATTCCACGATCGTGGTCGCCACCAGGATGTCGAACGACCGCTCCCAGAAGCCGATCATGACCTTCTCGAGCTCGTGCTCGTTCATCTGCCCGTGCGCGATCCCGATCCGTGCCTCAGGCACCAGCTCGCCGAGCCGCGAGGCGACCTTGCGGATCGACTGCACCCGGTTGTGCACGAAGAACACCTGGCCGTCGCGGAGCAGCTCGCGCCTGATGGCGGCGGCGATCTGCTTCTCGTCGTAGGCGCCGACGAAGGTCAGCACCGGGTGCCGCTCCTCAGGCGGTGTGAGGATGGTGGACATCTCGCGGATGCCCGCCACGCCCATCTCCAGCGTCCGCGGTATCGGCGTGGCCGACATCGCGAGCACGTCGACCTCGGTCCGCAGCCGCTTGAGGTACTCCTTGTGCTCGACGCCGAACCGCTGCTCCTCGTCGATGACCACCAGGCCGAGCCGCTTGAACCTGGTCTCAGGCGACAGCAGCCGGTGCGTGCCGATCACCATGTCCACGGTGCCGTCAGCGAGCCCGCGCTGGGTCTCCGCGACCTCCGCCGCCGTCTGGAACCTGGACATCGGCTTCACCGAGACGGGAAAGGCCGAGTACCGCTCGGAGAACGTGTTGAAGTGCTGCTGCGCGAGGATCGTGGTCGGCACGAGGATGGCGACCTGCTTGCCGTCCTGCACGGCCTTGAACGCCGCCCTGACCGCGATCTCGGTCTTGCCGTAGCCTACGTCGCCGCAGATCAGCCGGTCCATCGGCACCGGCTTTTCCATGTCGCGCTTGACGTCGTCCACGGCGATGAGCTGATCGGGGGTCTCCACGTAGGGGAACGCGTCCTCGAGCTCGCGCTGCCACGGCGTGTCCGGCGCGAACGCGTGCCCTGGCGACGCCATCCGCGCGGAATACAGCCGGATCAGCTCGGCCGCGATCTCGCGGACCGCCTTGCGCGCCCGCCCCTTGGTCTTGGCCCAGTCCGCGCCGCCGAGCCGGTGCAGCGCCGGCGCTTCGCCGCCGGCGTACCTGGTGACCTCGTCGAGCTGGTCAGTCGGCACGTACAGCCGGTCGGCCGGCTGGCCGCGCTTGCCCGGCGCGTACTCGAGCACCAGGTAGTCACGGGTCGCGCCGGCCGCGGTGCGCGACGTCATCTCGACGAACCGGCCCACGCCGTGCTGCTCGTGGACCACGTAGTCGCCTGGCTTCAGCTGCAGCGGGTCGACACCGCCGCGGCGCCGGGCAGACGGCATCCTGCGCTCGTCGCGCGAGCTCGGCCTGGTGGCGCCGCGGGCCGCGAAGTCCGCCTCGGTGAGCACCGCCAGCTTCACCGCCGGCCAGCTGAACCCCTGGTGCAGCTCCCCCGTGGTCACGTAGGGGACGCCACCCTCCGGCTCCGCTACGAGGTCGCCTTCCCGCGGGCCGAACCCCTCGCCGCGCAGCACCTCGGCCAGCCGCTTGGCGGGCCCGTGCCCCTCGGTGACCAGCACGACCCGCCAGCCCTCGGCCAGCCAGCCGCGGACGTCGCCGAGCATGCGGCTGGTCTCGCCGCGGTAGGCCGCCGCGGGCGAGGCCTCAATGGTGATACCGAACGGATGCGGCTGACCCTGGCCCGCCAGGCTCCCGTCCCCGGCTGCCGCGTCGTCGGCGCCTGTCCCGTCGCCGCCCGCCGTCTCGTCGGTGACACCGAACGGTGCCAGCGTCCACCAGGCGACGCCGAGCTCGGCCGCCGCCTCACGAATGGTCTCGATCGGCTGGAACGCCGACCCGCCGAGGTCGACCGGCGCCTCGGCGCCCGAAGCCGCGGTCGCCCAGGACGCTTCGAGGAACTCCTGGCTGGTGGCGACCAGCTCGACGGCCCGCGTCCTGATCCGCTCGGGATCGCAGGCGAGCACGAGCCCGCCGAGCGGCAGGTGGTCGAGCAGCAGCTCCATCCGGTCGGCGAGCACAGAGGAGAACGCCTCCATGCCTTCGACGGTGATCCCGTCGGCGATCTTGCCGAGGATCTCCGACGCGCCTGGATGAGAGTCGGCGAGCTCCTTCGCGCGGGCCCGCACCGACGGGGTGAGCAGCAGTTCGCGGCACGGCGGGGCCCACAGCCCGTGCTCGGCCTGGCCGGCCGAGCGCTGGTCGGCGACCTTGAACACCCGGATCTCGTCGACGGTGTCGCCGAAGAACTCCACCCGCAGCGGGTGCTCTTCTGTCGGCGGGAACACGTCGAGCAGCCCGCCGCGCACCGCCAGCTCACCGCGCTTGGTGACCATGTCGACGCGGGCGTAGCCGATCTCGACGAGCCGCCCGATGACGTCTTCCGGGTCAGCGTCGTCACCCGCGCTGAGCCTGACCGGGACCAGGTCGCCGAGCCCGGCGACGATCGGCTGCAGCACGGCGCGGATCGGCGCGACCACCGCGCGCAGCGGCCCGCCGAGCGCGTCACCGTCCGCTGACGGGTGCGCGAGGCGGCGCAGCACGGCGATGCGCTGGCCGACCGTGTCCGAGCGGGGCGAGAGCCGCTCGTGCGGCAGCGTCTCCCAGCCAGGGAACATGGCGACGGACTGCGGCGCGATGAACGCGCGCAGCGCGTCGGTCAGGTCTTCCGCCTCCCGTGCGGTCGCGGTGACCGCGAGCACGAAGCGGGGCTGCCCGCCGGCCGCGCCGGTCGCGAGCGCGGCGGAAAGCAGCGGGCGCAGCGCGGCCGGGGCGACGAGGTCGCGCTCCGCCCCGGACGGCATGCCCGGTTCGCTGGCCAGTGCGGTACGGAGCTGGGGATCTTCGGCTACGGCGGCGAGTAGTCCGGCGAGGCTCATACTGTCCCAAGGTTGTGGCGGTCAGGCGTGACGGGCGCTCCGCGAGGCGTCTGCCCGCCCGCGCGGGCGGGACCAGACGACAGGAGATTCCCGTGCGCACCCAGGCCGGCGCTGCGGCGACCGGCGTCCCTCCAGTTTACGTCCCCGCCGCCCCGTACCCCGCGCCGTCGCCAGCGCGGGTGCGGTTACCTTCGCCGCAGCATTTCGTCGACGGCGCCCGCCGCCATCAGCTCCCTGACCCGGCGCAGCCGGACGAACCGCGAGGAGTTGAAGTCCTCGAAGGTCAGGCTGTACTTCCGGTAGCTGGCGAGCAGCTCGTCGATCCCGTCACGCACCGTCCACCGCAGGCCGAGGCCGGGGAACGTGTCGGTGAGCTTGCTGAAGTCGACCCGGTAATTGCGCAGGTCGGGCCCGGCGTTGGCCGCGAACGTCAGCCCGGCACCGGGCACCGCGGACCGGACCTGCTCGGCTATGTCCCTGACCTGCACGTTGTCCGCGGGACGGCCGACGTTGAATGCCTCGCCGTGTACCCGTTCCCGCGGCGCCTCGAGCACGGCGAGGAAGGCCCGGCTGATGTCCTCGACGTGCACAAGCGGCCGCCAGGGGGTGCCGTCGCTCTCCAGCCGCACCTTGCCGGTGGTGAGTGCGACAGCGGCGAGGTTGTTCACCACGATGTCAAGCCGCAGGCGCGTCGAGGCGCCGTACGCGGTCGCGTTCCGCAGGTAGACCGGGCTGAAGTTGTCGTCGGCGAGCTTGCCGAGCTCCGCCTCCGCGGCCGCCTTGGTCTCCCCGTACGGCGTGACCGGGCACAGTTCGGCGTCCTCGGCTACCGCGGCCGATCCCGCGGCGCCGTAGAGGCTGCAGGACGAGGAGAACAGGAACCGCGGGACGCCCGCGTCCTTGGCCGCGGCGGCCAGGTGCAGCGTGCCGTCCAGGTTCACCCCGTAGGTGGCGGCCGGGTTCAGCGCGCCAAGCGGGTCGTTGGACAGCGCGGCCAGGCACACGACCGCGTCGTAGCCGGCCAGCTGAGCCGCCGTGACGTCGCGCATGTCGGCCTGTGACCGCCGGCCGGCCGCCTGCCGGGCTGGCCCCAGGTCACACCCTTCGTAAAGGCCCAGGTCGAGGCCGTCGACCTGGTGCCCGGCCGCGGCGAGGAAAGGAACGAGGACGGCACCGATGTAACCGCCGTCACCAGCAACGAGGACTCGCATCACGCACTCCATATCGGCCAGCTGGCGCGACCAGCCGGGCGGGCTGGCGCTTCAGATAGAAGACCGCGCAAACGTCTCCGTGATACATCGGCGGCGCGACCAGGGCAGCGGCGGGAAATTCACCCCTTCCCGGGTATTGCTCTAAGTAGTTATTCAACTACGATGCGATACATGACGACTGCCGAACGAGGCACGCCGGGCAGCCATCGGACGGCGGCCCGGTTTTTCGCCGAACCGGTGCGCGATTACGTGCTGCAGCGACTGGGGCAGCCCATCAGCGTGCTCCAGGCCGGCTGCCTGGCTCCGCTGCGCGAGCTTGCCCTCGATGAGCTGGCCGAAGGCGGGTTCGACGTCTCGGTCACCGCCGTCGACTCCGACCACCCGCTCGCACGGCGGGTGCTTCGGGACACCGAGAGCGCCTACGACGACGTCATCACCGGCGACCTGCGGACGGTTCCGATCCCGCAGCGCGCCTACGACGTGGTCTACTGCGCGCTGCTGCTCGAACGGGTCAAGCACGTCGAGCTGGTGCTCGACCGGCTGACAAGCGCGCTCAAGCCCGGCGGGCTGCTGCTCGTCAGGACCGCCGACCGGTACTCCGCCGCCGCCTTCCTTGACCGGATGATGCCCGGCCCGGCGAGGAAGGCCGTCTGGTCCCGGTTCCGGCCCGGTATCCCCGGGCCGTTCCCCGCGGTCTACGAGAAGGCGGTCAGCGAAGACGGCATCGCCGCCTACGCGCTGATGCGCGGGCTCGTCATCGCGGCGCGGGGCAGCGAGCTGACCCGCCCGGGCCAGCCGGCCGGGCTGTCGTCGTCGGTCCGGGTTACCTGCGCGGCCATCTCCCGGCTGAGCGGCGGCCACTTCGACAACGGCCACGACGAGCTGCTCTACGTGATCCGCAAGCCGCTCGACCAGTTCGCCCGCGTGGTGTTAGCGCCGGCGTGGCGTCAGGGCCGCGGGGCGTTAGCGCACCCGCCGGGCAGGCACGCCCACGTAAAGAGCGCCGGGCTCGCAGTCTTTGGTGACGACAGATCCCGCGCCGATAACGGTCCCCTCGCCGATAGACACTCCCGGCATGATCATGGCACGCGCGCCAAGCCAGCAGCGGTCGCCGATACGGACCTTGCCGGCCGTCGGCATGCGCAGCACGCTGCCATCCGGATCAATGTCGTGAGCCGAGGTAATGATCATCACCTGCGGGCCCAGGAAGACGTCGCGGCCGATGTCGACCTGTCCTGAACCCTCGAACCAGCAGCCCACGTTCACGAACGAGCCGTCACCGATCGTCACGTGCTTCGTCTGGAATCCGCACTGCCGCAGGCCCGTGACCTGGGCGCCTATCTGCAAGCCAGAGAGCCGCAGCAGGATCCGGCGGAGGCTGATCGGCAGCAGGTAGGAGGTCGCGGGCGATACCCTGACCGTCCACCGCACGACCTCGGCGCCGTGCCAGGCGGTGGCCTTCAGTACACCAGGACTCTGGGCGAGCTCTTTTTCTGTCAGCGACTGCATTCCGGGTGCTGCCATATACCCTCCCAGGCCAGGAGTAATGCGGGCCCCCTCACGTGCAGGTTACGATAGCGCCATTCGCTACGCGTTGGGCGTCATTCCGCACTTTGCTTTCTTTGTTTATGCTAAAGGCGCCCGAAATGCCTTCGTTATCGCACGTTAACGGCGGCGCGGCCCGCTCCAGCGGGCTCAGCAGCCCGGGCGGCCCCGCCGCGGGCTATCATCGTCCCTGCGATTCGCCGCGCCGAGACGGAGGCCTCAGGCAGTGCAGGTACCAGACACGTTGCCCGCCGAGCTTGCCACGTGGCCCGCCTGGACACCCGGCGAGGAGCAGCTCGGCGAACTTGAGCTGCTGACCTCCGGTGCGTTCGCGCCGCTGGCCGGCTACCTCGGTGCCGCCGACCTCGCCGCCGTCAGCGGCCGCGGACAGCTCGCCGACGGCACCCCGTGGCCGCTCCCGGTCACGCTGACCGTGCCCGCGGGCGCCGTGCCAGAGGGCGCGGGCCAGCTCGTGCTGCAGGACCCTGAGGGATCTCCGCTCGCCGTCGTCAGCATCACCGAGCAGACGCCGGCCGACGCCGCGGGCACGATGATCCGGCTGGCCGGCCCCGTCACCGCGCTGCGCGCACCCGAGCACGGCCCGTTCCGGGCGCTGCGGGCGACGCCGGCCGAGGTGCGCGACGGACTCGGGACAAGCCCGGTGCTCGCGTACGCGACGCGGCGGCCGCTCGGGCGGCGGCAGATCGGCCAGCTACGGCACCTGGCCGGCCAGCTGCGGGCCAGGATCCTGCTGCTGCCGCTGGTGGCCGGCCGGCCCGAGCTTGTCACCCGCCCGGAAGCGCTCGTACGCGCGGTGCTGGCCGCGGCGGGCCAGCTGCCAGCGGGCACGCTTGTCGTTCCCGTGCCGCTTCCGCCGCGCGCCGACCCGGGGCAGGAGCTGGCGGCCCGGGCCGTGGTGGCCGCCGCCTACGGGGCGACCCACCTGCTCGAGGAGGCACCGCGCGGTGCCGTCACGGCCGGTTTCGACTTGTCCAAGCTCGGCCTGGACGTCCGGGCAGAGGGCGAGTGGGCCTACGACCCGGTGGCCGAGGTCTGGCGGCCGCTCGGGCTGATCGAGGCGGGCATGGAACGCGGCGAGCTGTCCGACGGCGAGCTGGGCGAGCTGCTCGACTCGGGCGCCCAGGTGCCCGCCTGGCTGATGCCCGCCGAGGTCGCGGCCGAACTGCGGCGCGCGCGGCCGCCGCGCTCCGCCCGCGGCCTGGTGGTGTTCTGCACCGGCTTGTCGGGCTCGGGAAAGTCGACTCTGGCCAGGGACCTGCGCGACGCGCTGCTTGAGCGGGGCGACCGGACGGTATCACTGCTCGACGGGGACCTGGTGCGCCGGCTGCTCTCCGCCGGGCTGACGTTCTCACGGGCCGACAGGGACCTGAACATCGCCCGCATCGGGTACGTGGCGGCCGAAGTCGCCCGGCACGGCGGGATCGCGATCTGCGCGCCGATCGCCCCCTACGCGGCGGCCAGGACCGGGGTAAGGCAGCTGGTCTCCGAGGTCGGGGATTTCGTCCTCGTGCACGTGTCGACACCGCTCGAGGTGTGCGAGGCACGCGACCGCAAGGGCCTCTACGCGCAGGCCAGGGCCGGGGTCATCGGCTCGTTCACCGGCATCTCCGACCCCTACGAGGAGCCGGACGACGCTGACCTGACGATCGATACGTCAGTGGTGTCACGGCGCGAGGCGGTCGAGGCCGTGCTCGGGTACCTTACCCGCGGCGGCTGGCTGGCCTAGCCGGCCAGGGCTGCCTGCGGCTTTCTCGCGCGGCCGCTCGCCTGGAGAGCCGCTCGCCTGGAGACCCGCTCTCCCGGGACTTACTCTCGGGGGTCTAGCGGACGCGCTCTTCCGCGTCCTGCGCGGCAGGCAGCCCGTCGGCCGCGACGGTGTCGCCCGCGAGCACGTCCTCCGCGTCCCCGGCCTCGGCGTCTTCCGACTTGGTGCCGTCGTCGAGGCGCTCGCGGAACTCAGTGACCTTCGAGGTCGCCCTGGAGCCGACCTTGCCCAGGCGGCCGTTCAGCTTGCCCGCGATGATCTGCCGCTGCTTGTTCAGCAGGACGTAGCTAGCCAGCGCGCTGATCACCAGGCCGAGCCCGAGCAGCAGCACACCCCGCGCCCCGGCCAGGTAGAGCAGGATCACCGAGCACCCGAACATCAGGATTCGCGCGGAGGTGTAGGCAAGAGCGGTTCGCATAGTACTACCCAGTGTAGGACGGGGCCCGCAGGACATCGGCAAGGAGGGTCGGATCGATGTTACCGCCGGACAGCACGGCGACCACCGGCGCGGCGGCCGCGGCCGCGGTGAGCCCGAGTTCCTTCCGGCCGCGGAACACGGCGGCGGCGACCGCGACCGCCCCGCCCGGCTCGGCGACCAGGCGGGCGCGGAAGGCGAGCCGCCTGACCGCCTCGAGCATCTCTTCCTCGCTGACCGTCACGATGTCGTCCACGTAAGCCTGGAAGTGCGGGAACGTCAGCGCGCCGACCTGCTCAACCCGCAGGGCGTCCGCCTTGGTACGCGATGTCAGGGCCGAGGTCCAGGCCACCCGGGTGCCCGCGCGCAGCGAGTCGCGGGCGTCGGCCGCGAGTTCGGGTTCCACGCCGATCACCCGCGTGCCCGGCAGCAGCGCCTTGACCGCGGTCGCGATGCCGGCGATGAGGCCGCCGCCGCTGACAGGGACGAGGACGGCGGCCGGGGCCTGCGGCGGCCGCGCGCCCGGTTCAGGCCCGGCGCTGAAGTCTTCGGCGATCTCCAGGCCGACGGTGCCCTGGCCGGCGATCACATCCCGGTCGTCGAAGGGCGCGACCGGGTGGTAGCCCCTGACCCGGGCGATTTCCTCGGTGGCCGCGATCCTCGCGGCCAGGGTCGGCTCGACCCTGACTAGTTCCGCTCCGGCCGACTCGATCGCATCGGTCTTGACCGGCGGCGCGTTCACCGGGACGACGATCGCCGCGCTGACCCCGAGCAGCCGCGCCGCATAGGCCACGGCGAATCCGTGATTGCCGCTCGAGTGCGCGACGACGCCCGCGGGCGCGGCGCAGGAGTCGAGTCCGCGGGTGACCGCGTAGACCGCGTTGTAAGCGCCGCGCAGCTTGAACGCCCCGGTGGGCTGCAGGGACTCGGGTTTGAGAACGACCGTGCCCGCGCGGCCGCCAGCGGAAAACGGAACAAGCGGGGTACGGACCGCGACGCCGCGTATTCTTTCCGCAGCAGTGCGAATCTCTGTTAGCGACACAAGTTCGGCCACCCCCGCTACCCTAGCCGAGTTAGCGTCCCGCGGCTCCCCTGTGCGCTCCGTCCTCTCGCTTCCCAACAGCGACACGCCGTACCGGAAGTGCCCTCGGATCACCCAGAGCGACGACTGAATCGCTAAGCTAATTTCCCGAAATCTAGGCAGAAAGCACCCGTTTGTCGCCAAACTAGGTGCATACTCCGACCCGATTCTGAGGAGATGGAAACGTGGACGGCAACAATGAGCGGCTGCTCACCCCTGGGGAGGTAGCCGCCCTGTTCCGGGTGGATCCGAAGACCGTGACGCGCTGGGCCGCGTCCGGGCGGATCACCAGCATCCGCACGCCAGGCGGGCACCGACGGTTCCGCGAGTCCGAAGTGCGCGCCCTGCTGCGCGGCGACAGTGAGGTGGCACCCGAAGGGCACCCGGCGCTGTTACCGGCGGCTGGACGGCATCCGCTGCGCGCGCAACCGCCGCCGCGGCGCCCGGGCCTGCCGCCGGCCCGGTCAGCAGGAAACTGTCAGGAGGAAAACGGGTCCTCGTCGACGAGCCGGGCGAACTCCTGGAACTCCCGCAGCAGCGCGGCGTCGCCCGCCCGCCACTGCCCCTTGCGCTCCTCGACCTCGTCGGGAGTGAGCGCGCTGGCGGCCAGCCGGGCATAGTCGGCGTCATCAGGCCCGATCTCGACGTAGACATCGCCGATGATCCGCCCGTCCCCGGTGTGGACGGCGGTCGCCGGAACCTGGAGGTTACCGTTCGGTAGTCGTATGACGAACATCGCAGCTCACCTAGATACCGTAACGTCTGTTGAAGTAGAGCATCACCCGTAGCGCGATCCGGGTGTTGCCGCTGAGCATGTCGACCAGCGCGGGCCGCTGCGCCGACGCGATCGCGGCGAACGCGTCAGCGAAGAACTCCTTGCGGCCGAGACCGCCCCGCTGCCGGTGAAAGTCACTGGCGATAAATGGCTGACACTGATCGTAGATCAGCCTGAACTCAGCTGAGTCTGACTGCCACTTGCCTGGCGGGCTGTCCAGGTCGTCGAGCGCATGGCCGACTTCGTGGCACATCACGTCCGGCGTCGGCGAGGGCCGCGTGCCGACCACGATCTTGCGGTCACCGTAGGCGCCCGCACACGCGTCCCAGGTCGCTTTGCCCGACGGTAGCGACACACCGTGCAGGGCCGCCATGTCGTCGAGATCGGGCACGCCCCCGGCCCCCACGTAGATGCCGTCGAGCCCGAGCGACAGTTTCTCCTGCAGCGCCCGCGGGAACTCGGCCAGCCGCTCGATGGCGGCGATCACCTGGGGCGGCGGCGTGTTCGCCGGATCCCACTGGCGCCACAGGATCGACTCAAGCGGCCCGCAGTTCCGCCGCCCGTCGGCGGCGACCGGGTGATCGTACGGGTGCGCCGCGGCGAACGGCAGCAGCGCGTCCCCGCCGGGGACCGCTTGCGCCGGCGCGGCATGGCCGGCCGGCGCCTGACTGACCCGCTGCGCTGCCTGCGCTGCCCGGGCCGCGGCGGCCTGCGCGGCG
>DASYAD010000109.1:0-11076 GCA_036501515.1 Trebonia sp. | reverse complement strand
GGTCCAGGTGTTCTCGGTCAGGTCCTGGTCGGTTGCCCGCAGTGCCAGGCTCGCCCCGGCGGGCAGTGAGGCTGGCCGGCCGAGGGCCTGTTCGTCGGCGAGCCGCTCAAGCCATTCGGAGATGCCGTCGGCGGCCAGCCTAGCGGGCAGCTCGTAGGGGGCCCCGAGCGCGATCGCGGCGTCGGCACGGTGGACTGTTGCCTCGTGCAGCCGCCGCCTGGTCCACCAGGCGGCGGGCTTCGGCCCGGTGAACGTGGACACCTCGGTGCCCGGGCCGATGGCCTCGACCGCCGCGAGCAGGATCCGGGGGCTGTGCGAGAGCCACCGGATCGCGCCCGGGGCGTCAGCGGGCGGCTTGCCGTCTTCGACCAGGCGCGGGTCCAGGCTGGTGTCTGCCCGGTCGGTGATGATCTGGGCGGCCCAGCGGTCGCCTCGCCCGACGTGGCGGAGCAGTTGCAGGAGCGTCCAGCCGGGGCAGGTCGGTACCGGCACCGACCAGTCCGCATCCGTCAGTAGCTCGGCTAGTTTCTGATTCTGCCCGGTCAGGGCTGCTGCGTAGTCCACGAATCCTGCCTTTCTGGCTACGGGGACTTGACAAGCCGGACCGGCGGTTAGCCGCCCAGCAGGTCGTCGGCGGCCTTGCCGTGCAGCTCAACTCCGGTTGCCTCCCCAAGGCTACGGTGTCGTCTTGCGGCTGCCGGCTCGCCAGTCCTCCTCTTTTCCGGCTGTGCCGGGCTGCACACCGAAGCCGCGCAGCTGGGGCCGCTCGCGCAGGCTCCGCTTGAGCTCGGCGAAGCCGGGGAAGGCGGCCAGGGCGGTCACGTGGTCCCAGAGCCGGACGGCGTCCTCTGGACCGGGGAGCCTGCTGATCACCGGGCCGAAGAACGCCACGCCGTCCGGAGGGCCGAAGTGGAGGATCGGCGTGCCGACGTCCCGGCCGGTCAGCGACAGCGCCTCCTCCCCTTCGGCGCGGATCTCGTCGTCCCAGCGCGGGTCGTCGAGAGCGTCCGCCAGGCCGGCGGACAGGCCCGCCTTGGCGAGCAGCGGCTCAAGGAAGGCACGACTGCCCCTCACAGCGGGTGTCAGCTCTTCGGCGCCGGGACCGTCGAAGATTTCGCCGCTGACCGTCTCGTAAAACGCGCCGACGGCGGCCCGTCCCTGTTCGGCCCTGGCTTTTGCCGCGACCCGCAGCAGCCGCAGCCCCGAAGTGTGCCCCTCCTCGTAGCCGGCCGGGAAGTCGCTGTCGTAGTCGACCTGGTCGTTGATCAGCCGCAGGGAGATGAACCGCCAGTCGACGGTGTAGTCCCGCTGCGCGGCGACCGTGCGCACCCACTTGCTGGTCAGCCAGGCGAACGGGCACACCGGGTCGAAGTAGAAGCGGACGTCCGTATCGGCCATGCTGCCGTCTCCCGTCATGCTGTCGCCGGCGCGGAATGCTCGCGCAGGTAGCGGACCAGTCCGATCACGTCGTCGGGGACGAGCCGCCCGATGGCGCCGCTTGAGTACACGCTTACCACGACGTTGCCCGCCGGATCGAGCACGAAGTCGGTGGACTGCAGGTACGCCGGGTCCGGGTTGACGAACGCGCCGGTCAGCGCGGCGATCGCGCGGGCGTCGGCGCCGTAGCCGACCGGGAAGGTCAGCTTGTGCTTTTCGACCAGCGCAACGGTGGCCTCCCGGTCGTCGACCGACAGGGCGACGACGCGGATGCCGTTGCCTGCCAGCGCCTGGCTGGCCCGTTCGAAGGCGCGCAGCTGCGCGTTGCAGTACGGGCACCAGGCGCCCCGGTAGAACAGCACGACGGCGAACTCGCCGGCGAACGCATCCGGGAGGGTGAGGGCCTGCCCGTCGCTGGTGTCGATCGTCAGCCGCGGAAACGGGTCGCCGGGGTTGAGCAGGGGCATCTCGGTTCTCCTTCGGAGTCACTCGCGGCGGAGCCGGACGGAACCGCCTAGCAGGTAGGCGTCGCCCGCGCCCGGGTTCTTACCGGTGAATCTCGCGTTGCGCTCCCCGGTAAGACACCGCCGCCGCGCGCCGCTAACGAGCGAATAAAGGCTCAAGACCATTCGTCCGAACGGATGCGGCTGACTCCATGGCGTCACGTTCGCACCGTCGAGGAACTGAGGAGACCGCAGTGGCAACTGACTTCGCAGGCAAGACCACACTGGTCACCGGGGCCGGGCGCGGCATCGGCCGGGCCGCCGCGCTCGGGCTCGGCGACGCGGGCGCCCGCGTCGTCCTGCTCGCGCGCACCCCCGCGCAGCTGGAGGAAACCCGCGCCCTGCTGCGCGAACGGGGAGTGCCCGCGGGGCGGGTCAGCGTGCTGCCCGCCGACCTGGCGGACGAGGAAGACCGCAGCCAGGCTGTGGCGGCGGCGCTCGCGGCGGGCCGCGTCGACATCCTGGTCAACAACGCGGCCACGGTCGAGCCGCTCGGCCCCACCGCCGGCATCAAAGCCGAGGACCTGCGGCTAGCGTTCGAGGTCAACGTCGTAGCGCCGGCCGCGCTCACCGCCGCCGTGCTGCCCGGGATGCTGGAGGCCGGCTGGGGCCGGGTCGTCAACGTCTCGAGCGGTATCGTCGCCAACCCGGCCGGAATGGTCCGCGGCAACGCTTACGTCACCACGAAGGCCGCCCTTGAAGCGCACACCGTGAACCTGGCCGCCGAACTGCGCGGCACCGGCGTGACCGTCAACGCCTACCGGCCGGGCGGGGTCGACACCGCGATGCAGGCCTGGATCCGCCGGCAGGACCCCGGGCGCATCGGCGCCGGCCTGCACGAGCGGTTCAACAGGAACTACGCCGAGGGCACCCTGATCACCCCCGAGCACTCCGTCGCCGTGCTGCTCACCCGCCTGGCCGGCGATGACACCGGGGCCGTCTGGGACGTCAGCACCGCCCCGGCCGACGCGTGACGCCCGGCCGGCGTGGATGCCACCTCGTCGGGTGACAGCGACGGCTTCGGCGGGCTGGGGCGGCACCGACTGCCGGCGTCAGCCGGCCAGCGCCGCGGGCAGCCGGTCGAGGGCGGGCACGGTAAGGTCCGGCGGCTGGCCGATCGTGTCGAACGGGGCGGCGGAGCGGTTCACCCAGGCCGTGCGCATCCCCGCGGCGCCGGCCCCGACACAGTCGAACGCGTTGCTGGTGACCAGCCGGACCTGCCCGGCCGGCCGAGACAGCCGCCCGGCCGCGTGCCGGTACACCACGGGCGACGGCTTGAACACGCGGACCTCATCGACGCTGATCCGCTGGCTGAAGAACTCCCCCAGGCCGCTGTTGGCAAGGCAGTTCCCGATCATCGCGGGCGTCCCGTTGGACAGCACCGCAAGCTCGTACCCCAAGCCGGAAAGCGCCCGCAGCGCGGGGACGGCATCCGGGAACGGCCGCAGATGGTCATAGAGCTCGACCAGCCGCTCGGTCTCCCCCTCCGGCAGGCGCGCCCCGACGGCGGCGAGGGCGAAGCCAAGCGCGCGGGCCGTCACCCAGCCGAAGTCCTCGTAACGGCCCATCGCGGTAAGCCGGAACGAGTACTCCAGCTGCTTGCCCCGCCACAGCCCGGCCGCCTCGGCGACGACGGATTCGCCGAGAACCCGGCCGAGCTCGCCGGCGATGGCGATCGGGTCAACCAGCGTCCCGTACAGGTCGAACGCCAGTACCTCGCGGCCGTCCACCGCGCCTCCTCGTGCAATCCGTCGCGCTAGCCGTCGCTGACCGCAAGGAGGAGCCCGTTGAAGTCCTCCCCGCACGGGCCGCAGGCCCGCAGGTGGGCGGCCACCCCGGGGTAGCGCCCGGCCGCGTCCTCGCCGGCGGCCACAAGGTCAACGTAGACATGCAAGATGGCCATCGCCTCGTCGCAGCCGACGTCGCGCGGGTCGGTCCGCAGGAACCGCTCCAGTCGCTCCAGATCGCTCATCGCTCCCCGCCCGCCTCGTCCAGGTACCCATTAGCGACCAGCGCCCGGCGGATCTTACGCCGCGCGTCGAAAATCACCTTGTAAACAGCATTACGCCGCAGGCCAAGCCGGGCAGCCAGCGCGTCCAGCGGCACCTCGTCCACCACGATCGCCGTGAAGACCCGCCGCTGGTGCGCGGTCAGCTCCTCGTCCACGACCCGGCGCACCTCGGCCAGCATGCCCGCCGCCTCGGCGTGCCGGGCCGGGTCAATCCCGAACCGGTCCGGGAGCCGCTCCCACTGCCCGGCGTCCAGGGCGACCGGCGGGTTGCGCCAGTAGTGGCGGCCGAGCTTGGCCGAGACTTCCAGGATGACGAACCGGTACGCCCAGGTGGTGAACCTGCTCTCGCCGCGGAAGTCGCCGAGCTTGGCCAGGATCGCGAGCATGGCGTCGTCGGCAGCCTGGTGCGCGACGTCGTCGAGCTCCGGCCCGGTTACCGGGGTGCGGGCCGACCGGCGCCGGACCTCGGCCAGCGCGATGCGGACCAGCCGCGCGTGCAGCTCGCGCTCGGCCGCCTGCCGCTCGCCGCCGCCGGCGGCGCCCAGGCGGCGCAGCCAGGCCGACGACTCCTCGTCCAGGTCCTTCGCCGTCAGCCGGGCACATTCCACGTCCGACAGGCTACCGCCGGGTACGGCCGCAGACACCGCGCGCCGCTGCGACGGCACCGGCCGGTTCCGGTCCCTTCCCGTCTGGCGCCCCGCGCCGGTCGCCGGGGCGGTCCTCGGCGACGTGGCCCGCTACCTGATCGCCGCCGGGCTCGTCACCGTCCTCGGCGTGATCATGGTCTACCGGCCGCCCGGCGGTGTGTCCGGCGTGCTTGCCGGGACCGGGCTGCTGCTGGCGTTCGCGCTGTGCCTGTCCTGGGCGTGGACCGCGCTCGGCCTGGCACTGCGCACCCCGCAGGCGGTGATGAGCGCCGGCACCGTGGTGCTGTTCCCGCTCACCCTGGCCAGCAACGTGTTCGTCCAGCCGACCACCATGCCCGGCTGGCTGCAGGCCTTCATCCGCGTCAACCCGGTCAGCCATCTGGTCACCGCCGAGCGCGGCCTGCTGTCCGGTCACCCGGCGACCGGCCAGGTCGCCTGGGTGCTGCTCGCCGCCGGGGCCCTCCTCGCCGTCTTCGCCCCGCTCACCGGGTACCTCTATACCAGGCGGGCCTAACGGGCCAGCCCCGGCACCGCACCAGGACGACTGCCCGCCACTGGCGCGGAGCCGACCGCGCCCTGGCTGGCTAGGGTGTCCCGCCGGGGCGCTGGCCGACCAGATCCAGCGCGATCAGGGGCAGGCTGGTTCCGTCGCTGTCGATCCGGGCGCCCAAGGTGGTCTCGAAGACCGGCTTGAGCGCGGCCCACGATCGCGGGTGCCTGCGGGCGTAGGCGGTGAGCGCCGCTGCTGTCTCTTCGCTGGTCATCGGGCGTGCCGTGGCCGGGACCTGGCAGCGGAAACCGGTATAGACGCGGACGCGGGGGCTGGCCCGGACGCTGCGGAGCCACCGGGCGCGGTCGCCGAAGCCGGCGGCCACGACGTAGGTGCCCGGGTCCGGGTGATCGACGGCCTCCAGGATGACGTACCGGCGGACGCTGGTCTTGCGGCCGGTGTGCTCGAGCATCAGCAGCCGTGACCCGAACACGAACCCCAGCCGCGCCCGGTACAGCCAGACCGGCGCGCGGACGATCCAGCGGGCCCGCAAGAGACGGGCGGCCCGGGCGGCGGCGACCGGTGACGACGTTTGCGTAGGCACTGGTCTCCTCCCAGTAATCTCAGGCTGGCCACGGCCCAGGCCACCAGCCTCCCTGCCCGGTGGCCAGGCCAGGTGGAGGCGACCCGGGGCAGTGCCCGGCCGCGTCACCCGCCCGCGGCGGTGACGTCCAAGCTGGCGGGACAGCCATCGCCTCGTCTCAGCCCGCCGTCACCCAAGTGCGGACTGGCCCGGTTTGCCGGTGTCCGTGCCGCCCGCACGCCGAGGCCCGGCATCGTTGTCCGGCCCGGCCTGCAAGCTGTGGTTGCCCTGGACGATTTCCTCCGCTGACCGGCCGGTGCTCGCCAGGTAGGCCAGCGAGTCCGGGTGATCCTCGGGGCGGTTATGGCGGGTCACCATCCGGGGGATGACGATGGCTGCGGTACCGAACAGGAGCCCCAGCACGGCGGCAAGTATTCCAATGGCAATGGCAATTCCACTCTCCTTTAGGTGCCGTCGCTTCCGCTGCTCGCTTCGCGGCTGGCAGTAGGGCCGCAGCCGCTGCCGTCTGGGTGCGCGGGGTGTGAGCCTTGCGGGGCCGGGATCAGCAGGCTGACCCGGTCGCCGGCCGACAGGGTGAGTTGGCGGTCCGGCGGGCGGAGGCGGCGGCCCTGCTGCACGGCCACGGGGGTGCCGGCCGGCGGCCAGGCAACGTCGCCCAGTTTCCGTCCTGCGGCCGGCGAGTCCCCGGTCACGGTGATCTCGATGACCTGGTAGCCCGGCAGCGGGGCCGTCGGGTGCCCGGTCACGGCCTCCGCGTCGCCGTGCTCCCAGTCGGCGGCGGCCTGCGCTTGGATGGTATCGGCCTGGCTGCTCGTGATCTGCCGGTCGAGGGCGCGCAGCACGCCCGCGCCGGTGACCCAGCCTTCCACGCGGTGCCCGTCCGCCGACAGCACCGGCAGCCCGTCGCGCCCGTAGACTGCGCCGCGATCGAGGCCAGCAGCGCGGCCCGCCGCCACGGCCAGCTCCGCGGAGCCGCCACGACATCCCGGGTGCCGGCCGCGCCGTCACCTATGGCGGCATCCGGCGGGGCGGCGTTGGCCGGCACGGCGCGGGAAAAGCGGCGGGGGAACTGGTCAGGGATGCTCATGGCGCGCTCCTGGTGCACGAGTAGAGACTGCTGCTACCGTGCCGACCAGGCTTCCCGGCTCACCTGACAACGAGCCTAGATCACCCGGCTGCTCCTGCCAACCGCGAAACCGGCCAGGACCCAGGGACGGCCGGGGCCGGCCCGGTGCGGAAACCGGCGCGCGCAGGTGCGCGGCGTTGCCGGGAAACTGGTCCTCGGGGTCACGGCCGGTGAGGAGGTGCTCGGTGTAGACATGCAGCTGTGCCGTCGCCTGCACGCAGGCAGTGCCTTCGGCCTCTGCTTGCGACGAGCACCGGGGGCCGGTCGCCGGCGCGCGATGGCTGGGTAGTCATCGCAGAGGGCTCGCAGCTCCGCTCCCGGGCGAGGGGCGTGCCGCCGGTACGACGTGGGCCGCCAGTCGTGGCTCCCGGACTCAGGTAAACGCCGTGATGTGATCGGTGATGAAGCTGCGCAGGGGACGCGGCGCGGTGCCGGTGATTGATTTCACGTCGTCAGACAGCCAGGCTGCATCGCCTTCGGCGATCAGTCTGAATGCCTGGGCGTTGGAGGTCGCGACGGCCTCCGGGACACCTGCGGCGATCATCGCGGCGCGGTGCTCAGCGGGGCTGATCCGGCGGTAGCCGACCGCGTGTCCAAGTGCGGCGGACAGTTCCCTGGCGACGTCGGCGTATGAGATCAGGCTGGGACCGGTTAGCCAGTACGTCTGGCCGGCGTGTTCCTTCGGCGCGGCGGCCACGGCCGCGGCGACAGCGGCGACGTCGCGGGCGTCGATCATGCCGACCCGTCCGTCGCCGGCCGACATCACGAAACCGCCCGTCTGCCTGATCATCGCTGCCAGGGCGAGCAGGTTCTGCATGTAGGCGTTCGACCGGAGCAGCGTGTACGCGAGACCGGTGGTCTCCAGGTGGGCCTCGATCTGCGCCTGGCCGCGCCGCCGGTCGACGGGGGAGTCAGCCGAGGCCTTGCTGGTGATCTTGACGACGTGGGTCGCGCCCTGGCGGACGGCGCTGTCGATGACCGCGATCTCCTGGGCGGGCACAGCCGGGCTGACCAGCAGGACCGTATCGATGCCGCGCATGGCCGCGTCCAGCGTGTCCGGGCGGTCGAAATCGCCGATGACGATCTCGACGTTGCGGTGCGGCGCACGGGACGGGTCGCGGACCAGCGCCCGCACGGGGTGGTGCCGTGCGGCGAGCAGCCGGATCGCCGCTGACCCGACGTTGCCGGTCGCGCCGGTAACCAAGATCATTTTGTCTCCTTCGGTTAGCTGGACGTGGGCGATCAGAGGGTGGCGGCGCGGCCGGCATCGACGGCGAGGACCGCCCCGGTGACCGGGCGGGCGTCCTCGCTGGCGAGGTAGGCGATCACGCGGGCGACCTCGTCCGGTTCGTTCGGGCGTCCCAGGGGGCTGGCAGCGGCGAGCGTGTCGAGCATGCCGCCCACGCTTTTGGTGACCTCGGCGCGGCTGGGGCCGAGGGCGACGGCGTTGACGCGCACGCCGGCGGGTCCGAACTCGGCTGCCCACGAGCGCGTCAGCGACTCCAGCGCCGCTTTGCCCGCCCCGTAGGCGGCCATGCCCGCGGCTCCCCGCGCAGCGACCATGGTCGAGACGTTCACGATCGCTCCGCGGCCGCGCGCCGCCATCTGCGGGGCGAGCGCCGCGGTCAGGAAGAACGGCGCGCGGAAGTTCACCGCGGCCATCGCGTCGAAGCCCGCCTCGGTGGTCTCGGCAGTCCGACCTAGCTCGCAGAACCCGGCGTTGTTGACCAGCACGTCCACCTCGCCGGCCTCGGCGGCCAGCCGCCGCACGTCCTGCGGTGAGGCCAGGTCCGCGCGGATGAAGCACCCGCCGGTCTCGGCGGCGACCTCCCGGCCGCGGACCTCGTCACGGCCGCTGACGATCACCTTCGCGCCGCGGCGGCCGAACAGCTGCGCGGTCGCCCGGCCGATGCCCGAGGTCCCGCCGGTAACCAGCACGGTCGTCAACTCGGAACTCATCTCTGCCCTCCACAGGATTGGATCAATCTATCCAATCTTGGCAAGGTAGAATTAGATAGTCAAATCCAATCTGGAGGCAGGTGACCAGATGCTGCGACAGGACACGCCGAGCACGAAGAAGGGCCGCGCAACGCGAGACCGGATCGTTGCCGCGGCTGCCGACCTCATGTACCGCCATGGGGTGGCCGGCACCAGCACCCCGGCCGTCCGCGACGCCGCCGGGGTCAGCTCGTCGCAGATCTACCACTACTTCGCCGACAAGGACGACCTCACCCGGGCCGTCATCGCGTTCCAGACTGAGGCGATCCTGTCTAACCAGGCACCGTCCTTGGCCAGGCTGGACAGCCCCGTCGCCCTCCGCGCGTGGCGTGACGTCGTGGTCGACGCGGCGCAGCAGGACAAGGTCGCCGGCGGCTGCCCGCTGGGCAGCCTGTCCAGCGAACTGTCCGACGACCACCCGTGGGCCCGCGACGCCCTGGCCGCCAGCTTCACCGCCTGGTCCGAGGCGATCCGGTCTGGTCTGACCGCCATGGCCGCCAATGGCGCTCTGCCTCCCGGGGCCGACCCAGCCCGGCTTGCCCTCGCCTTGCTGGCCGCCGTGCAGGGCGGGCTGATTCTCGCCCAGGCCCAGTGCAGCACCGACGCTCTCGAAGCTGCACTGGACACGGTTATCGCCCACATCCAAGACCACGCGGTGCAGGCACTCCCGATGATGAGGTGAACACATCCCGCGCCGCCCGGCTGTCGGCGGGGAGATGGGGGAACAAGACGAGCTGCATGATCGCCATCCACCCGAACAGCCCGATCTCGAAGGCAGAAAGCGCCAGGAAGTCCGCCTGGGCCGCGAGTTTCAGCCCCTCCCCGAACGCCAGATGGCGCATCGGCGCGATGACGAAGTACTGGAACAAGGGGTATTCCACTGGGAGCGCGAACCCGGCCAGTTGCAGCCGGCACCGAAGACGACCCATTCGGCGATCAGGTCACCCAGGACGTAGCCCGCGCCACAGTTGGTGGCTGGCCGCGGTTCCAGCCCAGAACGGCTTGCCGGGCATGCCGCGGCCGCGCGCCCTCATCCACTTGTGAGACATCGGCCTGCCTCACCGGAGGTATGCGGCAACGGCGACCGGGCCGGCGTACAGCGCGGTGAACGCCGCGGTCAGCGATGCCACTCACCCCGTCTGGCGGGTGACCTCGCCGGGATCCAGCCTGCCGGCCAGCAGCAGCGGGATGACGCGGCACGCGGCGTAGGCCAGCGAGGCTGGCCGCCCCGGCGGCAGCGCTCGGCGGGGCGGGGTCAGCATGCGGCGGTATCCGGGCCTCCGGCGATTGCGTCGAACGGGATCGGGCAGCACGGTTCCCCCGCGCAGGTGACCAGGTCGTCGCAGCCGGCCTGCACGGCCGCGCGCAGCGTGTCGGCGATGGCCTGCAGGTCGGTGATCTTTGCCTCCACCTCGGCCAGCTTGGCCTGCGCACGGGCTTGCAGCCCGGCATCGGGGCGGCCGTGACGGTGCCGGCAGACCTCGAGCAGGCCGGTGACCTCGTCGAGCGTAAATCCGAGCCGCTGCGCCGCCTTGACAACCCGCAGCACGGTGACCGCCCCGGCCGGGTAGAGCCGGTGTCCGCCCGGGCTGCGCTCCGGCTCGGCGAGCAGGCCACGGCGTTCGTAGTAGCGCAGCGTCTGCTGGTTCACCCCGGCCGCGGCTGCGACCTGGCTGCTGCGCAGCCCGCTCACGAGCGCATCCTGGCGGCAGCCCGCTGCGCGAGCGCGTCCAGAACGCCGGCGGACGCGGCCGGCACCTCAACGTCGACCTGCACGTCGTTCCCGACCGGGGCGAAGGTGAAGGTGAAAACCGAGCAGCACCCAGCCTCCCGGTCGGCCAGGTCGCGGGCCGCGGGCTCGGCGGCCGGGTCCAGCCGCCACCGCAGGAGAGTGGGGGCCACCCGCTGCTGACCGCGCAGCGCCATCGCGAACAACTCGTCGAACTCGGCGACCCGCAGTGGGCGCTCCGCAGCGGGCAGGGTGCACGCCTGCGGCACCCATGCCTGATCGTTCGTCTTCATGTCCCCACGGTAAACCTGTACCCAGGTACCAGATGCAACCCCGGCCAGCGCTCTCAATCCGTAAGCCCGGGACGCCGAAGGCGCGATCAGGGTCAATGGACCGCACGCGTTACCAGCAGGAATCACGAAGCGTGTCGGCAGCTCGTACCGGACCTGGATCACAGATAACACATTGCACCGCGCCAGACGCCTAGTAGTACTTTGTTAGGTCGGGTATGACTGGCGGGTTCCGCGGTGT
>DASYAD010000108.1:0-4042 GCA_036501515.1 Trebonia sp. | reverse complement strand
GATCGGTCACTGGCGGTCGCCCGCGGCCTGGCCGCCCACGACGTCCAGCCGGGCGACCGGGTGGCGGTCATGCTCGGCAACCGCCTCGAATGGGTCGAGGTGCTGTTCGGGCTGGCCGCGCTGGGCGCGATCTGCGTGCCGATCAACGTCCTGCTGACGGGACCGGAAATCGCCCACGTCTGCGCCGACAGCGGCGCCCGCTGCCTGGTGATGGACGAGATTGCCGAGCAGCCCCCCGCCCGGCTCGACGCGGCGTTCGGCCTGATCGTGACGGTGGGCACGGCCACCGCTCCCGCCGGCCGGCCCAGCGTGGATTACGCCGCACTGCTCGCCGCGGGTGACGCTGACGCTGAGGTCCGCGGCCCGGACAGCGGCGACACCTTCATCCTGTACTACAGCTCGGGGACGACCGGGCTGCCGAAGGCGGCCGAGCACACCCACGACGGCGTGCTGTGGAACGCCGCGGGCCAGCTGGTCACCCTGGGCCTCACCAGCGACCTTCGCTACGCCGTCATCCCATCGCTGTCGTGGGCGGCTGGCTTTCACAACGTCATGCTGGCCCTGCTCTGGATCGGCGGCTACAGCGAGATCCGCCGCATCGGCGGCGCGACCGCCGCCAACATCGTCTCGATGCTGGCCGACCACGACATCACCCACGTCATGCTGGTGCCGAGTCTGCTCCGCACGCTGATCGCGCGCCCGGATCTTACGGGCCGGCTCAACGCGAGCACGCTGCGCTGGGTGGTCACAGGATCCGAGCCGGTGCCCCGGGCCGTGCTCGACGCATGCACCCGGGCGATGCCCGACGTGGCCATCTGCCAGGGATACGGGCTGTCGGAGTTCCCCACGATCGCGACCGTGCTCGCCCCGGACGAAGTGGCCACGCACGAGGGCGGCGCCGGCCGGGCGCTGATGTTCACCGACCTGGCCGTCCGCGATGACACCGGCGTCATCCGCTCGTCCGGCCGGGGTGAGCTGCTCATCCGCTCGCTGTCGTCGATGCGCGGCTACTTCAACCGCCCCGAGCAGACCGCGGAGGCCTTCCGGGACGGCTGGCTGCATACCGGGGACCTCGCCGAGCTCGACCGGGAGGGATTCGTCGCCATTGTCGGCCGGACCAAAGACATGATCATCTCGGGTGGCCTCAACGTGTATCCCAAGGAGATCGAGGACGTCTTGCACCGGCTGCCCGGCGTGGCCGAGGCCGCGGTCGTGGGCGTGCCGGACGAGCGCTTCGGTGAGGCGCCGGTGGCGGTCGTCGTCACCGACGGGACCCTGTTCAGCCGGGACGCGGTGTTCACCGCCTGCGGCGAGCAGCTCGCGTCCTACAAGCGTCCCCGGGCCGTGCTCACCCGCACCGATCCGCTGCCCCGCAGTGCGAACGCGAAGCTGCTCAAGCGTGAACTGCGGGTCTGGGCGGCCGAGCGGCTGTCCGGTACGGCACCTGATGGAGGACTCACGTGAGCCGATTGAACGGCAAGGTAGCGATCGTCACCGGTGGTTCCCAGGGCCAGGGTGCCGCCGAGGCCGAGCTGTTCGTGGCCGAGGGAGCGCACGTCGTCATCGCCGATATCTCCGACGCGGACGGCGAGGCGCTCGCCGCCCGGCTGGGTGAGAGCGCGGTCTACCGCCACCTCGACGTCACCGACGAGTCCGCCTGGGAGGCCGTCGCCGGAGACACCGTGTCGCGGTGGGGCACGATCGACGTCCTGATCAACAACGCTGGTCTGTACCGGTCCCGCAGCCTGGAGAAGGAGACCGCCGAGAACTACATGCGGTCGATCCGCCTCAACCAGATCGGGCCGTTCCTGGGCATGCGCGCGGTCGTGCCCGCGATGAAGGCGGCCGGCCGGGGATCGATCGTCAACATCTCCAGCGTCGCCGGGGTGAAGGGTCAGAGTCACGGCCTGGCCTACAACTCGACCAAGTTCGCGGTCCGCGGTATGACCCGGGCCGCCGCGCTGGAACTGGCCGACCACGGCATCCGGGTCAACGCCGTACTGCCCGGCAACATCGACACCCCGTCGAGCCTGCGCATCCGTCCCGAATTCCGCACGGCCAGTGCGGCCAGCACCCCGCTCAAGCGGTGGGGAAGCGCTTCCGAGGCCGCGCACAGGGTGCTGTTCCTGGCCAGCGACGAGAGCTCGTTCTGCACCGGCGGCGACTACTTCGTCGACGGCGGCGCCTACGCCTGACCGGCTGAGCATGGACCATGACCCCGGTGGCTCACGGGCCGCCGTCAAGCAAAGGACCCCCTGATGCAGGCAAAATCCAAGGCTGCTCTGGTGAGCGGCGGCGCGTCCGGACTGGGACTGGCCACCGTGCACGCGCTGCTGGCCGAGGGCGCGCGCGTGGTGATCCTCGATCTTCCCGGTTCCGCGGGAGCGGAGATCGCGAAGGAACTGGGCCCCGACGTCGAGTTCGTCGCGGGCGACGTTACCGACCCCGAGGCTGCCGGCACCGCGGTCCAGCGCGCTGACGACGCCTACGGGGGTCTGCGGATCCTGGTCCACACCGCCGGAGTCGGCGGCCCGCTGCGGCTCGTGGATCGCGACGGCAACCCCGGCAGCCTGGAGACTTTCGAGCGGCTTGTCCGGATCAACCTGGTCGGCACCTTCAACGTACTGCGCTTCGCCGCCGCCAGCATGGCCCGGCGCGAGCCCGTCGACGGTGAGCGCGGAGTGTGCGTGCTGACGTCCTCGACGGCGGCCTACGACGGCCGCATCGGGCAGGTGCACTACGCGGCGTCGAAGAACGGTGTCGTCGGCATGACCCTGCCCGCGGCGCGGGACCTGGCCCGGAAGCTGATTCGGGTCTGCACGATCGCGCCCGGCACCTTCGACACGCCACTGCTCGGCCAGCTGCCGGACGACATCGTGGCCGGCCTGGCGGCCGAGGTACCGCACCCGAGCCGCCTGGGGCAGCCGGAAGAGTACGCCGCCCTGGCGTTGCACATCCTCGCGAACCCGATGCTCAATGGTGAGACGATCCGGCTGGACGGCGCACTGCGGATGAGCCCCCGATGAGCCGCCCACGCGAGGCGGTGATCGTCGACGCGGTCCGGACACCGGTCGGCCGGCGCGGCGGCGTGCTGTCCCACTGGCACCCGGTCGACCTCGGGGGCGGCCGTACTCACCGCGCTGGCCGAGCGGACCGGCATCGCGCCGGCCCTGGTCGAGGACGTCGTGTGGGGCTGCGTGACCACGATCGGTGAGCAGTCCTCGAACATCGGCCGCTGGACGGTGCTGGCGGCGGGCTGGCCGGACACCGTTCCCGGCACCACCATCGACCGCGCCTGCGGTTCTTCCCAGCAGGCGCTCCACTTCGCCGCGGCCGCGGTGCTGTCCGGCCAGTGCGACGTCGTGGTCGCGGGCGGGGTGGAGTCGATGTCGCGTGTCCCCATGGGCGCGACCCGCACCAGCGGCCATGGCCAGGCCCGCGGCCCGCTGATCGCGAGCCGGTACGGGGAAACCGATTTCGCCCAGGGAACTGCGGCCGAGCTGGTCGCGGCGAAATGGTCGCTCACGCGGGCCGAGCTCGACGAGTACAGCCTGGAGTCGCACGCCCGCGCCGCGCGAGCCACCGACGCCGGGCGGTTCAGCACCGAGATCGTCCCGGTCACCGGCGCTGACGGCGCGATGATCACGGCGGACGAAGGCATCCGGCGCGATGGTGACCTCGGGTCGATGGCCAAGCTGCGCACCGTTTTCGCCGCGGATGGCGTCATCACCGCGGGCAACTCCTCGCAGATGTCCGACGGCGCGGCCGCGGTACTGATCATGACGGCCGGGCGTGCGCACGAGCTCGGCCTTGCGCCGCTGGCCCGGTTCCACAGCTTCGCCCTCACCGCCGTCGATCCCGTGCTCATGCTGACCGGCCCGATCAGCGCCACCGAGCGGGTGCTCGGCCGCGCGGGACTCGGCATCGGTGACATCGGGGCCTTCGAGGTGAACGAGGCGTTCGCCAGCGTTCCCCTGGCCTGGCTGGCCGAGACCGGCGCCGATCCGGCCCGCGTCAATCCCAGCGGCGGGGCGATCGCCCT
>DASYAD010000107.1:0-10263 GCA_036501515.1 Trebonia sp. | reverse complement strand
CCCGGGTAGGCCTCGCGGCCCGGCGGGCGGCGCAGCAGCAGCGAGATCGCGCGGTACGCCTCGGCCTGCTTGGACAGGTCGTCGAAGACGATCAGCACGTGCTTGCCCTGGTACATCCAGTGCTGGCCGATGGCGGAGCCGGTGTAGGGCGAGATGTACTTGTAGCCTGCCGGGTCGGAGGCGGGCGCGGCGACGATGGTGGTGTACTCCATCGCCCCGGCCTCTTCGAGCGCCTGCTTGATGCCGGCGATCGTCGAGCCCTTCTGGCCGACGGCGACGTAGACGCAGCGCACCTGCTTGGTCGGGTCGCCCGACTCCCAGTTGGCCTTCTGGTTGATGATCGTGTCGATCGCGATCGCGGTCTTGCCAGTCTGCCGGTCACCGATGATCAGCTGCCGCTGACCGCGGCCGATCGCGGTCATCGCGTCGATGGCCTTGATGCCGGTCTGCATGGGCTCCTTGACCGGCTGCCGCTGCACCACGGTCGGCGCCTGGATCTCCAGGGCGCGCTCGGTGGTGTCCGCGATCGGGCCAAGGCCGTCGAGCGGCTCGCCGAGGGCGCCGACCATGCGGCCGAGGAACCCGTCGCCGACCGGGACCGAAAGGATCTCGCCGGTCCGCTTGACCGTCTGGCCCTCTTCGATCTCGGAGAACTCGCCGAGGACAACGACACCGATCTCGCGGATGTCCAGGTTCAGCGCGAGGCCGCGTACGCCGTTCTCAAACTCAAGCAGCTCGTTCGCCATGGCCGAGGGGAGACCCTCGACCCGCGCGATGCCGTCGCCGCACTCGGTGACCGTGCCGATCTCTTCGCGTGTGGCGTCCGTGGGCTCGTACTCGTCGACGAACCGTGCCAGCGCGTCACGGATCTCATCGGGCCGGATAGTCAGCTCCGCCATCTTCCTCATTCCGTTCGTGAATATAAGTCGCGTTTAGGGTCAGGCCCTGTGGGGGCGTCCTGCCGGGCCGGGCAGCCCGGGCGGCTCAGCCCGCGAGCCTGCGGCGGACCTCGGCAAGGCGGGTGGCCGCGGTCCCGTCTATCAGCTCATCACCGACCTGGACGGACAAGCCGCCCACGACCGCCGGATCGTGCACGATATTGACGTGAATTCCCTGGCCGTAGGCCTCGGTAAGAGTGCGGTGAAGCCGCTGCCGCTGCGCGGCGGACAGCTCCGTGGCGACCCGCACGACGGCGATGAGCTGCTCGCGCCGCCGGGCGGCGATGCTAGCCGCCAGGTCGAGCGCCGCCTGCGGCGAGCGCCCGCGCGGGTGGGTCAGCACCTGGGTGATCAGGCTGAGCGAGGGCCCGCTGATCTTGTCGGAAAGAAGATCGGACAGCAGCGACGCCTTCGCCTCAGGGCTCGTCGCCCCGATCAGCGCCAGCCGCAGGCCAGCCTGCCCGGAGACCAGGCGGGCGAACCTGAACAGGTCGTCCTCGAGGTCGTCGAGCGTGCCGGCGTGCTGCGCGGCCGCCGTCAGCGCCTCGATCGCCAGCTGCTCGAGGGCGTCGGCGAAGTCGCCTGAGCTCGCCCAGCGCGCCGCGGCGGCGTCGGCGACCAGTCCCTCGGTCGCCGTGGACACCTTGCCGTGCAGCAGGCGCCTGACCACAGCGGACTTCTCATCCGCCGGCTTCGTGGCGTCAGCCAGTGCCCGGCGCAGCCCGTGCTCGGAGTCGAGCAGGCGGACGACAGAAAAGAGCTGGTCGCCGATCTCCGCCGAGTTCCTCGGCCCGGTCGCCACCGCGGCGAGCCGGTCCCTGAGCTGGGCGTAGGATGCCCTGCTGGCGCCGCGCATTACTGAGCTGCCCCGGTCCGGTCGGTCTCCGCCTCGAGACCGTCGAGGAACCGGTCGACCATCCGGCTCTGCCGCGCCTGGTCGGTCAGCGACTCGCCGACGATACGGCCGGCGAGATCGGTCGCCAGCGTGCCCACCTGGGCCCGCAGCGAGATCAGGGCCTGCTGCCGCTCGGCCTCGATCTGAGACTGGGCGGCCTCGGTGATCCGCCGCGCCTCGGCTTCGGCCCGTTCGCGCATTTCGGCGATGATCTGAGCGCCCTGCTCGCGAGCTTCCTCGCGCATCCGCGAGGCTTCCTGCCGCGCGTCGTCGAGCTGCGCGCGGTACTGCGCGAGCACCGCCTGCGCCTCTTCCTGCGCCTCGTCGGCCCGGTTGAGTCCGCCCTGGATCTGATCCTCGCGCTCTGCGAGCGTCTTTTGGATCCGCGGCAGCAGCATCTTGCCAAGGATCCCGAACACGACCACGAAGACGATGGTGCCGATGATCAGCTCGGGCCAGGTCGGAACTAGCGGGTCCTGCGAAGTCGCATCCGCTAGATAGATCATGATGGCCTCTCCTTTACCTGTGGCCTGTCCGTAGCCTGCTCGGTGCTCAGGACGCGAAGATGAACGGCGCCACGAGGCCGATCAGGGCCAGCGCCTCGGTCAGCGCGAAGCCGATCCACATGTACAGGGTGATACGGCCGGCTGCCTCAGGCTGGCGGGCCATGGCCTCGATGGCGTGCCCGAAGACCAGGCCGATGCCGATGCCGGGGCCGATGGCAGCAAGACCGTACCCGAGCGCACCAAGGCGCTGGATGTCGATCGTCTGGGTGGTCGCGGCGAGGATGGTCGCGTCGATCATTGATTTTCCTTTGCGTTCGGTCCGGCGGCTAGCTCCCCGCCGGGCTGTTGAGCTCGAAACTGGTGATTGGTGCAGCCGGAGGGACTCAGTGCCCGTACTCCAGCGAGTCCGCGATGTACGTGGAGATCAGCGTGGTGAAGATGAACGCCTGCAGGAGGCCGACCAGGATCTCGAGCAGGAAAACGAAGAACACCATGAAGAGCGACCCGGCGGCGTACAGGATCCCGATCGACGGGCTCAGCATGTACCAGGTGGCGAGCATGAAGATGGTCAGCAGCAGGTGCCCGGCGAACATGTTGGCGAACAACCGGATGGCCAGGGTGGCCGGCTGGACGATGACGTACTTGAGTACCTCGACCGGGATCAGGATGATCAGGATCGGCCAGGGGGCCTCGGGGATCCAGGACTTGAAGTACCCGAAGAATCCCTTGGTCTTGAAGCCCTGGTACCAGTACAGCACGTACATGATGATCGCGAGCGGGTAAACGAAACCGATCCGCGACATCACCGGGAACTGAAAGAACGGGATCAGTTCCATGTAGTTGCAGATCAGGATGAAGAAGAACAGTGACGCGAGGTACGGCAGGTAGCTGTCGCCCTTCCGGCCGAGCGCCGGCCGGATGATCTGGTCGCGCACCGCGAGGATGCCCATCTCGCCCAGCGACTGGGTGCGGCCGGGAACCATCCTGGGCTTGCGGAAAGCGGCCCAGAAGAACCCGATCACGATCAGGCCGCAGAGGATGCAGAGCAGCTCTGGCTTGGTGAAGCCCCAGGAACCGATGGTAAAGATCGGCTTGAAAATAAAGTCCTGCAACCCTGGCGCCGGGTACCCGCACCCGTTAAACAAGTGCGAGTTGTCGACGGTGCAGACTGCCGGCTTGGTGGCCGCGAGAGCTCCGGTCACCGATCATCTCCCTTCAGGGGGGTCCCCAGCTTGTGCGGCCTGCCGTACCGGTAGATGATCCAGCCGACCGAGATTGCGAGCCCGACCAGCATTCCGGCCGGAAAGAGCAGTGAAAGATGCGTGTAGTGGCCGATTAGCCAGCCGATACCGCCGTAGGCGAGCATGCCGGCGATCAGGTAGCTGAGGACGGTGTAGCCCGTGCCCTTGTTGATCTGGTCGTCCGCCTTCGCCAGGGCGTCGGCGGCGGCGAAACTCCGCAGCGCGCTGACCCGCTCGGGACGGCGATAGCTCCGCATGCCCACGTCTGACGCCCTCAGCTCTGCCCGTGCGGTTCGACGTACGGGAAGTTGAGCTTCATCGCGACGAGCACCTGCGAGAAGGACCACGCGAGGATGCAGGCGAGCGCGGTGAAGCCGAGCGTCTTGCCGTCGAACGCCGTGGAGTGCCTCAGCAAGGCGAGCACGATCATGAAGGCGACGATCTTCCCGACAAACGTGGCCAGCGCGGCGATCATCATCGCCATCGGGTTGGCCTTGGCCGCCCGGCCGACGATCAGGATGCTGATCGCGAAGAAGACCGCGACCACGCCTACACCGACGAGGGCGCCGTAGGCGCCCTTAGAACCAACGAGTACCGCGCAGATGACCACGGCCACGGCGGCAACCACGCTTGTGAGCGGGACCGACCACCGCAGAACGCGGCCGTAGTACGTCATCATCGACAGACTCCTGGAGGAAAGCTGAAGGCTTGTGAAGCGTATCACAAACTTCTTGACTTTAACTTTACCTGATTAACGACTTTACATGACTATCGCCGGGGGGCACGAGGGGCCCCCTCCCCAAACCTGAGGCGAGCGTCACAGTGATCTGTCCCCAAAAGCCCGCGTATCAGGGCATCATCCGCTGGGGCGGTGTTCCCGCAGGTTACAGCAGATTAACGGCAGATCGCCAGTACTACCCGCGCGGCGGCCTGGCCTGCGGAGACTGGCGGCCGGGTCCGCTCTGGCCGGCCAGGTCAGCGGCCCAGGAGCGCGGCTGACCGCCGGAATGACGGCCGCCGCTCCGTCCGTTCAGCCCGCCTTGATGCCCGTTCTGCCCGGCGGTGTAGCCGTTCTGCCCGGCTTGCTGCCCGTTCGGCCCGGTCAACTGGCCGTTCTGGCCGTTGTGCCCGGCCGATTGCCCGCTGCCTCCCACAGGCTGACCGTTGCCTCCCACAGGCTGACCGTTGTGCACCGCGGACTGGCCGTTGTGCACCGCGGACTGGCCGTTGTGCCCGAGCGGCGGGCCCAGCTCTGCGGGGGCGCGGGCGTAGCGGACCGCCGGTGCGCCCGGTGCCGCCCCAGCGGCCGGCGCGGCGAGGTCAGGGGTAGCGGACAGCGCGTCGTCAGAACGGTCGCGGCTTCCTCTGGTCCGGCCGCGCTTGCCGCCGCCGTGCCACGGGCGGAGCTTGGGTGCTGTCGCCAGCAACAGGGCCGCTATCGCGGCCGCGGTGATTACGGCGAACCAGATCAGGTTGATCCGCACCGCGGACAGGCCGACCACCAGGGCGGCGAACAGCGACGCCCACAGGTACATCAGCAGCACCGACGACCGGTGCGAATGGCCCATGTTGAGCAGCCGGTGGTGCAGGTGCTGGCGGTCCGCGTCGAACGGCGACATGCCCTTCATCGTCCGCCGGACGACCGCGAGCAGCATGTCGGTGTACGGGATGATCCAGATCGCGACGGGAATCAGCAGCGGCAGGATGGTCGGGAACCGGTTGACCGGGTGCGCACCCTGCGAGTAGTTGACAAGCAGGCTCTGGTCAAGCGAGGCGGCCGACGAGATCGGGCCGTAGGCCAGCAGCAGGCCGAGCAGCATCGCCCCGGTGTCACCCATGAAGATGCGCGCGGGGTTGAAGTTGTGCGGCAGGAAGCCGAGGCAGATCCCGGCCAGCACGGCCGCCGCCACCGCCGGCACCGACTGGGACGGGATGCCGACTGAGTTCGTCAGCGTGTACGAGTAGATCAGGTAAGCGAACGCGGAGATGCCGACGATGCCGGCCGCGAGGCCGTCAAGGCCGTCGATGAAGTTCACCGCGTTGATCGTGGCCACGATGAGCAGGATCGTCACCGTGTAGCTGAGGTCGGGTTCGAGCAGCACGTAGCTGCCTGGCCAGGGGATCCACGGGATCGAGGCACCCGACCACACCACGATGCCGCCGGCCGCGATCTGGCCGGCCAGCTTGGAGACGGCGCCGAGTCCCCACCTGTCATCGACGACGCCGACGATCACCAGCAGGCCGCCCGCGAGCAGCAGCCCGACGATCGTGTGCGACGACGGGAAGGCCTGCTGCAGGTAGCTAAGCCGGTCGGCGACGAGCAGCCCGGCCACCAGCCCCCCGTACATGGCCAGGCCGCCGAGCAGCGGCGTCGGCTTCTTGTGCACGTCCCGGGTGCGCGGCGTGTGCTGCGCGTTGATCGCGACCGCACCCCGCCGTACCAGCGGGGTCAGCAGGTAGGTCACCACCGCCGCGATGATCAGGATGAAGAGATACTCGCGCATGGCGGCCTGTGGTCAGTCGCCTGGTAGCTGGTCGGGCCTGAGGTCGTCCGCCTGGGGGTGCGGCTCGGCCTGCCCGGCGGCGCTGGCTTCCCCGGCCGCGTTCGCTGGCCCGGCCGCGTTCGCTGCCTCAGCCGCGTTCGCTGCCTCAGCCGCGTTGGCGGCGCGGGCCTCTTCGGCCGCGGCGATGGCCTCGGCGGCCCGGCGGTCGGCCGGGCTGACGTCGGCGTCGCCGCCTTGCGCCTCGGGCAGGTCGATCACGGGGACGACCTTCCTGAGCGCGTCCACCGAGAGCGCCCCGGCCCTGAGCATGCGCGGCACCGTGCCGGTCAGGTCGAGGATCGTGGAGGGAACGTTGTCGGCGCAGGGACCGCCGTCCAGGTAGACCGCGATCGCGTCGCCCAGCTGCGTCTGGGCCTCGTCCGCGGTCGTGGCGGCCGGCAGGCTGTGCCGGTTGGCGCTGGACACCGCCATCGGGCCGGTACGGCGGAGCAAGTCGAGCGCGACCGGGTGCAGCGGCATGCGGACCGCGACCGTGCCGACGGTGTCGCCCAGGTCCCACAGCAGCGTTGAGCTCGCGCGGAACACCAGCGTGAGCGGTCCTGGCCAGAACTCGTCGATCAGGTCCTGGCCGAACGCGCCGAGCGACTCGGTCAGCGCCGCGGCCGCCCGCACGCTGCCCACGAGCACGGGCGGGGGCATGTTGCGGCCGCGGCCCTTGGCGGCGAGCAGCGCGGCCACCGCGGCCGGGTTGAACGCGTCCGCGCCCACCCCGTAGACGGTGTCGGTGGGGAGCACCACAAGCTGGCCCTCCTGCACGGCGGATACCGCCGCGACCAGGCCGTCTTCCCGCTGCTGCGTGTCAGCGCAGTCATATCGAGCGCTCATCGGTTCCATCCTAGGCTGAGTTCTTATTCACCGGGCCAGGATGCCGTCACGAAGCGGTCTTTGCGCGCGAGGTCCCTGTGGTTAGCGGTATCCCGCCAGCCCGCTTCCTCGGCGAAGATCCAGAACACCGCGGCACCCTGGACGTCCGCGTGCTCGACGACCACCAGCCCGCCTGGCCGCAGCAGCCAGCGGGCCACCCGCTCCACCGCCCGCAGCGCCTCAAGGCCGTCCCCGCCGCTCCACAGCGCGGCAGGCGGGTCGTACTCCCCTACCTCAGGCGGTACGACCGAGCCGAACGGGATGTACGGAGGGTTGGATACCACCAGGTCGACGCCCCCGGCCAGGCCCGCCAGCGCGGCCAGGCCGCGGTGCGGGTCAGGTGACACGAAGTCCCCCGCGTGCAGCAGCACCCGGCCGGCCGTGTAGCCGTCCACGTACCTGGTGATGTTCCGTTCTGCCCAGCTCCTGGCGAGCGGGTCGCCCTCCACCGCGTGCACGGTCGCCCTGGGCACCTCCTGGGCGATCGACAGGGCGATGGCGCCCGAACCGGTGCCCAGGTCCACGACGACCGGCTCGGCGACGTTCATGTCGCGCAGCCGGTCGATCGCCCACCCCGTCATCACCTCGGTCTCCGGCCGGGGCACGAACACGCCAGGACCGACTTCGAGCTCCAGGTACCTGAAGTACGCCTGCCCGGTAATGTGCTGCAGCGGCTCGCGGTTTTCCCTGCGCCCGATGTCGACCCAGAACCGGGCGTCGAACTCGGAGTCGGGGACGCTGTGCAGCTCGCCGCGCTTGACGTTGTGCACGTGAGCCGCGATGATCTCGGCGTCGGCGCGCGGCGAATCCACGCCGGCTTCCGCCAGCCGCGCCGTGGCCAGCGCGATCTCATCAAGCAGCAGCGTCATTTCAGAACCCCTTTTTTCCTGACGTCGGGGCCCGCCGTGCTCTGCGGCGCGGGACAGGAAAGAAGGAGTTCACTCTTCCGCCAGCTTCGCTTCCAGATCGGCGGCGGCGAGCGCGTCGATCACCGAGTCGAGGTCGCCGTCGATCACCTGGTCGAGGTTGTACGCCTTGTAGCCGACCCGGTGATCGGAGATGCGGTTCTCAGGGAAGTTGTACGTGCGGACCCGCTCGGAGCGGTCCACGGTGCGCACCTGGGCCTTGCGCTCGGCGCTGGCCTTGGCGTCCGCCTCGGCCTCGGCCGCGGCAAGCAGCCGTGACCGCAGCACCCGCAGCGCCTGCTCCTTGTTCTGGAGCTGGCTCTTCTCGTTCTGGCAGGAGACCACGATGCCGGTGGGCAGGTGGGTGATGCGGACGGCCGAGTCGGTCGTGTTGACCGACTGGCCGCCTGGCCCCGAGGACCGGTACACGTCAACCCGCAGGTCGTTATCGTTGACCTGCACTTCCACCGGATCCGCTTCCGGCGTCACCAGCACGCCGGCGGCGGAGGTGTGGATGCGGCCCTGCGACTCGGTGACCGGCACCCGCTGTACCCGGTGTACGCCGCCCTCGTACTTCAGCCGTGACCAGGCGCCGGTACCGCTCTTGCCCGCCTTGACCGCCATCGTCGCGTCCTTGACGCCGCCGAGCCCGGTGAGGGTGGAGTCGATGATCTCCGTCTTCCACCCGTGCCGCTCGGCGTATCGCTGGTACATCCGCAGCAGGTCGCCGGCGAACAGCGCCGACTCGTCGCCGCCCTCGCCCGCCTTGACCTCGACGATCGTGTCCCGCTCGTCGTTCGGGTCCTTCGGCACGAGCAGCTTGGTGAGCCGCTCCTCGATCTCCTCGCGCTGCTTGACGAGTTCGTCGGCCTCGGCGGTGAACGCCGGGTCCTCGTCTGCCAGCTCACGGGCGGCCTCTTCGTCGCCGGTGTTCTGCTGCCACTCGCGGTACGCGTTGACGATCGGGGTCAGCTCCGCGTAGCGCTTGGCCAGCGTCTTCGCCTGATCCGCGTTCGCGTGCACGCTGGGATCGGCAAGGGCACGCTCTAGCTCCGCATGCTCGCCTGCCAGGTCGCCCAGCCGGTCAAACAAAAAGATCAAGACCTTTCGTTACTTCGTTTCTCCGTACCCAGGACAACATAGCGAAAGCGCCCGCGCACCCAACGGGCACACGGGCGCTTATCTTCAGCTACTTCTTGTCGGCGGCCTTGGCGGCCTTGCCGGCCGTGCCCTGGACCTTGCCCTTGCCGAAGCGGGCCTCGAAGCGAGCCACCCGGCCTCCGGTGTCCAGAATCTTCTGCTTGCCCGTGTAGAACGGGTGGCACTCGGAGCACACGTCGGTGCGGATCTCGCCGCTCGACGAAGTGGACCTGGTCACGAACGAGTTGCCGCACCCGCAGGTCACGGTGGTGGCCTGGTAGGCCGGGTGAATCTCAGACTTCATTTCTATGGGCTCCTTGCCTCAAGCGGCCGCCGGGTCGTCCGCGTCCGCCCGTCTCAGGGGCTGGCGCTGCGGGACGTGAACCGGAGCCGCGAACTAGCGGCCTTAAGTTTGCCACACCTGCAAACGGGATGTGACCGGTACGCATTCCCGGTGGCCAGCGAGGCTGGCCACCGGGAAACCGGCGTTTGACTAGCGCCTGGCGTTGGCTTCGCTGGCGCCCAGCGTGGTCTTCTGCACCTGGAGGAGGAACTCGGCGTTGCTGCGGGTCTTGCGCATCTGCTCCATCAGCAGCTCAAGGGCCTGCTCCGGCTGGAGTGCGTGCAGCACGCGGCGCAGCTGCCAGATGACCTTCAGCTCGTCCGGCGCCAGCAGGATCTCTTCCTTGCGGGTGCTCGACGCGATGACGTCGACCGCCGGGAAGAGGCGCTTGTCGGCTAGTTCGCGGCGCAGCCGGATTTCCATGTTGCCGGTGCCCTTGAATTCCTCGAAGATGACCTCGTCCATCCGGGAACCGGTCTCGATGAGGGCCGTCGCCAGGATCGTCAGCGAGCCGCCGTTCTCGATGTTGCGCGCCGCGCCGAAGAAGCGCTTCGGCGGGTAGAGCGCGGTCGAGTCGACACCGCCGGACAGGATCCGGCCGCTGGCGGGCGCCGCCTGGTTGTAGGCGCGGCCGAGCCGGGTGATCGAGTCGAGCAGGACCACCACGTCGTGGCCCATCTCGACCAGGCGCTTGGCCCGCTCGATGGCCAGCTCGGCAACCGTGGTGTGGTCGTCGGCCGGGTGGTCGAAGGTCGAGTGGATCACCTCGCCCTTGACCGTGCGCTGCATGTCGGTGACCTCCTCAGGCCGCTCGTCCACGAGGACGACCATGAGGTGGCACTCCGGGTTGTTCTTGGTGATCGCGTT
>DASYAD010000106.1:0-12037 GCA_036501515.1 Trebonia sp. | reverse complement strand
GCGACCCCAAGGTGCTGATGTTCGACGAGCCCGTCAACGGCCTCGACCCAGAAGGCATCCTGTGGATCAGGAACCTGATGAAGGCCCTGGCCGCCGAAGGCCGCACCGTCTTCGTCTCCAGCCACCTCATGTCAGAGATGGAGAACACCGCTGACCACCTGCTGGTCATCGGCCGGGGCAAGCTCATCGCCGACTGCACCATGCAGGAGTTCATCGCCCAGTCGTCAGGCGCGGCCGTGCGGGTTCGCACTCCCTCGCCAGACCCGCTGGTCCGGGCGCTGACCGCCAAGGGCGCGACCGTCAGCCTCGGCGGCGACGGTGAGGTCGAGGTACGCGGCATGACCATTGAGCAGATCGGCGACCTGGCTTTCAGCGAGGGCGTCAGGCTGCACGAGCTGACCATGCTGCGGGCCTCGCTCGAGGAAGCGTTCATGGAACTGACCGCGAGCAGCGTCGAGTACCACGCCGACGTGCCCGGTCAGCGGCCCGGCGCCACGGTTGGAAGCGGGGTCTAGGCGATGACGATGACGACAACGGCGGACGTGCGGCTGTCGGCGCTCCCGCCGACCTCCGGGCGGGCCGGGCTGCGCGGCGTGATGGCGTCGGAGTTCACCAAGCTCCGCTCGGTCCGCTCCACCTACTGGACGATCGCGGCACTGATCGTGGTCAGCGTGGGCATCGCGGCCATCGCCGGCGCCGCCGCCTCCTCCGACCTGCACAGCAACCCGGGTGACAAGGCCGCGTTCGACGCCACGCAGGCGTCGCTGATCGGCTTCTTCGAGTTCGGCCAGCTGATCGTCGCCGTCCTCGGCGCGCTGACGATCACCGCCGAGTACTCCACCGGCATGATCAGGACGTCGCTGACCGCGATGCCGCGCCGTGGCACCCTCTACGCGGGCAAGCTGATCGTGTTCACCGCGCTGACCCTGGTCATCTCGGTGGTGACCTCGTTCATCGCCTTCTTCGTGGGCCAGGCGCTGCTGTCTGGCAGCGGGGTGGGCGCCTCGGTGTTCCACACCACCACGGTGCCCGCCTTCGCACAGGTCACCAACAACACCGCGACGTTCACCGGCTCGCTCTCGATCACCTCGGGTGACGTGCTCACCGCGGTTATCGGCAGCGCGCTGTTCGTCACGGCGGTCGCCCTGATCGCCTTCGGCATCGGCGCGATCATCAGGCACACGGCGGGCTCGATCACCTCGGTGGTCGGCCTGATGTTCGTGGTCCCGATCATCATCCAGGTGCTGCCGAGCAACTGGCGCTGGGACATCATGCGGTTCTTCCCCGACGCGGCGGGCCGGGTGCTTTCCGTGACCGTCGGGCAGCAGCAGCCGCACCTGTGGTCGGCCTGGCCGCAGTTCGGCGTGACGGTCGTGTACGCGGCCGTGCTCGTCGCCGTGGGCGCCTACCTGTTCCGTAAGCGCGACGCCTGACCGCCCGTCCTGGCTGCCCGCCCGCGGGTCAGAGTGAGCCGATGGTCTCAGGGGAAAGCTCGGTCAGCGACTTGAGCACGACGCGGGCCAGCTTCATGGCGTCGGCGGCGGGCGGGTACTCAGGGCGCGGCACCGCGATCACCGCCATGCCGGCCGCCGCAGCCGAGCGCAGGCCGTTGGACGAGTCCTCAACCGCCGCGCACGACCCGGCAGGGACGCCGAGCCTGGCCGCTGCCTCCAGGTAGACGTCCGGGGCCGGCTTACCGCGGTGGACCTCTTCGCTCGACACCGCCGCGCCGAACAGCGGGCGCAGCCCGGAGGCGTCAAGCACCGTTTCGATCAGCGACTTCGGCGCCGAGCTGGCCACCGCGAGCGGCCACCGGGCGGCCAGGGCCCGCACCGCGTCGACGGCGCCGGGTAGCAGCGGCAGGTGGGCCTGGTACTCGGCCGCCATCTCCGCGATCACCAGCTCCGCCACCCGCGACGGCGTCAGCGGCGACTCCTCAGGCGACGGCTGCGACAGGCCGAAGTCCGTGCTCATGTAGCTGGACCATTCGGCGGTGGACATGCCCATCATCCGGTCCTGCGCGTCGCCCGGCCAGTGCCCGCCGCGGGTGGCGATGAACGAACGGCGCACCCGCTCCCAGACCGGCTCGGAGTCGATGAGCACCCCGTCCACGTCGAACACGACCGCCTCGACCACCCGCGCTCCTTTACCTAAGAACCGGCGTTACCTGAGATCCAGCCTTAACGGAGTACCAGCGCCAGCTGACGGGCCTGCGCGACCAGCCGGCCGGCGGAGTCCCATATCTCGGCGTCTTCCTCGTGATACCCGTCCGCCAGGTACCGGGTCAGCGTGCGGTAGGCGAGCCAGCCCGGTGCGGGGCGGGCCCGCAGGTGCACGGTCAGCTCCACCGTGGTGGTCCCGCGCACGCCGACCTCGAACACCGTGGGCGCCGCCGCGTCGACGAACAGCGGCAGCGACAGCAGGTCAGGTTCGCGGCCGTCGGCGAACCGCATCCAGCCCTCGTAGACCGGGACTCCTGACGGCGGCGTGCCGGTGATCCAGGAGGGCAGCGCGGCCGTCCGGTACTCGATCCGCTCGACCAGCGTGATGGGCGGGACCGTCTGCCGGTGCAGCGGCGCCGACTCCGCTGGCGGCGGCTGGACCGGCGGCTGCCCGCCGGTGTAGGAGGGGCCGCCGCGGGCGGCCGCCGCTTCCAGGTCGCTGAACGCGGCGGTGGCGCGGAGCACCTCCTTGCCGTCCCGGTACAGGCTCGCCTGACCGAAGGCGGTGGTGCGGCCTGTCTTCATCAGCTCGGTGCGGATGTCGGCCGGGCCAGGCGTTCCTGGGCGCAGGTAGAACCCGGACACGACCACCGGGTCGGGGAACGGCAGCACCTCGCCGATGGCCCGGGTGAGCAGGGCGAGCATGAACCCGCCGTTGGTGCCGCCCTTGCCGTCCCAGCGGCCGTCGAGGGCCGCGCGGAAGCCGGGACCGCCGCTTCCGGTCAGGGCCGTCGCGGCGTCGAATTCGAACGTGCCCATCAGGGCAGTGTCAGGATCTCGTGGCCGTCCTCGGTGACCAGGATCGTGTGCTCGAATTGCGCGGTGCGCTTGTGGTCCTTCGTCACCGCGGTCCAGCCGTCCGGCCAGATGTCGTAGCTGACGACTCCGAGCGTGAGCATGGGCTCGATGGTGAACGTCATGCCGACTTCCATCGTGACGGCGGTCGACGGGTCGTCGTAGTGCGGTACGACGAGCCCGGAGTGGAAGGTGGTGCCGATTCCGTGCCCGGTGAAGTCGCGGACCACGCCGTAGCCGAACCGCTTGGCGTAGGACTCGATCACCCGCCCGACGGCGTTCAGCGGCCGTCCGGGCGCGACCGCCTTGATGCCCCGCATCATCGACTCATGCGTGCGCTCGACCAGCAGCCGCGACTCTTCGTCCACGTCGCCGGCCAGGAAGGTGGCGTTGGTGTCACCGTGCACCCCGCCGATGAAGGCGGTGATGTCGATGTTGACGATGTCGCCGTCGCGGACCACCGTGTCGTCGGGGATGCCGTGGCAGATGACCTCGTTGAGCGAGGTGCACAGCGACTTGGGGTAGCCGCGGTAGCCGAGCGTGGACGGGTACGCCCCGTGCGACACGAGGAAGTCGTGGCCGATCCCGTCCAGGTAGTCCGTGGTGACACCCGGGCGCACGCGCCGTCCGACCTCCTCAAGCGCGCGGGCGGCCAGCTTGCTCGCGACCCGCATCCGGGCGATGGTGTCGGCGTCCTTGATGTCGGATTCGCCGAGTTTGGGGGACTTCTTGCCCACGTACTCGGGGCGCTGGATGTTGGCGGGTACCTGCCGGGCGGGAGATAGCCGACCCGGGTGGAGCAGAGTGGCCATGTTTTGGGAGTCTAGTAGGCATGGCGAACTCCGACGAGCAATGGTGGTTCTGTACCCGGCACAACACGGTTGAGCCGGCTGACACGCCCTGCCCGGGTAAGGACCTCCTCGGCCCCTACGCCACCCGGGAGGAGGCGGCCCACGCCCTCGACAAGGTCAGGGAGCGCAACGAAGCCTGGGACGACCAGGACTAGGCAGCTCAGGGCCTCCTCCCGAGGTGCCCGGTGCCGAGCGCATGACGTCCGCATGGATGTGGTATCCGTGCGGGCGTCACCGGGCCCGCAGGGGCTAGGCTAGACAGCGTGAGCAACCACCTGCCGCCCGCCGCGGAGGCCCGGCTGGCCGAGATCAGGCGCAGCGGCACCTGGGGTTCGTCGCTCAGCTCGGATGAGTTCGCGGCGGTTCGCTCGGTCGGCTTCGAACCGGTCGGCCAGGTGCTCGGCGCCGCGGTCTACAACCTCGGGTACACCGGCGGCTACGGCTGCCCGGGGGCCTGGGGCGGCTACAACCTGGCCTGGGCGCCCGCCGCCAGGACCCAGGTGTCGAGCAGAGGCGGCTACGGCTCGTTCGGGCCGATGGTCAAGACGATGTACGACGCGCGCCGCGCGGCGATCGGCCGCATGGTCGCCGAGTGCGCCGAGCTCGGCGGGCACGGTGTGGTCGGGGTGCGGCTGACCATCGGCCAGTTCCCCGCGGGCGGCCTTGAGTTCAAGGCGATCGGCACCGCGGTCCGCGCGCCGATGTCCCCGCCCCTGCGCCACCCGTTCACCTCGGACCTGTCCGGCCAGGACTTCGCCAAGCTGGTGCACAGCGGCTGGATGCCGGCCGGGCTGGTGCTCGGTATCACGGTCGCGGCTAGGCACGACGACTGGCGCACGGTCGGGCAGACCCGCTGGTCGGCGGGCAACGCCGAGGTCACCGGCTGGACCGACCTGGTCAACGATGCCCGCCACGACGCCCGGCAGCAGCTGGCGGGCGACGTCAAGCGGATCGGCGCCGAAGGCGTCGTGATCGCCAGCATGGACATGCAGATCCGCGAGCGCGAGTGCCCGGCGCAGGAAGGCGCCCGCGACCACATTGTCGAGGCAGTCAATATCGGCACGGCAATCGTGCGTTTCAAGAGCAGTCATATCGAACGGACGCAGCGCCCTCCGCTCGCCATCATGTCCCTCGATCCGCAGCGACGCCAGGCAGCGCGCGTCGACATCGGCCAAAACAGGCGCTAGCGCACCCAGAGACAAGAGGACGTCGACGATGACCAACCAGCAGACCACCGACCTTGGCGCCGCGGGCGTCCCACAGGACGCCATCAAGCGGCTGTCCGAGCTGCAGCCGGGCAAGGCCGGGTCGATCTTCACCTCCGACCTCTCGGTGAACGAGTTCCTGCTGGTCCGTGAGGTGGGCTTCAAGCCACTGGGACTGGTGCTCGGCTCGTCGATCTACCACGTCGGCCTGCAGGTCGGCCGCTGGGGCAAGAACCAGGAACTCGACGTCCTGTCCCAGGCCATGTACCACGCCCGCGAGCTGGCGATGTCCCGGATGGAGGCCGAGGCCGACGCGCTCGGCGCCGACGGCATTGTCGGTGTCCGCCTCGACGTGGAGATGAAGGAGTTCGGCTCCGACATCGCCGAGTTCATCGCCATCGGCACGGCGGTCAAGGCCGAGCCGAACGCGGGCGGCGGCGGGGTGACCAACTGGCGGAACAACAAGCGCCAGCCGTTCACCTCTGACCTGTCCGGCCAGGACTTCTGGACGCTCATCCGGGCCGGCTACGCGCCGCTCGGCCTGACCATGGGCACCTGCGTCTACCACATCGCGCACCAGCGGATGGGGTCCGTGCTCGGCAACATCGGCCGCAACGTCGAGATCGAGCAGTTCACCCAGGCCCTGTACGACGCGCGCGAGCTGGCGATGAGCCGCATGCAGGCCGAAGCCGAGGAACTGCAGGCCGAGGGCATTGTCGGGGTGCAGCTCCGCCAGCACTCGCACACCTGGGGCTCGCACACCACCGAGTTCTTCGCGATCGGCACCGCCGTCCGCCCGCTGCGCGACGACCACGTGATCGAGCGCCCGACCATGGTCCTGTCGCTCGACTCCTGACTCCTGACTCCGGCCGCTGTCAGCCGAGGCGGCCGGCGGCGGCGAGTACCGCCCGGGTGAACCGGCTTAGCGGCACGACCGGGAGTTCCGGCGCGCTGAACCAGGCGACCTCGCTCAGCTCGCCGTCGGCTGGAGCCGGGATGCCTTCAGCGATGGCGGCCTCGTAGACGGCAGGCACGTAAGCGACCCGGTCGCCGTTCGGATAGGTGACCTCGTAATCAGGGCCGCCGAAGACGCCGAGCAGCCGCCCCAGCCGGATATCCACGCCGATCTCCTCGCGCGCCTCACGGACGGCCGCTTCCGCGGGCGACTCGCCGGGATCGACCGCGCCGCCCACGGTGCCCCACCCGTCGGTATGCCCGGTGTGCCAGGCGAGCAGCACCCGCCCGTCCTCGTCGGTCGGCAGCACGGTGACGCAAGGCAGCACGATCAGCTCATGACCGACAGCGGCCCGCAGCCGCGCCACATGCGGCGACATCCCCATGCGGCACACCCTACGCGCCACCCGCTCCCGTCGCCGGAACACCGCGTAGACACCGCCGGGACACGCCGAGTCTGGCCGGTCTCCTGCTATACCCGTCCCGGTCGGATCATCATCATGGAAACTTTTTTCTAAATGGAAATAATTGTGTGTTATAGCCGGAAAAGTTACCAAGATCTTCCGCTGACCATTGCAGAAGTGACTAGTAGGGCACGTGTTGTGTCGGCAAACCGCGCAACGCCGCCCAAACGGCGAAGCCGGCACCGCGGGGCGGCAACCGCGGCCCTCGTGGCCCCAGTGACCGGCCGGCCTCCGCCCGAAGCCGGCGCCCGAAGCCGGCGCCCGAAGCCTCCGCCCGAAGCCGGCGCCCAACGTCGGCGTCGTCGCCTAGGCCGTCGGGCCGGCCACCGTGTCGAGCAGCTTGGCCAGCCGGGCGCGCAGGCCGCGCCCGCGCGCCGGGCCGCCGCGTTCGCCGGCCGCGGCCGAGACCAGGTGCTGGCCCGCGTCGAACGAGAGCGTGCCAGGCACGGCGAGCGACTCGTGCGCGAGTGAGTCGAGTTCCGGGTCGTCGCTGTCCAGGGCGAGGATGGTGGCGCCGGTCTTGCGCGCGTCGCTGACCCGCTCGAGCAGCGGGACCGGGGCGGCGTCCTCGGCCACGATGAAGAGCGTCTCACCGCGCCGCGCGGCCTCAAGCCGGGCAAGGCCGACGGACAGGTGCGGCGGCGCGCCAGGCGGGGGAGACCAGCGCACCAGCGTCGGCGACAGCTCGGCCGCGCCTGACAGCCGTGACTCGTCGTCCAGGTGCGCCGTCATGTGCCACGGCTCGAAGTCGGGGGTGCCGACCACCAGCAGCCCGCCCGCGGACCGTGGCGTCGTGCGGAGCGCCCGGCCGAGCAGCCCTGCCTGCTCCAGCCAGCGCGATCCAGCCATCAGTGCACGGATCGTAGCGACCTGGTCTGCATCCACGTACTTAGCATGAAGGCAGCGCCCCCGATATGCACCCCTCAGTTGCCGGCGGGCTCAGGGAATCAGCCCTAGCTGCCCGCGGCGTGCCTGCGCAGCAGCTCGCTTAGCGCCGCGAGCTCGGCGCCGAGGGCGGTGCGGCCCGAGGCGGTGATGCGCACCCAGGTCCTCGGGCGGCGGCCGGCATAGCCCTTCTCGACCTTGACCAGGCCGGCTTCCTCCAGCACGGTGAGGTGCCTGGACAGGTTGCCGGCGGTAAGGTCGAGCGCTTCGCGGAGGTAGCCGAACTCGGCCCGCTTCGCCTCGGCGGTGATGGTGAGGATGCCCAGCCGGTGCCGCTGGTGCACGGTGTCGTTCAGGCCGCTCGTCGGGTGCGGCGGACTCGCCTGGTCTGGCGGCGCTTCACCTGCCGTGTCCGGCGGAGACCCGCCTGCCTGGTCAAGCGGAGCGCCGCCTGCCTGGTCACGCTGGGGCTCGTCCGCCTGGTTCGCCCGCTGCCCGCCGGCCTGCTCCGGCTGCGCCCCGGCGGCCACGCTCACACCGCGCTCTGCTGGCGGTGCTGGCGGTGCTGGCGGTGCTGGCGGTGCTGGACCGCGAACGCGGTCGCCCCGGCGGCGAGCAGGATGAACGCGGGCAGCAGCACGTTCGGCAGGGATTGCACGTTCCACTCGTTGTTCGCCGGATTCCAGCCGAGCCGGAACAAGATGTTCTCCGTGTCGTAGAGACTGCACATCAGTGCCGTCCCTGAGTAGACCAGCGCGATCAGGGCCAGCGCGCGGCTGCGCTCCGCCCAGGCGAGGACCCACAAGCCCACGGCGATGATGAGGAACGCGTAGGTGCCGCGGATCACCAGGTCGCCGGGCCAGAGCAGCAGGCTCAGCCGGCGCGGCCACTCCGGTCCGCCCGTCCGCGCCAGGAGGGGGAGCGCGGCGGCGAGCGCGGTGAGGACCGCGACGGCGACGACGAACCCCAGAGCCGGGGTCTGCAGGCCCGCCCGCCGCGCGTGGCGCCGGTACCAAAGCAACGTCACCAGCAGTCCGCCCAGCAATGCGGCCAGCCAGTAGTAGCCAAGCGCGGGCTGCGTCAGCGGCGAAAAACCGCCAAGCACGGCCAGCGGCACCGGCCCGCCTGCCGCCGCCTGCGCACCGGGGCCGGTGTCCTGCGGAAGGTAGAACGGCACCGACGCGCAGGTCAGCACGCCGAACAAGACGAGCGGGAACCAGTAGGCATGCCGTGCTGACCTAGCCCGCCGCCGCAGTGCGCCGATCTCGTCGAGCAGGGCCGCCGGATCGTCAGCGGACCCGGCAGGCCCGGTAGGCCCGGCCGGCCCCGTGGCCCGTGCGGACTCAGGGTCCTGACCGCCCGACCGGCCGTCTTCAGCGTCATCCATCGCTGTCCTCTCACCGCCACACCCGCCTGCGAACTGATACCAATAGATTTGCATTGCAAACTGGTTGGCGTCAAGCCGCCACGCCCCCAGCGAGAACGATCAGCCGGCCAGAACGATCAGCCGCCGAGGACGATCAGCCGCCGAGAGCGATCAGCCGCCGAGAACGATCAGGTGCCTCAGCCCTGCTGGAACTCGACCCGGTTCCCGAACGGATCGTGGCAGTGGAACCGCCGCACCCCGGGAATCTCGCCGTCGACCCGCACGCATCCATAGCCAGCCGCGGTCAGCGTCGCCGCCAGCCCGTCCAGGTCCGAGGTCAGCAGCGCCGGGTGCGCCTTGCGGGCGGGCGCGAACGGCTCCTCGACCCCCAGGTGCAGCACCGCCGCGCCCGATGCGAACCAGCACCCGCCCCGGATCGCGAGCACCGGTGGCTTGGACAGCTCGGTCATCCTGAGCAGCCCCGTGTAGAAGGAGCGCGCCGCCGCCTCACGGCCGCGCGGCATTGCCAGCTGCACATGATCGAATCCCGTGATCACCGCGACCTCCTCAGCCGAATATCCGGCCATTATGTCTCGATATAAAGATACTCGACATCGAGCTATCAAGAGAAGCGGCGAAAGAGCCTGGTACGGAACGGTTGAAATGCTACAAAAGAGTAGACCTGTCCGGTTCCTACGGTTTATAGTCGACAATCGACCGACACCGCGCGATTGCGGCACAGCGCCACAGCGCGGAAGACACAGCGCCACAGCGACGAAGACACAGCGCCACGCCGGCACACCGATACCAGCGAAGCAAGGAGTCAGCGGGTTGACACAGGCACCGGGCCCGATCAGGTGGGGCATCGTGGGCACGGCCAATATCGCCCGGGCCCAGTTCCTCCCTGGGCTGCGCGAAGCCGGCGGCGGCCGGGCGGTCCTGGTCGCCAGCCGTGACCGGGCCCGGGCGGCGGCCTACGCGGCCGACCACGGCATAGACAACGGCATCGCGGACTACGCCGCGCTCGTCGAGTCGCCTGAAGTCGACGCCGTCTACGTCGCGCTGCCCAACGCGCTGCACGCCGAGTGGACCATCCGGGCGCTGCGCGCGGGCAAGGCGGTGCTGTGTGAGAAGCCGCTGACCACCAGTGCGGCCCAGACCAGGGACGTGCTCGAAGTCGCGGCGGTCGCCGCGCGTCCGTTGTGGGAGGCGTTCGTCTTCCCTTTCCAGGCCCAGCACCAGCGCCTCGTCCGGCTGATCAAGGACGGGGCGGTCGGCGCCCCGGCCGAGCTCTACAGCGCGTTCCACTTCCTGCTGTCCAACCCGGCCAACATCCGGCTGGACGCCGCCCTCGGCGGCGGCGCCCTCGCGGACGTCGGCTGCTACCCGGTCCGCCTGGCGCTTGAGCTGTTCGGCGCCGACCAGGAACCCCGGGCGCAGGCCTGCACCGGGACGGTCGAAGGCCAGGTCGAAACCGACGCGGCGGGCATCGTCACCGCGGGCACCGGGCGGCTGCTGCTCAGCTGCGGCTTCAGGCGCTCCTACGACACCTTCTCCAGCGTGCTCGGCAGCGCCGGCCAGATCCAGCTGACCAACCCGTTCCACCCGCGCCCGTCCGACACGCTCACGATCCTGCGGCCGGGCGACGACCCGGTGGTCGAGCGCCCCACCACCGACGAACGCTCGTTCACGGCCGCGATCAGGCACATCCACGCGGTGCTGCGCGGCGAGACCGCGGCCGAGCACACCGCGGACGAGTACTCGCTGCCCGCCGCCCGGGTCCTTGAACAGCTGCAGCGGCTGGTCCGGACGGCGGCGGGGGAGGGGCGGCAGCGATGACCGGCAAGCCCGCCATCGTCATCGGCTCCTACCTGGAGCCGGAACTCGTCGACCGGATCAGGGCCGCGAAAAACGCGGGCCGGGTGATCTACGAGCCCGGCCTGCTCCCGGTGCCCCGCTACCAGTGCGACCACACCGGGCCGCAACCCGGCCTGGGCACCGCGGACCTCGACCGCTGGCGGGAGATCACCGCCGAGGCGGAGGTCTTCTTCGACTTCGACTGGCTCGACCCGGCCGGGATGCCCGCCAACGCCCCCAGGCTCCGCTGGATCCAGGCGACGAGCGCCGGCATCGGCGGCTTCATGGCCCGCACCGGGCTAGACGCCCGCATCACCCCAGACGCCCAGACCGGTAGCGGCCTCCAAGTCACCACCGCCGGCGGCATCCACGCCGCCCCGCTGGCCGAGTTCGCGCTGACCGGCGCCCTGTACTTCACCAAGGGCGTCCCCGACCTGCGCCAGCGGCAGCAGGCCAGGCACTGGGAGCGGTACACCACCAGGCAGCTGGCCGGCCAGCGGGCGCTCGTGGTCGGCCTCGGCGGCATCGGCCGCCGGGTGACCGCCAGCTTCGCCGCCCTCGGCGTCGAGGTCTGGGGCCTAGGCCGCGACGACGGCCGCGACGACGGCCGCTACGACGACATCGACGGCCTGAGCCGGGTCATCGGCAAAAACCAGCTCGACGACGCCCTGTCTGGCACCGACGTGCTTGTTCTCTGCTGCCCGCTCACCCCGGAGACCGAGGGCCTGATCGGCCGCGAGCAGCTCGCCCAGCTCAAACAGCACGCGGTCCTCGTCAACATCTCCCGCGGCCAGGTCGTCGACCAGGACGCGCTGATCGACGCCCTCAAGAACAACCGCCTCGGCGGCGCGTGCCTCGACGTCTTCACCCTCGAGCCGCTGCCCGCCGACTCCCCGCTGTGGGGGATGGACAACGTGCTCGTATCGCCGCACTCGGCGTCCACCGTGGCGTCAGAGAACGCGGCCCTCACCGACTTGTTCCTCGACAACCTGGATCGCTTCGCGGAAGAACGCCCGCTGCGCAACCGCTACAAACCGGATCGCGGCTACTGATGAGCTACGCACAGTAGCGACTCTCGGCAGATTACTCAGCAGATTTAACAAATCGTAAAAAATCGGGTATCGACCGGGACGGTCGAGCGGATTAAGCTCACTCCATCCAAAGGTCGATAGTCGACAATCGACAGTCGAGCAAGCCATCGACTCGGGCAAAGGAGTGCAGTGCGTTCGATCCCGAAGAGTGTCCGCTGGGCGGTGCCGATAGCCGGCATCGCGCTGGCGGCCGCCGCGTGCAGCTCGTCAAGCACGTCGTCCACCCCGCAGAGCAGCGGGACCGCGGCGTCAAGCAGCGCGAGCGCCAGCGGTACCCCTGTTCACGGCGGCACCATGCAGGTCGCCTTCCAGTCCGACCCGGACACCTTTGACCCGCAGGTCTGCTA
>DASYAD010000105.1:0-3645 GCA_036501515.1 Trebonia sp. | reverse complement strand
ATCGTGGTGGTATTCCTGTTCACCAAGCCAATGGTGACCCTGCTGGCCAGGACGAAGTTCTTCGGCAACGGCCACCCGATGTCCGGCCTGGATCCGGCCCGGCTCGGCGCCAGGACGCCATGGCGGTCCTCGGTCCGCCGCAACCAGGTCAGGCGCCGGCCTGACCCCGCGGGCCGGAGTACGGTTTCCCGAAACACGGGGGGTTCATGATGTCGGCCCTCGGCCAGCTCGGCGGCCGGCTCTACCGTGGCGAGGTGTCGTTCGACTTCGTCGGCCGGAAGCGCCTGTGGTACGCCATCTCCGGGTTGATCCTGGTCATCAGCATCGTCGCGGTGGTGGTCCGCGGCCTGTCCTTCAGCGTCGACTTCAAGGGCGGGGCGATCTTCACCTTCCCCTCGTCGTCGACCACGCTCAGCCAGGTGCAGGACGCGGTCGAGACCGGCGGCGTCAGCGGCGCGATCGTGCAGCAGACCCACGGCCAGACGAACGGCTGGCAGATCCAGACGAAGTCGCTCACCGGAGCCCAGACCGTCACGCTGGAGAAGACGCTGTCCGGCAAGCTGGGCGTGAATTCCAACGACATCTCGGTCACCACTGTCGGGCCGAGCTGGGGCAGCCAGATCTCGGGCAAGGCGATCGAGGCGCTGATCGCGTTCATGATCGTGATCGTGATCTACCTGTCGATCGCCTTCGAGCTGAGAATGGCGATCGCGGCGTTCATCGCGCTGCTGCACGACCTCGTGATCGCGACCGGAATCTACGCGCTGGCCGGCTTCCAGGTCAGCCCGGCGACCGTCATCGGACTGCTGACCATCCTCGGTTACTCGCTGTACGACACCGTGGTGGTCTTCGACAAGGTGCGGGAGAACACGGCCGGGCTGCTCGGCGGCGCCCGCACCACCTACAGCCAGGCCGCCAACCTGGCGCTGAACCAGACCCTGGTCAGATCGATCAACACCTCGCTGATCGCGCTGCTGCCGGTCGCCGGGATCCTGATCGTGTCGATCGCCCTGCTCGGCGCCAACAACGAGCTCGAGGAACTCGCGCTCGTCCTGTTCGTCGGCATGCTGTCCGGCACCTACTCCTCGATCTTCATCGCGACCCCGGTGCTGGCCGACCTGAAGGAGCGCCAGCCGCAGTACCAGGCGCTGGCCAAGCGGGTGGCGGTGCGCGCCTCCGGCGGCCGGGCGGCCCGGCGGGGCGCGGCGAAGGCGCAGGTGGCGGGCCGGGGCCGGCCCGGCACGGGCGCCGGGTTGTCGTCCGCGCCGCTCGCCGAGGAAGAACAAGACGACGTCGGCTTCACCGACGAGGTCGAGGGGACCGAGCCGACCGCGGACGAGCTGACCACTACGGCCTCGCGCGCCCCGGGCGCGTCGGCCAGTCGCGGCGCGCCCGGAACCGCCCGGCCTGGCCCGCGGCAGCAGCCGCGCCGCGGTGGCGGCAGCACGTCCCGGCACCGCCCGGCAGGCAAGAAGAAGCGGCGCTAGCCGATGACCTCATCGGCCGGGGCTGATGATGAGCTGACCCGGCTCATCACGACCCTCATCCGTGACGTCCCGGACTACCCGCAGCCCGGCGTGGTCTTCAAGGACATCACCCCGCTGCTCGGCGACGGCAAGGCGTTCGCCGCGGTGATCGACGCGCTGGCCGCGATCTGCGGGCCGGTGGACAAGGTGGCCGGCATCGAGGCGCGCGGCTTTATCCTGGCCGCGCCGGTCGCGTGCCGCCTCGGCGCGGGCTTCGTGCCGATCCGCAAGAAAGGCAAGCTGCCCGGGGTCACGTTCGCGCAGGACTACGACCTGGAGTACGGCACCGCGACCATTGAGGTACTGACCGACGCATTCGCCCCGGGCGATCGCGTGCTCGTCATCGACGACGTGCTGGCCACCGGCGGCACCGCCCGTGCCAGCGCCGACCTGGTACAGCGGACCGGCGCGCAGGTGGCCGGGCTGGCCGTGCTGCTCGAGCTCTCCTTCCTCAACGGCCGGGCCAGGCTGGCCGACCTCCCGGTCAGCGCCCTGCTTACCGTTTAGGGAATCGCGCGTACCTGATCTGGCGTTTAAACCGTCCAAGTACACTGATGGATTGGCAGATGTGAGGAGCGCGAGTGGCCGGTGAGGTGATCACGACCGGCACGAGAGCTGCTGACGCTGCCCGGACGGACGCGAAGCAGGGCACGAACCCTTCAGCCCAGGACGCGGAACGGGCCGAGGCGGCGGTAACGGCGGACGTGCCGGAGCCGCGCGTGCTCAACGGCACCCCGGACCCGAAGACCGCGCCACCGGCTGCCCGGGGCACGGGGGCCGGGACGGCCCGCGCCCAGCGGGCCCGGACGGCGGCCGCACAGAACCAGGCCGCCGACGCGGCGGTGCCCGGGGTCGGTGTCCGCCGGCGGCTCGCCCGGCTCGGCGCCCAGCGGGGCGTCAACCCGGTCCTCGAGCCGCTGATAAAGACCGTGCGCGCGACGCACCCGAAGGCCGATATGCGGCTCATCGAGCGCGCCTACGAGTCGGCCGCCTACTGGCACCGGGACCAGAAGCGGCGCAGCGGCGACCCGTACATTACCCACCCGCTCGCCGTGGCGACGATCCTGGCCGAGCTCGGCATGAACACCGAGACGATCTGCGCCGCGCTGCTGCACGACACGGTGGAGGACACTCCCTTCACGCTGACCGAGCTGCGCAGCGATTTCGGCGAGGACATCGCGACGCTGGTCGACGGCGTCACCAAGCTGGACAAGGTCAAGTACGGCGAGTCCGCCGAGGCCGAGACCGTCCGCAAGATGGTGGTCGCGATGTCCCGCGACATCCGGGTCCTGGTGATCAAGCTCGCCGACCGGCTGCACAACATGCGGACGCTGCGCTACCTGGCCCGGGAGAAGCAGGAGCGCAAGTCCAGGGAAACCCTGGAGATCTTCGCGCCGCTCGCCCACCGCCTCGGCATGAACACGGTAAAGTGGGAGCTTGAGGACCTCGCCTTCGCGACCCTGTACCCCAAGCGGTTCGACGAGATCGTCCGCCTGGTGTCCAACCGGGCGCCGCGGCGCGAGGCGTTCCTGCAGGAAGTGATCCAGGACGTCAGCGCCGACCTGCGCGAGGCCAAGGTCAACCCGAAGGTCACCGGCCGTCCCAAGCACTACTACTCGATCTACCAGAAGATGATCGCCAGGGACGTCGGCTTCGACGACATCTACGACCTGGTGGGCATCCGCGTCCTGGTCGATTCGGTCAAGGACTGCTACGCGGCGCTCGGCATCATCCACGCGCGGTGGAACCCCGTCCCCGGACGGTTCAAGGACTACATCGCGATGCCGAAGTTCAACATGTACCAGTCGCTGCACACCACGGTCATCGGGCCCGGCGGCAAGTCGGTGGAACTGCAGATCCGCACCTGGGACATGCACCGCCGGGCGGAATACGGCGTCGCGGCGCACTGGAAGTACAAGGAAGAGACGGTCTTCGGCCGGCCCAAGGACGCCAAGGACGACTCCCAGGAAATGACCTGGCTACGGCAGCTCGTCGACTGGCAGCGCGAGACCGAGGACCCGGCCGAGTTCCTCGAGTCGCTCCGCTTCGACCTGGCCGCGGGCGAGGTCTACGTGTTCACCCCGCGCGGCGAGGTCGTGGCGCTGCCGCAGGGCGCGAC
>DASYAD010000104.1:0-3239 GCA_036501515.1 Trebonia sp. | reverse complement strand
TACGGCACGTCCAGGTGGTCGCGCCGCCCGGCGTGCATCTGCGCGGCGGGCATCCCGTTCAGCTCGCCGTAGTCGCATTCGCGCAGCCGCCAGTCGTGCAGCACGGGAACGCCTGACCCGTCGAAGGCGAGCTCCGCCGTCTGCACGGCGCGCCGCAGGTCGGAGCAGAACACCGCCGCGATACCGCCCTGGGCCCGCCGCCGCCCGAGCTCGCGCGCCTGCGCGCTGCCCTGTTCGGAAAGCCGTCCCGGCAGCCATCCGGTCGCCCGGCCCGCCTCGTTGTCCTCGGTCGTGGAGTGCGTCTCGAAGACGATCTCGATGCTCACGCGCCAACCCTAGACCCAGCCGGCGTGACAACCCGATCCGCCGCCGCCGCGTCAGGTAAAGAAGTGACTCAAAGGGGAACATGGGCAGACTTCCCGCGCCGCGATGGGCGATCGCCGCTGCCGCCGTCGCGGCGTCGCTCGTCGGCTGCCACGTCCCCTTCGTCTCGAAGGGCGGCAGCGCCAGCGGGACAAGCAGCAGCAGCGTCCCGGCCAGCCTGAACACGTGCACTGTCTACGCGCAGCATTACGACGCCGAGGTCATCGTCACCCCGGGCCGCTCGTCCGAGTGCGACACGCTGATCACCAACCTGACCGGCGGCGGCATGGTCTGGGCCAGCACGCCCAACGCGGGGTCCATGGGCGATCTCACCGATCAGTGCGACCTGATGAGCGCCGGCGGGACCTACGAGGCGGTCGTCATGGACGAGTCCGGCGCCTCCGTCGGCCATGCCACCTGCAACGGCTTCGAGACGGCCGGCTGGAACGCGAACCCGCAGGCGGGCCCCCTCGCCCGCTTCGTGGCGGACCATCAGCAGGCGCTGCTGCAGCAGCAGGCGGCCGTGGTTGCTTCGGCCGGCTAGGCGCAGCAGGTCACCAGCGCCCAGCGGGCGCTCGAGACGGACCTCACCACCCTGCAGCGCGCCAATTCGGCGCTCACCAGCAGCAAGAGCCCGACCGGCGCGGTGAACCAGATGAAGAGCGACTATGCGCAGGAGCAGGCGGATTACGCCCGCGAGCAGCACGACTCGTGCCCGGCCGCCGCCGGGGACGCGACGACCGTGGGCCAGGATTCCGCCACGGTCGGCAGCGATCTCAACGCTCTCACGGGCGACGTGGAAAACCTCCAGGTCGGGGGCATCCAGAGCGTCCAGACCGCGGTGTCCAACGTGAATTCCGATCTGAGCAGCCTGCAGAGCCTGCACGCCGCGCCCACGGTGAATCCCGCCTTGGCCATCGCCACGGGCAACACGGCGCTGGCGAGCGCGTGGAACTCCATTGCCGCCGCGCAGGGACAGGGCAAGACGATCATCACCGAGGCCCTGGCGCTCGCGGCCACGGCGCAGAGCCTGGCCAGCCAGCACGGCTGCTGAGATCGTGGCGCGCAGAGCGGTCGCCGCGCTGGCGGTCGTGCTCCTGGCCGCCGTCGCGGTCACGGTCTGGTACCGCGGCACCTACCACATCTGGCCAGGCCAGGCCGCCGGCTCCTGGGTGCACTGGTGCGGCCGCGACTACGAGAACGACCAGGGGCCCGGTTCTGCGGAGACCTTGCGGCAGGCGAAGGCTAGCAGCACGCTGCCGCTGCGGGTCGCCGGCGATTATCCGCCGCTCGGGCCGCGGCAGCAGCTGCTCGCGGTCTCGATGGCAGGCCAGCCCGCCGCGTGTCCCACCGGGGTGTTCCTGAAGACCGACCCGGACAGTTACCTGCCTTACGGCTTGCTCGGCGGTCCCTGAGCGAGCCGCCCGACGAGCGACGGGTCATCGAGGACCGGCTGCCAGGCGAGCTCGGCGGCGCCGATCAGGCCGCCGTGGTCGAGCGCGCAGGGGTGGATCGGGACTCCCGCCCCGCGGCCCCACGGGCTGCGCAGCGCGACGGCCTCGCGGAGCTGGTCGGGGGCGGCGAGCAGCAGGTGCTTGTGCAGGCCGCCAAGCAGCACCCGGTCCGGGTTGACCACGTTGATGAGGCCGGCCAGGCCGAGCCCGAGGTGCTGGACGAGGGTGCTGACGGCCGCCCGCACACGCGGGTCGGTCGCGTACCCGGCGTGGAGCACGGCGATGGCCTGGTCGAGCACCGCGGTGTCCTGGGCGGGGACGAGGCCCGCCGCCGCCATGAAGCGCTCCGCGTCGGTCTCCACGTTGAGGCAGCCCCGGTTGCCGCACGGGCACGGGCGGCCGTTCGGGTCGACGCTGACGTGCCCGGCCTCCATCGACAGGCCGCCGCTTCCCGTGTAGAGCGTGCCGCGCAGCACGAGCGCGCCGCCGACGCCGCGGTGCTCAGCCGCGACGACCAGCAGGTACCCGGCGCCGCGGCCCGCGCCGTGCCGGTGTTCCGCCAGCGCGACCGCGTTGACGTCATTGACAGCGACGCAGGTCATGGCGCCGGCCGGGCCCGCGCCGACGATGCCATGCTCGGCCAGCTGGTCGGCCAGCAGCCCGCCGAACACGTCCCTGACCTTGGCACCGGTCGGCCAGCGGAGGTAGAGCGGGCTGACCGCGGTGCCTTCCGGCTCTGAGACCGCGCTCGGCACCGCGAGCGCCGCGCCGACGCAGACCCGGCCGGATTGCGCCAGCAGCCCGGCGCCGGCCGCCGCGAGCGGCGCCAGGGCGCGCGCGGGATCGCCGGCCGCCGGGACCTGACGGCTGGTCTCGGCCACGATCCGGCCGCCGAGCCCGACCAGGGCGACCGCGAAGCCGTCGGGGTGCAGCTGGGCCGCGAGGGCCACCGGCCCGCCGGGGTCGATCGCCAGGCCGTGTGAGGGCCGGCCCTGGGTGCCGGCCCGGGTACCCGTGTCGACCTGGATCAGGCCCAGGTCGCGAAGTTCGCCGGTGACGGCGCCCGCCGTGGCCCTGGTGACGCCGAGCGCCGCGGTCAGCGCGGACCTGGTGGGCGCCTGCCCGGTGTGGATCAGCGTGAGCGCGGTGCCGGGCAGGCCGCCTCGGTCGTGCCTTGTCTGCAGAGGCGGAGTCTGCAGAGGCGGAGTCTGCAGAGGCGGAGTGTGCAGAGGCGGAGTGTGCAGAGGCGGAGTGTGCAGAGGCGGAGTGTGCGCGGGCTGGGCCTGTTCCCGGCGGTCAGGCGGGCCCGGCATCGTTAGCTCCACCCAGTGGTCATTGTCCTCATCCAGTCCTGCCCGTATCCTGATTTTGTGCAGTTGCTAAACAAAATACCGCGACCTGTTGACTCGCGTCACGATATGA
>DASYAD010000103.1:0-12455 GCA_036501515.1 Trebonia sp. | reverse complement strand
TGTTCCTCGACGGCGAGCTGGCGCAGACGTTCATCGGCAACCATGACGTGACCCGGCTGGCCACGGCGCTGAACGACGACCGGCACTTCGCGCTCGCGCTCGCGGTCCTGTGCTGCATCGGCGGCGTGCCGAGCGTGTACTACGGCGACGAGCAGGGCATGCGCGGCCTCAAGGAGCACCGGGCGGGCGGCGACGACGCGATCAGGCCCGCGTTCCCGGCCACGCCGGCCGAGCTGCCGGCTGAGGGCTGGCGCTACTACCGGCTGCACCAGCGGCTGATCGGCTTCCGCCGGCGCCATCCCTGGCTGGTCAGGGCCCGCACCACGAGCGAGCAGCTGGAAGCGTCGGCGCTGGCCCTGCGGCTGCGCGGCGAGCGTGACGGCGAGCACGCCCTGCTGCTGCTCAACACGGGCGACGCGGACTTCAGGTTCACCGTGGACGCCGCCGGCCTCACGGTCGCGGAGACGGCGGAGCCAGGCGCGCAGGTCGCCGACCCGCTCCTGGTCCCCCCGCACAGCTGGATCATCCTGGCCTAACGACGCCTGGCGGAGCGGCCCAAGCGCACGCGCCAAGTCCCCCTGTCCGACCTCCGGCACGGGCAACCGGCCGCGGTGCCGGTCGGCCGCGCTCCAGAACCCCCGGCCGCGCGTACGCGCCAATTCTCCGCCGCACCCGCTGCACCCGGAGCTGCCGAGGCCCAGCCGCCTCCGCCGCACCTGCTGCACCCGGAGCTGCCGAGATCCAGCCGCGCCCGCCGCACCTGCTGCACCCGGAGCTACCTAGACCCAGCCGCGCCCGCACAACCCCGTCCCGAGCCGTACCGTCGGCACAATCCTCACTACCGCATCAGCGGTACCGGACGTGACTATCATTACAGCTAATAAAAAGATCTTGGAAACGTTTTCGCACATAGTACAGAAATATTTCCGATTAGACACAAGTTTCCAAAACATCAGTCACGGCTGGCAACTGGAGTCACTATCCGGGCTCTTTTGCGATGACCGGGCGTCCTCAGCTGGGATAACAGCAAGAAGCGCCTAGCGCTGGCCGGTGAATTAGCCGCGAGGGACGGGAAGCGCTCGTGGCCGGCTGGCGGCAACGGGGTGAAGCGGTTGTCGTCGTGATACCAGCAAGAAGCTAGGCCGGATGCACTCCGCTTGATAACAGCAAGAAGCCTGGGTCCGGGTGGCAGCGGCGGGATAGCGGGCTGACTACAGGATCGCGACGGCGTTCGCGGGGGAGCCGACTGCGCCGGTCACGTTGAGCGGTACCGCGACGAACAGGAACTCGTATCGTCCGGTGCGGGCACAGGCCGCCGCCAGCTCAGCGAACGAGAACAGTTCGCCGATCGCCATGCCCAGGCCAGGGATCAGCCGTCTGTGCAGGGAACCGTCGGCGGGGTCGCCCGGCACGACCTCGACGGAGGGGTTGTCGCAGGCCACCGCAGCCACTCCGGAGTTCCAGAGGAACCGCGCCATGTCCTCGCTGCCGGCCAGGCCCGCGGAGGGATGTCCGGTGACCTCCTGCATCGCGTCGGCGAGCGCGGACCGCCCGGCCGCGTCCAGCTCCAGGTACCTGTCCGTCCAGCCGGTCCGCACGCACAGGATGTCGCCGTCGCGGAGTGAGACCCCTTGCGCCCGCAGTGCCGCGGCGATGTCGTCGGGCCGGAATGTGACGCGGCCGAACGGGTCGTAGCGGTCACGGCCGCCTGCCGGGGAACCCGCCCGGCCCCCGGCGGTGTCCGCTTGACCCGCGGTGTCCGCTTGACCCGCGGTGTCCGCTTGACCCGCGGTGTCCGCTTGACCCGCGGTGTCCGCTTGACCCGCAGCCGGACCCGTGCGACCCGCGTCATCAGCCGCTTCATGACCCGCGTCCCGCGCCGCGAACGACGCCAGGTCCACAAGCACGCCCCGGCCGATAATGCCGTGCTCGGCCCAGTGCTGGATGCCGAGCGGCCTGAGGTCGTCGGCGGGCTGGCCGCGCCACCCGCCGTACCAGCCGTCTGATGTGCCGACGTGCCGCAGTCCGTCCCACTGGGAGGAGCACTGCAGGTAGAAACCGTCGACCCAGTCGTCCCAGGCCGTGCCGCCCATCATCGGCGTGAAGTGGTGGCTCAAGGCCTTCCGCCCGAAGAACCCCGGGTCGGGCAGGCCGACCGGCAGCGAGAGCCCGATCCGTTCGCCGGTCCGCACGCAGGCAGTCGCCGCCGCGACGACCGGGCCGGTCAGCCGGTTCAGCGTGCCGAGATTATCGCCGCGGCCCCACACGTCCCACGCGTGCTGGATACCCGAACCAGGGAGCGTCGGTAGCTCGTCAAACGACGGGACGCCAGTCGTGCCCGCGGCCCTGGCCCTGGCGTCGGCCAGCCCGACGGTGGCCGGCCCGGCGTCGGTCGGCGCGTCATCCGTCGAGGCGGCGTTGGCCGACGCAGCGTCGTTCGTGGCAGTTTCGGTCGGAACAGTGGCCGTCGGGGCAGCGTCGGTTGGCACGTCATCCGTCACAGTTGCGACGGTAGCGAACGTCGCGCCCCGGGAAATCAGGCCGGAAGACTGAGTCGGGGCGTTCGTTATGGCTATAAGGCGATTGACTTTCCTGGCCTCGCAGGCCCGTCGTTCCAGCCCGTGCAGCTCCGCTCGTTCCAGCCCGTGCAGCTCCGCTCGTTCCAGGCCTCGCAGCCCGCTTGTTGCCGACCGTGCGGGACCCGGTCGTTGCAGTCGTGCAGGCCCGGCTGTTCAAGACCGTGCAGGCCCGCTCGTTCCTAGACTGTGCACGCCCAGTCGTCCGGGCTGTGCAGCGGGGTGGCGACGGCGCCCGGCGGCGGGAAGTGGACTCGCATCGTGAAGGCGTGCGCGGTGGGGCCGTGTGCGCGCAGGTACCTGATGCGGTCCTCCGCCTCGCCGGTGGTCGGGACGTGGCCGCGCGGTATCCACCACAGTGCCATGTAGATGTCCTGCATCTGCTCGAACCACTCGCGGCGGCGACGGAGCACGGCGCGGTGGGCCGGCGCGTACACGAACGCCGCCAGGTCCTCGACCGTCTCCCAGACCGACATGTTGACCACGATGCCGCCGTCCGCCCCTTCGGCGTCGTCCACGAAGACCCGCAGCGAGGTCGCGTCTCCCTCGTCGGTCTGCAGCCGCCAGACGAAGCCGGGCGCGTTGTCGGCGACGGCATTGACCGGTTCGAGACCGGCCACGAAGTCGGCGAGCTGGGGGCTGTCGAGCGGCGCGAGCAGCCGTGCGATGTTCACCTGCGCGAGCACGTAGTCCATGAGCGGCCCTGTCCTTCCGGTTGCGGGTAACCGGCGCTCACGATACGGGTCCCGCGGGCTACGGACTACTCAATAAAAAGCGCGCGGCTGGACGCGAGCCGCAAGCGCGGGGAATTAACGCAGGTAGGACGCCCCGTTGACGTCAAGGACGGCGCCGCTTGACCAGGTTGCCTCGGGTGAGGCCAGGTAGAGGACCGCCGCCGCGACTTCCTCCGGGGTGGCCACCCGGTTGAAAGGCGACTGCGCGCGGACCACGTCGCCGTCCGCGGTCGCGAGATGTTCGGCCGTCATGTCCGTCGCGACGAAGCCCGGCGCGACGGAGGCGACGGTGATGCCGTGCGGCGCGAGCGCCACCGCGAGCGACTGCCCGAAGGCGTGCAGGCCCGCCTTGCTCGCACCGTAGGCCGGGTGATCGGGCTCACCGCGGTAGGCGCCGCGCGACCCGACGTTCACGATCCGGCCGCCCGCCGACCCGGTCATGTGCCTGACCGCGCACCAGGTCGCGTTGGCGGCGCCGACCAGGTTGACGCCGAGGGTGGCCTGCCAGGCGTCCTGCCATTCGGCGTAGCTGGTGCCGAGCACCGGGTGGCCGACATAGATCCCGGCGTTGTTGACCAGCACGTCGAGCCCGCCGAGAGCGTGCGCCGCCGCGTCGACCATGGTCTGGACCGCGGCCGCGTCGGCGAGGTCGGCCTGCACCGTCACGTGTCCCTGGCCCGGTAGCGAGTCAAGCACCGCCTGGGCTGCCGCGGCGTCCGCCCGGTAGTGCACCGCGACCCGGTCGCCGCGTTCGGCGAACGCCCGCGCGACAGCCGCTCCGATACCCCGCGACCCACCAGTAACAAGAACCGCTCTATCCACGCCGCGACTGTACAGGGTGGGATAGGGGCGTTAACCGCAGAGCTCGAGCAGTTTGGTCATTGTCGCGCGGTTGCGGGCGGTGCCGGTCAGGCCTGCCTTGGGCGAGCTGACGATCCGCAGCGTCGCCGCGGCGAGGTCGCTGTCGCCGTATCCGGCGGGCGTGTGCAGGTAGATCGTCCGTCCGACGGTCACCGACGACGCGGGGTCGCCCTTGGCGGCCGCCTTCGCGGCGGCCTCGTCGAGCTTGGCCGCGAGCTCCGCGCTGGGCGGCTTGGTGAGGATCACGGCGTGCACCCGCTTCGGCTCGGGCTCGTCAGGGAACGGGTTGGCCGCGTTGATCTCCGCCAGCTCGTCGCGCGTGATCACCACGACAGCCGAGGTCACCCCGAGTTTCGCGGCCACGGCGGCGGCGATGGCGCTGCCCAGCGCCTGGCAGTCGGCGTCGCCGGGGGCGGTGAACAGCACGTTGCCGCTTTGGATGTAGGTCGAGACGCCGGCCGTCCCGAGCTCGGCGACCATTGTCCGCAGGTCGGCCATCGGTACCTTGTTCTTGCCGCCTACGTTGATCCCCCGCAGCAGCGCGATGTGCGTAGCCATAACGCCATTGTCCACCGGCGGTCAGTCAGCCGCCCGGAGTTCCCCGGCTTCGGCGGTCGCTTCGGCGGTCGCTTCGACGATGTCAGCCAGCGCGCAGGCGATGTTGTCGGGTCCGCCGGCCTGGTTGGCCAGCGCGATCAGCCGCCGGACAACCTCCGGGGGCGACTGGTCCGCCGCCGCCAGCGTCGCCCTGATCACCGCGGCCGGGACGACCGAGGTCAGGCCGTCAGAGCACAGCAGGTAACGGTCACCGGGCCGGGCGTCGAGCACTGACAGGTCCGGCGTGCCGGCGCTGGAAGCGTCGGACGGCGGCATCCGCCCGGCCGCCAGCAGCGACTCGGCCGACACACCGAGGGCCCGCAGCAGCAGCGAGCGCTCCGGATGGGAGGCGGCTTCCTCGGGGGTGAGCCGCCCGGAGTCGATCATGGCCTGGGTCACCGAGTGGTCGGTGGTGACCTGGAACAGGCCGCCGTCGCGGAACAGGTAGGCGCGCGAGTCGCCGATGTGCACCAGCGCCAGCTTGGAACCCGACAGCAGGGCGGCGGTGAGCGTCGACCCGCTGCACTCGAGATCCGGTTCTCCCGCCGTGACGGCGGCGACCGAGGCCTTCGCCGCCGTCACCGCGTCCGACAGCGCGTTGAGCAGGCCGGCGACGCCGGGAGAGCCGGTCTCCAGCTGCCGCAGCGCCTCGATGGCGGCCGCGCTGGCCCGCTCGCCGCTGGGACCGAAACCGTCCGCGACCGCCAGCAGCCGCGGGCCGGCGTAGCCGGAGTCCTGGTTCCGTTCCCTGACCAGGCCGGTGTCGCTGGCGGCGGCGTAACGGACGGCGAGTGCGGGTTCCGGCTGCGTTTGGTCAGACACTGCGTTTGACACGGCTGCTCCCTCGCAGAGATAGGCGATGAGGAACTGAGCAAGCCGCTGGCGTTCGGCGAAATCGGCTTCTGTCACCTGGAGGAAGGCCGTCACCTGGGCGGCCGCCTCGGCCGGCGAACCGTCCACCACCGGGCCGATCTGGGCCAGCGGCATACCGAGGCGGCGCAGCCAGGCGACCAGGCGGGCCCGTTCCAGCTGGTCGGGCGCGTAGTAGCGGTAACCGGACCACTCGTCGACCCTGGCCGGGGCCAGCAGGCCGAGCTCGTCGTACAGCCGCAGTGCCTTCTGCGACAGCCCGGCCTGCCGGGCGAACTCGCCGATCGTCAGCAGCTTCACAGTCCCTCACCCTGAGCTTTTCCCCAGGGGCAGAGTCAAGCCGCCTACTGCCGGTAGGTGGCCAGGAACTCGCCCAGCCGGGTCACCGCGTCTGACAGTACGTCGACCGGGGCCAGGAACACCACCCGGATGTGGTCGGTCGACGGCAGGTTGAACCCGGTGCCGTGGGTCAGCAGCACGTGCTGCTGCTCAAGGAAGTCGATGCACATCCGCTCGTCGTCGACGATCTTGTGCACCTCGGGATCGAGCCGGGGGAACAGGTAGAGCGCGCCGGCCGGCTTGTAGCAGGTGACGCCGGGTATCGCCGTCAGCTGCGCCCAGGCGGCGTCGCGCTGGTCCCGCAGCCGGCCGCCAGGCAGCAGCAGCGGGGTGATGTCGATGCCGCCGTCGAGGGCGGCCGGGATCGCGTGCTGGGCGGGCACGTTCGGGCACATCCGCATATTGGACAGCAGTTCCAGGCCCTCCCGGTACTCCGTCATCGGCTCGCGCGGCCCGGAGACGACCAGCCACCCGGACCGGAAACCGGCCAGCCGGTAGGTCTTGGACATGCCGCCCATGGTGAGCACCGGCAGGTCGGGGGCGAGCGACGCCGCGCAGTGGTGCACCGCGCCGTCGAACAGAATCTGGTCGTAGATCTCATCCGCCAGCACCAGCAGCTGGTGCCGCCTGGCCACGTCGAGCAGCGCGAGCAGCGTCTCGCGCGAGTAGACGGCACCGGTCGGGTTGTTCGGGTTGATGATGACCAGGGCCCGCGTCCGGGGCGTCACCAGCGACTCGACGTTTTCGACGTCCGGGTTCCAGTCGAGGTCCTCGGCGCACCGGTAGTGCACCGCGCGCCCGCCGCCGAGGTTGACCGCGCCGGTCCACAGCGGGTAGTCGGGCGCTGGCACGAGAACCTCGTCGCCCGGGTTGAGCAGCGCCTGCAGCGCCATCACGATCAGCTCGGACACGCCGTTGCCGAGGTACACGTCGTCCGGCGTCACGCCGGCGACGCCGAGTTTCGCGCCGAAGTAGCGGGCGACCGCCTCGCGGGCGGGCGCGATGCCGCGCGCGTCGCTGTAGCCCTGCGAGTCGCCGATCGACTCGGCGACCTTGGCCAGCACGGCGTCCGGCGTGAACAGCCCGAACGGGGCCGGGTTGCCGATGTTCAGCTTGATGATCTCGTGTCCCGCGGCCTCGAGCTGGCGAGCTCGGGCGAGCACCGGTCCGCGAATGTCGTAACGGACGTCGGCCAGCCGGCTTGCCTGAGACACCACAGCGGGACTCCCCAGATCGTTGATCGCGTTCATGACAGCGGAGCCCGCGCGACGCGGACCCGATGCCCGAATGTTACCGGCTGATCGCCGCGGTCCCCGAGTATTTACCGGCCCGCAAATTGGCCCTGAGCCCCGGTGATCTGCTCGAACAGCTCCGTGTAGCGGGCGGTGAGCACGGCGAGCACGTCGTCGGGGATCTCCGGTCCCGGCGCGGTGCGGTCCCAGCCGGCCGACGTAGACCAGTCGCGCAGGTACTGCTTGTCGTAGGAGTGCTGCGGCCGGCCGGGGGCGTAGGAGTCCGCTGGCCAGAAGCGGGACGAGTCGGGAGTGAGCACCTCGTCGCCGAGGACCAGGGTGCCGTCTTCCGCCCGGCCGAACTCGAGTTTGGTGTCGGCCACGAGGATGCCGCGCTTCGCCGCCAGCTCGGCGCCGCGCTGGTAGACCGCCAGCGTGAGGCGGCGCAGCTCGGCCGCCGTTTCCGCGCCGACCAGGGAGACGACCTCGTCGTAGGTCATCGGCTCGTCGTGGCCCGCCGCCGCCTTGGTGGTGGGCGTGAAGACCGGCTCTGGCAGCTGCGACGCCTCGACCAGGCCGGGCGGCAGCCGCACGCCGGACACGGCGCCTGACTCGTTGTAGGCGGCCAGGCCGAGGCCGGTGAGGTAACCGCGGGCGATGCATTCCACCGGGAGCATCTCGAGCCGCTGGCAGCGGATGGCCCGCCCGGCCCACTCAGGCGGGACGTCGGTCCCCGAGATCACGTGATTGGGCGTGATGTCGGTCAGCCGGTCGAACCACCACAGCGACAGCTGGGTGAGGATGCGGCCCTTGCCTGGCACGGGCGTCGGCAGCACGACGTCGTAGATGGACATCCGGTCGGACGCGACCAGCAGCAACTCGTCGCCGTCGGCGTAGACGTCACGGACCTTGCCCGAGTGAATCAGCTCCACAGCCAGCCAAGACTACTATCGCCGGCCGGCGTACCATCAGGTGGCATGGCAGGAACCGACGCAGGCGGCCGCCAGAGCGGCCAGTATGTCCAGGTGCAGACAACGACCGACTCGCGCGTCGAGGCGATGGAGCTGGCCAGGGCCGCGGTCGAGGCGCGGCTCGCCGCGTGCGGCCAGGTCGCCGGCCCGGTCGCGTCCACCTACTGGTGGAACGACGAGATCGAGCGGGCGGAAGAGTGGCTTGTCTTCTTCAAGCTGCCCGCCGACCGCTACGAGGCGCTGGCCGCGTTCCTGGCCGAACGGCACAGCTACGACGAGCCGGAGATCGTCGCGACCCCGATCGTGGCGGGCTCGGCCTCGTTCCTGGACTGGATGAGCGAGGAGACGCGGCTTGGCGAAACTGACATCCCGCGCCAGCGGGAGTCCAGCGTTCCCGCCCCGTCGGATGTCGTCCCCGGCGGAATGGTCTTAGCCGGCCGCTCTCAGTCGCCCGCCTGCACGCCCCAGGTGTCGCCAGGCGGCACGTTCCAGCTGAGGACGACCGGGTCGTCGTGCTCGGCCCCGAGGGTGGAGACGGTGCCGGTGTCCAGCCGGAACAGCCGCCCGCAGTCCGGCGGCAGTCCGAGGTAGCGGGCGGTCAGCACGCGCAGCACGTGTCCGTGCGCGACCAGCGCGACATCGCCCGCCGCCAGCAGCGGCTCGGCCCGCTTGAGTACCCGGTCGACCCGGGCGCCCACGTCTTCGACGCTCTCGCCCGGATGGGCGGCGTCACCGGGTACGACACCGTCCCGCCACAGGTTCCAGCCAGGCCGCGACTTCTGTATATCGGGAGTGGTGATGCCCTCGTAGCCCCCGTAGTCCCATTCCCACAGGTCAGGATCGGTGTTCGTGACGGTGAGGCCGGCCAGCCTGGCCGTGTCCTGCGCCCGCTTGGCCGGGCTGGCGAACACCGCGGCGAGCCGGTCGCCTGCCACCCGGCGGGCGACCATGGGCGCGAGCGCCTCGGCGCCGGCGATCCCCTTCGCGGTCAGCGGTATGTCGGTCCGCCCGGTGTGCCTGCCGTCGCGGGACCATTCGGTTTCCCCGTGCCGCAGCAAGATCAGCTCTCCCATAAGCCAATCATTCCAGGCGGCCGGGCTGCTGCGACCAGCACCTACAGCAGCCGCCGGAGGCGGAACAGGTCCTTCATCGACGCCTCGATCTTGACCCGCCCGGACATCCACGCCCGCGCGATGTTCATCGGCTGCTCGGCCAGGGCGATGACTTCGTCGCTGCTGGCGGTCATCCGGATGTCGGCCGGCGGCTCGCCTGGCGCGACCTCGCGGACCGGGTCGCCGCCTGCTCCGAGGAGGGTCACGTAGGTAACGCTGAGGTCGGGAACCGTGACGCTCATCGTCCGGTTGCCGAAGTACTGCTCCCGCTCGTCGGCACTGAGCTCCGACAGCCTGCCCGCCAGCTTCTGCAGTGCCGCACGGCACTCTTCGGCTGAAGCCATAGTGCACTCCTCTCCTCGCTGAGCGGTACCGTTCACGCGGGAGGTTAGCGCACGGCAAAGACCAGCCGGGTTACCAGGGAGCCAGAGGGAGAAAACAAAATGGATTCAGAACGGGAGCAGCCTGCTCCCGCCCCCACCGGGGATCCCCGCGTCGACGCGGCCGTTGAGCGGCTGGCCGCGCTCGACGACCTGGACCTCGCCGACCGGCCCGCGGTGCTCGAGGACGTGCACGGCCGCCTGCGGGACATCCTCGGCGAGCTCGGCGAGGCGGGCGGGCATGCTCAGGACCGGCCAGCTCAGGACCGGCCAGCTCAGGACCGGCCAGCTCAGGACCGGCCGGCCGAGCCTGGCCGGCATGGCGAGCAGGGCCAGCTTGGCGCCCGGCGTTGGTAACGGTCAGGGGCAGGCTGGACGCCGAGCTCGTACGGCGGGGGCTCGCCAGGTCCCGTGAGCAGGCCGGCGAGCTGATCGCGGCGGGCCGGGTCGCGGTCGGCGGCCAGACCGCGTCCAAGCCGGCCACCCAGGTGGCCAGGGACGAGCCGGTCACCGTGGCGGACGACGACTCGGGGCCGTCCTATGTCTCCCGCGGCGGGCACAAGCTGGCCGGGGCCCTGGCCGCGTTCACCGGGTTCGAGGTGGCGGGCAAGCGCTGCCTGGACGCCGGCGCGTCGACCGGCGGCTTCACCGACGTGCTGCTGCAAGCGGGGGCCGCGCACGTGGTCGCGGCCGACGTCGGCTACGGCCAGCTGGCCTGGTCGCTGCAGACCGACGAGCGGGTGACCGTGCTGGACCGGGTCAACGTCCGGGCGCTTGAGCCGGGTCAGCTGACGCCGCCGCCGCAGGTCGTGGTGGCCGACCTGTCGTTCATCTCACTGTCCAAAGTGCTGCCGGCGCTGGCCGCGGTCGCCGCCCCCGACGCGGACTTCGCGCTGATGGTGAAGCCGCAGTTCGAGGTGGGCAAAGGCAAAGTCGGCTCGCACGGCGTGGTCAAGTCGCCCGCCGTCAGGGCCGACGCGGTCCGCACGGTCTGCGCGACCGCCTGGTCGCTCGGCCTTGGCGTGCTGGGCGTGACCGCCAGCCCGCTGCCCGGCCCGGCCGGGAACGTCGAGTACTTCGTCTGGTTCCGCCGCGGCGCGCCCGCCCTGGACGACGCCGTGCTACTGCACGCGATCGAGTCCGGCCCCCGGTGACGGCCGGCTAGCGGCCCGCGGTGACGGCGTGGGTGCGGTGAGTGCGTGGGCGCGGTGACGGCGCGCCCCGCGGTGACGGTGCGGCCGGCCGCCCCGTCCGCAGTGGGCGACGGTGGCCGGCGGCGGCGCGCGGCGGCACGGTAAGTTGCACCCAATGGGCGAATCGAAACGCACGATGCTGGTGCTCGCGCACACCGGCAGGGCGAGTGCGGTGCGCAGCGCGACGCAGGTCATCCAGCGGCTCGCCGCGGCGGGGGTCGCGGTACGGGTGACTGAGGACGAGGTCCCGGCGCTCGAATGCGTCGGCGCGACCGTGGTGCCCGCCGGCCCGGCCGCGGCCGACGGCGCGGAGCTGGTCATCGTGCTCGGCGGCGACGGCTCGCTGCTGCGCGCCGCGGAGCTCGCCCGTCCCGCGGGCACCCCGCTGATCGGGGTGAACCTCGGGCACGTGGGCTTCCTCGCCGAAGCGGAGCCTGACGGGCTCACCCAGACGGTGGACCGCCTGCTCGCGGGCGAGTACCGGGTCGAGGAGCGGATGACGCTCGATGTCACCGCCAGGGACAACGGCAGGCAGATCGCGAGCACCTGGGCGCTGAACGAGATGACGGTCGAGAAGGCCGCCAGAGAGCGGATGATCGAGGTCGACATCGAGGTCGACGGCCAGCCGCTGTCGCGCTGGGGCTGCGACGGCGTGGTCTGCGCCACGCCGACCGGGTCGACCGCCTACGCGTTCTCGGCCGGCGGCCCCGTGGTCTGGCCGGAGGTGGAGGCGCTGCTCATGGTGCCGCTCGCGGCGCACGCGCTCTTCGCGCGACCGCTGGTCGTCTCGCCGCGGTCGGTACTGGCCGTAGAGCTTGTCCACGAGGGCGGCGAGCGGGTTCCCGCCGAGGCGGGCAGCCCGGAAGCGGCCGGCGAACCGGCTCCCCCTGAGTCGGAGCGGGCGGTCCTGTGGTGCGACGGCCGCCGCTGGTACGACCTGCCCCCGGGCGCCCGTATCGAAGTGCGCAGGGGCGAACTGCCGGTCTTGCTCGCACGGCTGGGCGGCCTCGGCGGCCAGCCCGCCGGTGGCGAGTTCACCGACCGTCTGGTGGCCAAGTTCGACCTTCCCGTGACCGGCTGGCGCGGCCGGCCGGGACGCTCCAGCCGCTAGGACGTGTCCGGCCGACTCGCACCCAACTTCCGTTCCGAAATATTTGCTTGAGCGCGCCGGCCAGGCGACACTGAATACAAACATTTAAGCGAACGATCGCGGGTACCGGTCCGCGGCAGGCGCGGCGGGACTTCCGGGGCGGCAGCCCGTCGGATGGGCCGTCGGCGGCGAGAGTGCCGGCGACGGCTTGTACGGTGAGGCTTAGCGGATTGGCGGCAGGCGCAATGATTGTCGGCAGGCACGGTGGAGCGGCCATCGCGCGGACGGCCGCGACGGTAAAGTCGGCCTTGCCGCGGGGCGGTGCGGGCGAACCGGGGCAGTGTCCGCCAATCGGGCAGGGCAGGTTGGGTCGGAGCGGATCGGGGCGAGACGGGTTGGGTCGAGGCGGGCGGGTCGAGAAGGAGACGGCTGACGGTCATGCTTGAGGAAGTGCGCATCACCGGGCTCGGGGTCATCAATGACGCGGTGCTTGAGCTCTC
>DASYAD010000102.1:0-49211 GCA_036501515.1 Trebonia sp. | reverse complement strand
CTGACCAGCCAGTCCGCCGCCAGCGCGGCAGGGTGCGCGCCGCCGATCACCATCCCGTAGAACCGCCCGGAAGGCATCGCGGTCAGTCCGGGCTCGCAGGCACCCGCGAGCAGGTCGATGACCTCGGCGGCAGGCGTCGGGCCGTCGGGCAACTCGGTCCCGAGTTCCTTCACGACCTCCGCGACAGAAGCCTGGGGAGGGACGGGACGGCTGGCCAGGCTGTCCAGCCAGCGGTGCGCGTGCTCTGCCGCACGGTCGAGCGCAGCACGGTCGGCTCCGGCCCGGTCCCCGGCAGCACCGTCCCCGGCCGCGCGGTCCCCGGCCGCGCGGTCCCCGGCAGCGCGGTCCCCGGCGGCGCGGTCCCCGGCAGCACCGTCCCCGGCAGCGCGGTCGAGTACGGTCTCTCGCTCGGGCATGTCGCCGGTGTCGAGTGCGGTCTCTCGCTCGGTCATGCCGCCAGTATCGCCCTGGCCTGCCGCCTTAACCCGGTCAGAATTGGCATCGCCGTGGCTCTAAATGTGGCCCCCGGTACAGGGCCGCCCGCCTATGGTGCCGACTCCGTGATTCCCCGGGGCTTTCGCTAGAACGGGTAGCGTTGGGGCTTTCGCTAGAACGGGTAGCGTTTCGGCCCCTGGAGGTAGATCCGGCCGGCTGGGGTCTCCCACTGGTGCCAGCCCGGCTTGGGCTGGGTGACGCGCCAGCCCTTGGACTGCTTGACCTGGTGGCACTGACGGCTTCTGGCGCCGGCGTTGCAGCCGCAGGTGCGACCGCCCTTGTCGTACGGGACCGCGTGCTCAAAATCGCTCTCCCGGGCGTGCCGTGCACACGTAGGGAACGTGCACTCGCCGTCGCGGATCTGGACGAGGTGACGGAGCGTCTCATTGGGCTGATAGGCGTGCGACTCGTGCTGGTGGTCACAGTCGAAGGTGGGGACTGGTTCCAGTGCCACGGTGAAGCTCCGGCCGTCGGGCAAGGTAAGTGTCCACATGCCGTAGCCGCCTGGCGGTCCGGCGTCGCCCGCCTGAGTGAATTTCGGCCGAGTGAATGCCCATCGCGTGAGTGCCCGCTGCGTGAATGCCCGCCACCCGTCTGGCGCAGCCAGACGGGCTAGCTGGTCGGCGGTGATCGTCAGATTAAGCCGGGCGGGCAAGCCGCCGGGCTGGAGCGGGCTGACAGGCTGGAGCGGGCTGACGGCGGCCGGTTTCCGCCTTCTCGGCGGCTTGGCGCAGCCGTGGCCGATGGCAATTCCGTCTTGGTCGGTGACTGTGAGGCAGAGGCGGGTCCACGGGCTGGCCGTGGCGGCAGCGGCAAGTCCGCGGCAAAGATCGGGGTCGAGCGGGCCGAGGCCGTGGCCCTGGCCGGGGCGTTGTCCAAGGCCTAGCAACGTCAGGAGAGGGATCACCAGGTCCGTGCGCCGGGGAGAGCTTTCCGGGTCAGGAGGAGGGCCACCGGCATCGGTTACGCGAGCGGGCTCGGGCACCTTCGGCGCCTCAGGGGTCCGGGAGGGCTCGGGAGCTTTCGGAGGCCCGGGAGGCTCCGCAGGCTCGGGAGCCCCGGGAGGCTCGGGAGCCCCGGGAGGCTCGGGATGCTCGGGAGACTCGGGTGATTTAGGACCCTCCGCAGGCTCCGGAGGGTCGAAGAACTCAGGCGTCTCGGGGCCCTCGGGCGTCTCTGGGCTTTCTGGGCTGGCGGCCTGGGTGACCGGGAGTATCTGCCCCGAAGCAATCCGCGCGTGCGCGGGGATCACGTTGAGAAGGTCGAGGTAGGCGGCGACACGGAGCTGGTCCATCCCCACGTCGTCGGGGAACGCACCCGAGTCCTTGTACTCCTGGGCTCTGGCGCAGACGCTCGCGTGCGCGGCGAGGGTCTGGTCGGTGGGCAGGTCGCGGCCGGACAGGGCAGCGGCGCCGGACTCCTCACGGAACATCTGGATCCGGCTCTTGTGCTGCTCGGCGTCCTCGCGGCGCCTGGTGGCCGATTCCGGATCCACCGCGACCGCGGCCTGGACGGCCAGCTTCTGCACCTGGCCATAGGTCTTGCCCGGCAGCTCGGCCAGAATCATCGCCTCGGCTCTGGCCGCGTTAGCCTCGCTGAGCGGCAGGAACGCCTCGTAGACGGCCTTGGCCTTGGCGCTGGTCAGTCTGCCCGCGGCGAGCAGCCCGCCGGTCCCTGGTAGCCGCGCCTCCAGATCCCAGGCGACCCACATCTGCTTCTCGGCGGACACGGCCGGCATCGAGAGCGCCAGGGCGACCTCATGGGTGAGCGACTTGGTCCAGCCCACGGGAAGATCACCGTGGTAACCGCCACCAGGCAACGGCTCGTCATCGTCGCGGACCAGCGCACGCAGCACGCCGAGCTTGGCCGCCGCCGCATACGACTCCAGCGCCTGCCACTGGCGCAGCAGGCCAAGCAGCTCGTCCCGGCTCGCACCCGGGCACCGCTGGCCCGCACCCGAGGCCGCTTCCAAGGCAGCCGCGAGCCCGGCCGAGGGCAGGCACTCGTTCCACTCGCCGTCGGCGGCGAAGCCGGGCAGGCACGGGTGACGGCCGCAGACGGGCGTGTCGCCCGCCTCGATCTCCTCACCCGGCTGCCAGCCCATTCAAGCCACCTTCGTTCGATCACCGTTACCATCAGAAGCTATTACTCGAATACTAGTGCGCTTCAAGATCATCGACAAGGATAGATGTCGCTATAAAATGAGGTTTTTTCGGCGTTAGCTCGTCGCCGCGCCAGCAGGAAGGAGGAAGCTGCCACGGGCCGTGGACAAGGTAGCGGGGGATGCGAGTAGGGACGGGCAATGCGATAGGGACGGGGATGCGAGTAGGGACGGGGATGCGAGTAGGGACGCTGAAGGGCAGGGGATAGATGGCACAGGCTGGGCAGAGGGGACGCGAGTGGGGACGCCGAGGGACGAGGGACGGGTGGCGTGGGCCTACTCCCCCGGTGGTTCGGCGAGTCCCCTTGATTTCAGCCACCGGGTCGCGCGGGTGGCCGAGGCGCGGGACAGCCAGGCGTCCTGGACCAGCTCGGCCAGCTCTTGGTAGCCGATGTCCGGCAGGTCGCTGGCGCGGATGAGGACCGACGGGTGCCCGTCGAAGTGCGGCGTGCTGAAAAACGGGGAATTCGCATCGTCGATGAGGGACTGCTTGTCGGCTTCGGTTTCTACCCAGAACATGACGACATCGGGATAGCGCTCGCCCGTTACCGGGTCAGCGGCGTCCGGGCGCGGGTTGCGGAAGAAGATGAACGACTTGCCGCCGACCTGGTAGACGGGCTTGCCCTGGGATCCGTCAAGGCGGGTGACGTGCGGCATCGACATCGCCAGCTCGTGCACGTCGGCGACGGTCGCCGGGCGGGCGTCCGGGCGGCCGTTCACCGGCGGGCGCTCAGGATGCGGGCGGCCACGGTGCTCCTGCCGGCTACGGACCTCCAGCCGGCCACGGTGCGCCAGCCGGCCACGGACCTCCAGCCGGCCACGGTGCGCCAGCCGGCCACGGACCTCCAGCCGGCCACGGTGCGCCAGCCGGCCACGGTGCGCCAGTGAGGCACGGAGTTCCGGTGAGGCATGGTGCTCCAATCAGACATGCTCCATGATGATCACGCCCAGGGTCCCCGGCTCAAGCGCGTCGAAGACGTGCGGCGTGTCTCCCGGGTAGCGCAGGTAGTCGCCAGGCCCGAGCTCCACCGGCTCGGTTTCCGGGCCCGCGAGGACGCGGCCCGTGCCGAGGATCAGGTGCTCGACCGTGCCGGCGGTGTGCGGGCTGGCAAGGTGAGCCGCACCGGGCTCGGCACCCACCCGGTAGATGTCGCGGCGGGCGCCGGGCGGGCACGATGCCAGCATCGCCGCCTCGTAGGGATCGCGCTCGGCGTGCATGACCACCCCCTCGCCCGCCCTGATCACCCGGACATCGGGCGTCGGCGGGTCGATCAGGCGGCTGAGCGGCACGCCGAGCGCGGTGCCAAGCGCCCAGAGTGTCTCCAGGGACGGGTTGCCGCTGCCGTTCTCCAGCTGGGACAGCGTCGACTTGGCGATGCCCGCCTGCCGGGCAACCTCGGTCAGCGACAGGCCCGCCCGGGCGCGCTCACGGCGCAGCGACAGCGAGACCACGGCTACGATGTCGGCCGGCGAACTAGGGCCGGCTGTTTCTGGCGCCGGGTTGGACTGAGACACCGGGTTTGCTGGCACCGGGTTCTCTGACACCGGGTTTACTGACACCAGGTTCGCTCCAGACTTCGCATCGTTCGGTTTGACGAACAGCATCTGTCGGTTCATTATATCGAACATGCGGATTCTATGGCGAACAGCCGCGCCCGCGCGGGCTGGTGACCCGGCGCTTACGAAGATCCCGGCGACGACCCGGGACCCGGCCCTCCTCAGAGACGTGGCGCTCGTCTGCGTGGCCGACGGGATCGTCGGGGTGTCGTTCGGCGCGACCGCGGTGGCCGGCGGCCTGCCCTGGTGGGTGCCGGTCGCGCTGTCGGTGCTGGTGTTCGCCGGCGGGTCGCAGATCGCGGCCGTCGGGGTCGTGCTGGGCGGCGGGTCGCCGCTGGCGGCGGTGGCCGCGGGCGCGGTGCTGAACACCCGGCTGTTCCCCTACGGGCTCGCGGTCGCGGACGTCATCAGGCCAGGCGAAGCCGCAGGCACCAGGCCAGGCGAAGCCGCAGGCACCAGGCCAGGCGAAGCCGCGAGCACCGCGCCCGGTGCGGCTCCGGTCACCGACCGGGCAGAACACGCCAGCCAACGACAGTCCGGAAGCCGGCGCCTGGCACTGATAGCGCGCCAGCTCGTCGGGACGCACCTGATCACCGACGAGTCGACGGCCTTCGCGCTGCGGCAGTCCGATCCGGCGCGGCGCCGGGCGGCCTTCTGGTCCTGCGGGGCGGGGCTGTTCGCGATCTGGAACGTGACGGTCCTGCTTGGCGTGCTTGCGGGGTCGGTGATCAAGAACACTGACGCGTTCGGCCTCGACGCCACGTTTCCGGCGGTGATGCTCGCGCTGGCGCTGCCGACGCTCACCTCCCGGTCGACCTGGGTCGCCGCGGGGACCGGGGCGGTGCTCGCGGTCGCGCTCACTCCGGTGCTGCCCGCCGGGCTCCCGTTGCTCGCCGCGCTCGGCGGCCTCGGCACCCGCTGGCGCGGACAGCGCGGACGGCGCGGACAGCGCGGACAGCGCGGACAGCGCGGACAGCGCGGACGGCGCGGCTGGCTGCCGGTCGAGCGCCGGAACGAGTGCCGGGACGAACGCCGGGACGCGCGCCGGGACGAGCGGCCAGGCGCGGGCCTCGATGAACGCCGGGACGACGGTCCACGGGAACAGCGGGGCAATGGACTAAGCCAGCGCCCCGGCCAGGATCTTGGCGAACGCCCAGAGCTCACCCCAGGAGGCCAGCGATGATGCCGATGAGCGCCATCGTGGCGCTGGCCGCGCTTACCTATGCGATGCGGCTCGCGGGGCCGCTGCTGCGCGGGCGGGTGAACGTGCCCGCCGCGGCCGAGCGGCTGTTCGCCGACGCGGCCACCGTGCTGCTCATCGCCCTCGCGGCCACGTCGGCGCTGACCGAGGGGCACGGTTTCGCCGGCTGGGCGCGCCCGGCCGGGGTGCTGGTCGCTGGGATCCTCGCGGCCCGGCGCGCGCCGTTCCCTGTCGTGGTGATAGCCGCCGCGGGGGTCACCGCGCTGCTGCGACTAGCGGGAGCGCCCTGACAGGGCGGGGCGCGGGTGCGCCCCGCTGTCGGGGGCGGCGTCCACCTAGGCCAAGGGCGGCGTCCACCGGGCCAGCCGGGTGCCAGCCCTCGCTTGTGTTGCCGCCCCGGGTTCCGCGGGCCGCGGCGCGCTGACCAGCTCTGCCGCGTCGACCGTTCGTCCGCACCGGGGCGGCCTAGACGCCACCGCCACGGCAGCTGCGGTTCCGGGCAGGCCAAGCCACGCCCCCGTTCGGGCGAAATTGGCTTTTGTTCTGTCGTAGGCGCGAAGTAGGGTGACCAATCGTGGTGGTGGCAGCGCTCGGGCAGCGGGTCGCGGCGGGCAGCAAGCTGAGCGGGCGGCAGGCGTGGGGACTGCTGTGGGCGTCCAGCAAGCCGCTGAGCGCCGCGGTGCTCGCCTGGGCGGCACTGGACATCGTCGACGGGCCGTTCGTGGTGGCCGCGCTCGGTTTCGTGGTCGGCGCCGTGCCCCCCGCCATTGAGAGCGGCATGTCGTCGGCGGCCGGGCACCGGCTGATCGCCGCCCTGGTCGTCGCGGCCCTGCTATACGCCGGATCGCTCGTACTCGACCCAGTCGGCGCCGCGCTCGGCACCGCCGCCAGCCAGCGGATCACCGGCCAGCTGCAGGCCCGGCTGCTCACCGCCGTCACCGCGCCGGTCACCGTCGCCCACCTGGAAGACCAGGACACGCTGAACCGGCTCGCCTCCGCCGAAGGCTCGCTGACCGGCTATTTTCCCGGCGACGCGCCGGTGACCTGGGTCGGCTCGGTGGCGGGGCGGCTGTCCGGCGTCTTCGGCTGCGCGGTGATCGCGGCCTACTACTGGTGGCTCGGCCTGGTGCTGCTGGTGATGTGGCTGGTCGTGCGGAAGGTGATCCTGAAGTCGGTACTCAGGCAGGCGGTCGACATGCGCGGCCAGACCACTGAGATGCGGCGGGCCTGGTACTACACCGGCGTGGGATCCAAGGCCCGGGACGCCAAGGAGGTGCGGGTCTTCGGTCTCGCCCGGTTCTTCGGCGGCCGCTACGCGGAGCATTTCACCGCGTCGATCAAGGCCGGCCACGCCGGGCTGCGCGGGCTGCACCGGCGCGCGGCCGCCTGCTTCGTGCTGGTACTCGGCGGCTACGCGCTGGCGATCTACACCATCGCCGACGCCGCGCGTACCCACCAGATCGGCACCCGTTCGATGGCGATCATGCTGCCGATGCTCGCGATCACCGCCGCCGCGGGCAACGTGTCGCTTGGCGACATCAGCCTGGCCTACACCTTGTTCGGACTGCCGGACGCGGACCGACTTGAGGCGGACCTCCGGCCGCCGTCCGAGCTCGACGGCGCGACCGACCCCGCCGACGGCCCGCGCACCGCGGTCCGTTTCGAGTCGGTCAGCTTCCGCTACCCGACGGGGACCGCGGACGTCCTCGCCGGGGCCGACCTGGAACTGGCCGCGGGCACGTCCACCGCGCTGGTCGGCGTCAACGGCGCGGGCAAGTCGACGCTGGTCTCGCTGCTGGCCCGGCTGCGCGACCCGGCCGGCGGCCGGATCACGGTCGACGGTACCGACATCCGCGAGCTCGACCCCGGCCGCTGGCAGCGCAACATCGCGCTGATGCCGCAGGACCCGGTGCGCTACCCGCTGTCCGCTTACGACAACGTGGCCTTCGGCGCGCTAGAGCACGCTGACGACAGGGAAGGCGTCACGCGGGCGGCCCAGATGTCCGGCTTCGCGGACGTGGTTGACGGCCTTCCGCGCGGCTGGGACACCGTGCTCGCCCGCGAGCTGCCCGGCGGCGCCGAGCTGTCCGGCGGGCAGTGGCAGCGGCTGGCGCTCGCCCGCGCCTTGTTCGCGACCTTTCACGGCGCGCGGATCCTGGTGCTCGACGAGCCGACCGCGGCGCTCGACGTGCGCGCCGAGGCCCGGTTCTACCAGCGCTTCCACGAGATCACGGCCGGCCTGACGACGCTGGTCATCTCGCACCGGTTCGCCACCGTACGCCGGGCCGGGCGCATTTACGTGCTCGACGGCGGCGTCGTCACCGAGGCGGGCAGCCACGACGAACTCGTCGCGGCTAGCGGTACCTACGCCGAGATGTACCGCCTGCAGGCGGCCAGGTTCAAGGGGGCGGGCGAGTGACGGACGTGAAGCCGCGGCGCAGCCCGGCCGGAACGCGGGAGCCCGCAGACTCCCCCGAGCCCGGGCAGCCCGGGCAGCCCGGCACAGCCCGTCCGTCACCGCGGCGGATGGCCCGGCTGGCCGCGATCTTGTTCTTCGACGGCTTCCGGGCCGCGCCGGGCTGGATGGCGCTGGTCACCACCATGCTCGTGCTCGGCTCGGTGGCGGGCACCTGTTACCCGCTCGGCTACAAGCTGCTGGCCGACGGCGCCCTCGACGGTGACGCGAGCCAGGTCATCTGGGGCGTCGTGGTGGTCGCCCTGCTGCTCGGCCTCGCCTGGGTGCTGACCGGCATCGGCGCGACCGAGGCGATGGCACTGTCCGACCGGATCGCGGTCTACCGCACCAGGCGGATGATCGAGCTGATCAGCAGCGTGCCGACGCTCGAGCACCTGGAGCGCTCCGACTACCTCGCCCAGGTCGAGCAGCTCAACTCGGGGCGGCGCCAGCTCGCGACCGCGCCCCGGCAGATCCTGTCCAACGTGTCGTCGGCGGCCCGCATCATCGCGCTGCTCGTGCTGCTGGCCTCGGTGTCGCCGTGGCTGCTCCTCCTCCCGGTCACGACGGTGCCGCCGCTGCTGGCGGACCGGGTGGCCAAGCGCATCACCCGGCGGGCGCAGGATGACATGGCGGCCGACCGGCGCCTGGCCACGATGCTGTTCGACCTGTCGGCGAACGCGGCCGCCGCGGGAGAACTGCGCTCCTACGGACTCGGGCCGCGGCTGAAAGCCCTGCACGCCTCGCTGACCGGGGCGCTTGACCGCCGCACCGGCCGCGAGGCGCGGCAGGTGCTCGCCATCCAGTCGGCCGGCTGGCTGCTGTACGCGGCGGGCCTGATGGCCGCGATCGCGTTCGTCGTCATCCGCGCCTCCGACGGCGCGATCTCGGTCGGCACCGTGCTGATGACCGTCTCGCTGATCCGCCGCTCCCGCGCCCAGCTCGCCTCGGCCGCGTCGGGATCGGCCGGGATGATCGCCACGCTCGCGACCGCCGACCGCCTGCTGTGGCTCGAGGACCACCACGCCGCGGCCCTGGCCGCCGCAGGCAAGGAGGTGGCCCCCGACCGGCTGAGGTCGGCGATCGAGTTGCGCGACCTGTCATTCCAGTACCCAGGTACAGAACGGACCGTGCTCTCCGCACTCAACCTCACGCTGCCCGCCGGGTCCACGGTGGCGCTGGTCGGCGAGAACGGCTCTGGCAAGACGACGCTGGTGAAGCTGCTGCTTGGCATGTACACGCCGTCGTCAGGCGCGATCTTGGTCGATGACGTCCCCCTGGCCTCGATCGCGCACGACTCCTGGCGGTCCCGGTGCACCGCCGCGTTCCAGGACTTCGCCCGGTTCGCGCTGCCCGCGGTGGAGTCGGTGGGGGTGGCCGAACTGCCGACGCTCACTTCTGAACCGCTGGCGGCGGCCGCGCTTGAACGGGCCGGCGCCGCCGGGCTGTCCGACCAGCTGCCCGACGGGCTGTCCACCTACGTCGGCGGCCCGTACACCGGCGGCCATAACCTGTCCGGCGGCCAGTGGCAGAAGCTGGCCCTCGGCCGGGCCATGCGCGCGCCAGGCCCGCTCCTGGTGGTGCTTGACGAGCCGACCGCCTCGCTCGACGCGCACGCCGAGCACGCCCTGTTCGAGCGGTACGCCGCCGCGGCGGCGGGCTACGCGGGCGAGAACGGCACCGTCACGCTGCTGGTCTCGCACCGGTTCGCCACCGTCCGGATGGCCGACCTGATCATCTACCTGGAGGAAGGCCACGCGGTCGAGGCTGGCAGCCACGACGAGCTGATGGCCTCGTCCGGGCGGTACGCCGAGCTGTTCAGCCTGCAGGCGGCGGCCTACCGCTGACGCTGGCAGGCCTCGAGGGGAACGGCGCGGGGACGGGTTGAGCCCGCCTCCGTTCGGGCTGCTGCCGGTGGTCGCGCCGTTGATCTTTTTACTGCTGGTCGTCGCCCGTGACCGGCTCGGTGATGGCCTGCTGGAAGGCGACCACGTTGTACTCCATCAGCCGCCAGCGGGCGTCCCGCAGCTCGACCACCGACCAGGAGCAGTTGACCAGCGAGCCGAGCGTCGCGATGTTCTCGGGGTTCATACCGAGGATCCGCTCCATGCCAAGGCGCAGGGCCGCGCCGTGGCCGACGACCACGGCCAGCTGCCCGTCGTCCAGCCAGTCGGCGATGCGGGTGAACGCGGCCGCCACCCGGTCGGCGACGACCAGCGTCGGCTCGCCGTTGGGCGGGTTCCAGGTGAGCCGCTCGGCCGGGTAGCGCTCGCGGATCTCGGCGTCGGACAGGCCCTCCCAGTCGCCGCCGAAACGCTCGCGCAGCTCCTTGTCCGCCGTGACCGTCACGCCGGTGAGCCGGGACAGGGCCGCCGCGGTCTGCTGAGCCCTCGTCAGGTCAGAGGCGAAGATCGCAGCGGGGCTCAAGGTGGCGAGCCGCCGCGCGGCGTAGTCAGCCTGCGCCTCGCCGGTCGAGTCGAGCGGTATGTCGGTCTGGCCCTGAAACCGGTGCTCGGCGTTCCAGGTGGTCTGGCCGTGCCGCCAGAGCACCAGCCGCTTGCCGGCGGTCAGCGCTGGTTCCCGTTGCTCGCCGGGTTGCCCGCGAGCACCGCGTCAGGCAGCGCGATGACAGGGCAGTCCTTCCAGATCCTGTCCAGCGTGTAGAACGCGTGCTCGTCCTTGCTCTGCACGTGGACCACCAGGTCGCTGTAGTCGAGCAGCACCCAGCGGCCCTCCTGCTCGCCTTCGCGGCGCACCAGGGTCGCGCCCGCCTGCTTGAGCTTGAGCTCCACCTCGTCGATGATCGCGCGTACCTGCCGGTCGTTGGCACCAGAGCAGAGCAGGAACACGTCGGCAATCGCGAGCTGGTCACTGACGTCGTACGCGACGATGTCGTTGGCCAGCTTGTCGGCCGCGGCGAGCGCGGCGATCTCGGTGAGCTCGATGGCCCTTGGGGTGGCAGTCACGTGGCTGGCTCGGCCTCCTCGGTCGGGGTTGCTTGCCTCTAGGATCTCATGGCCGCGCAAGCTCAATGGCCGAGCGGACACAGCGGGTGGTCGGCCGGCACCGCACTCAGCCGATACTGCGGGCGTAGAGGCCGCGCTTAGCGATGTACTGGACGACGCCGTCCGGTACCAGGTACCAGACGGGCTCTTCCGCGGCGACCCGGTGGCGGCACTCGCTGCTGGAAATCGCCAGGGCGGGGATCTCGACCAGCGAGACCTTGCCGTCGGGCAGGCCCTGGCCGGTTAGCCGGTGCCCGGGCCTGGTGCAGCCGATGAAGTGCGCGAGGCCGAACAAAGCATCGACATCGTGCCAGGTCAGGATGTTCGCCAGGGCATCCGCGCCGGTGATGAAGAACAGGTCGGTATTAGGGCCGCTTGCTTCCTTGAGGTCCCGCAGGGTGTCAATGGTGTAGGTCGGGCCCGGACGGTCGATGTCGACCCGGCTGACCGAGAACCGCGGGTTCGACGCGGTGGCGATCACCGTCATCAGGTAGCGGTCCTCGGCGCTGGACACGGTCCTGTCGCTCTTCTGATACGGCTCGCCGGTCGGCACGAAGATGACCTCGTCCAGCGTGAAAATGTGGGCCACCTCGCTGGCGGCCACCAGGTGACCATGGTGGACCGGGTCGAAGGTACCGCCCATCACGCCGACCCGCCTGCGCCCGTTACTCAACCCACATCTCCTTCGCTGCCTGCTGTCGCGATGGTATAGGGCCAGGGGGTTCGAAAATGTTCCGAGGAAGGTCCCAGTTACGCCTTAGGGACGATGCGTTCATCCCCCAGGTGGAGCTACCATTCGAGATATGACTTCAGTGCCTGATCGTGCCAGAGTCCGGCTCACCGGCATCTCGTCACGCGCCTACGAGCACCCGGCCGACCGCTCCGCGCTAGTCGCGCTGCGCAAGCTGAGCGGCTTCGACGTGCTGCTGAGCAAGCTCTTCGGCCTCATCAACGAACGTGCCTTGCGGCTGACCTTCCTGGCCGGCGCGGTCAAGGTGTCAGAACGCCAGTTCCCGCACATCTACGCGCTTGTACGGGACGGCTCCTACATTCTCGACCTGCCCGACGTGCCTGAGTGCTACGTCATGCAGTCGCCGATCGTGAACGCCATGGCGATCGGGCGCGACAAGCCCTTCGTCGTGCTCACCACCGGCCTGGTGAACCTGCACGACGAGGAGGAGCTGCGCTTCGTCGTCGGGCACGAGCTCGGGCACATCCTGTCCGGCCACGCCGTGTACCGGACGATGCTGCTGATCCTCATCCAGCTCGCGTCGCGGATCGCCTGGATGCCGCTCGGGTACCTCGGGCTGCGGGGCGTCATCTGGGGCCTCGAGGAGTGGTTCAGGAAGTCCGAGCTCTCCTGCGACCGGGCGGGCCTGCTGGCCGGCCAGGACGTGGACGCGGCCAGGCGGTCCCTGATGAAGCTGGCGGGCGGCCCGTACCTGTCCGAGCTGAACCCCGACGCGTTCCGCGACCAGGCGCACGAGTACGACGCGGTGCCCGACCTGCGCGACTCGATCCTGAAGGTGCTGCAGCTGCAGGGGAACACGCACCCGTTCGCCGTGGTGCGGTTCGCCGAGCTCGACCGGTGGGCGACCGACGGCTCCTACGACTCGATCCTGGCCGGGGACTACCCGCGGCGGGACACCGACCGGGACGCCAAGTTCACCGACGAGATGCGCAACGCGGCCAACTCCTACCGTGACAACTGGGCACGGTCGGAGGACCCGCTCAACGGGATCCTGCGCGGGGTCGCGGAGACCGGCGCCCGGGCGGCCTCCGGGCTGTTCGACCGGCTCGGCGGCAACAACCGCGGCGGGAACTCGGACGACAACTAGCGGGACCGCGCGACAGCACGACTTGGCGGGGCCGGGGTGAGTCCCGCGCCCCGCTGAGTCGGTTGCTTAGTCGTTCGCGAGGATAACCAGGTCGTCGCGGTGGACGACCTCGCGCTCGTACTCGGGTCCGAGCTTGCTCGCGAGCCAGCGGGTCGAGCGCCCCATCAGGGAGGGCAGCTCCCCCGCGTCGTAGTTGACCAGGCCGCGGGCGACCGGCTTGCCAGTCTCGTCGGTCAGGTCAACCGGGTCGCCCGCCTCGAACGTGCCGGTGGCGGCCGTGATGCCGGCCGGCAGCAGCGACGCCCGGCGGACGGTGATGGCCTCGACCGCGCCCGGGTCCAGCTTGAGCGTTCCCCTGGCCGACGCCGCGTGGGCCAGCCAGAGCAACCTGGTGCGCGGGCGGTTGCCGGTGGGCGCGAAGTAGGTCCCGGTGGCCGCGCCCGCCATGGCCGGCCCGGCCTCGCTGGCGGCGGTCACCACGGTGGGAATGCCGGCCGCCGTGGCGATCAGCGCCGAGTCCACCTTGGTGGCCATACCGCCCCGGCTGATGCCGCCCGCGCCCGCCTTGCCTGCCTTCACGTTCCGCAGGTCACCGGGGGCGGTCACCGTGTCGATCTTGCGGGCGCCGCCGTTGCGCGGGTCGCCGTCGTAAAGGCCGTCCACGTCAGACAGCAGGATCAGCGCGCTCGCCCGGCTCACGTGGGCGACCAGGGCCGCCAGGCGGTCGTTGTCACCGAACCGGATCTCGTCGGTGGCGACCGTGTCGTTCTCGTTGATGACCGGGATCATGCCCAGTTCGAGCAGCCGGTCCAGGGTGCGCTGGGCGTTGCGGTAGTGACCGCGGCGCATCAGGTCGTCCGCGGTGAGCAGCACCTGGCCGACGCCGAGGCCGTGCGTCCTGAACGCCTCCGTGTAGCGGGCGATCAGCAGGCCCTGGCCCACGCTGGCGGCCGCCTGCTGGGTGGCCAGGTCACGCGGGCGCTTCTGCAGGCCGAGCGGCGCCAGGCCGGTGGCGATGGCGCCGGATGAGACCAGCAGCACCTGGTGGCCGGCGACGGCCCTGGTGGCGATCGCCGCCGCGAGCGCGGCGATCCGCCCGCCGTCGATCGCACCGTTCCTGGTGAGCGACGAGGAGCCGATCTTGACAACGGTCCTCGGCGCGCTCGCGATGTCGGGGCGGGCCTGGTCCTGCGCTGCGCTGCTGTCTACCGCCTCATCCTGCACGGCCTCATCTTTCCAGGCGCCGGTCCGAGCCGCGCGGACCGGGGACGTGGCCGCCGCCCGCCGACAGCTCAGGCGCCCAGTCGAAGACCACCGCGTCCTCGTAGTCGCCGATCAGCACGGTGTCGCCCGATTCGGCGCCGGCCTTGGCCAGCGCTTCCTCCACGCCCAGGCGGGCGAGCCGGTCCGCCAGGTAGCCGACCGCCTCGTCGTTGGTGAAGTCGGTCTGGTTCACCCAGCGCTGCGGCTTCTCGCCGCGGATCAGGTAGCCGTCGCTGGTGTGGACGACCTCGAAACCGGTTTCCTTGGCCGCGCGCGGGCGGATCACGACACGGACCGCCTCCGGCTCCGGGGTGTTCGCCCTGGCCTCTTCGACGATCGCGGCCATCGCGAACTTCAGCTCGCGCAGGCCCTCGGTCGTCGCGGCCGACACCTCGTACACGGCCAGGCCGCGGGCCTGCAGTTCCGCCTTGACCATGTCGGCCAGCTCACGCGCCTCGGGCACGTCGACCTTGTTGAGCGCGACGATCCGCGGCCGGTCGGTCAGCGGGATGCCTGACAGCCCCGCGGCCAGCGCGCGGCCGGCCGTGTCGGTGTAGGCGGCAAGCTCGGCCTCGATCGTGTCCAGGTCGCTGATCGGGTCACGGCCTGGCTCGTCGGTCGCGCAGTCGAGCACGTGGACCAGGGCCGCGCAGCGCTCGACATGGCGCAGGAAGTCATGCCCGAGACCTCGGCCCTCGCTCGCGCCGGGGATCAGCCCGGGCACGTCGGCCACCACGAACTGGGTGTCGCCGGACTCGGCCACGCCCAGGTTCGGGATGAGGGTGGTGAACGGGTAGTTGGCGATCTTCGGCCGTGCGGCGGACATGGCGGCGATCAGCGAGGACTTGCCCGCGTTGGGGAATCCGATGAGGCCGATGTCCGCGACGGTCTTGAGCTCGAGGGTAAGGTCGCGCTCCTCGCCTGGCTCGCCCTTCAGCGCGAAGCCGGGCGCCTTGCGCCGCGTGGAGGCGAGGGCGGCGTTGCCGAGGCCGCCGTGGCCCCCAGCCGCCGCGATGAACTGGGTGCCAGCGCCGACCAGGTCGGCCAGCACCTGTCCGTCGGCGTCGAGCACGACGGTGCCGCTCGGGACCTTGACGACCTGGTCGTCGCCGGCCGCGCCGTTGCGGTTCGAACCCTCACCCTGATGGCCGTTGGCTGCCTTGCGGACGGGACGGCGGTGGAAATCGAGCAGCGTCGAGGTGGACGGGTCGACCTCGATGATCACGCTGCCGCCGCGGCCGCCGTTGCCGCCGTCCGGGCCGCCGAGCGGCTTGAACTTCTCCCGGTGGACCGAGGCACAGCCGTGACCGCCGTGCCCGGCCTGTACCTTGAGCACCGCGTGGTCGGCGAATTCCGCCATGATCGGACCCCCTTATTACATGCGAATGGCGGGCCGGTTTGCCCCGGCCCGCCATGCACGCTTATTCGTGCCTGCCGTATTCGGCTAGGCCGAGACCTGCTCGCGCTCGGCCGGCGGCACGATGCTCACCGCACGGCGGCCGCGGTGCCGGCCAAACTCAACCTTGCCCGCCACCAGGGCGAACAGCGTGTCGTCGTCGCCACGGCCCATGTTGAGACCGGGGTGGAAGTGCGTGCCGCGCTGCCGGACGATGATCTCGCCCGCGTTCACGTTCTGGCCGCCGAAGCGCTTCACGCCAAGTCGCTGGGAGTTGCTGTCGCGCCCGTTACGGCTGGACGACGCGCCCTTCTTGTGTGCCATCTCTGCTGACCTCTTGTCCTAGCGCCCTGTTAAGCGTCGGCCTTGGCCTTGGCGGCCTTGGCGTTCTCCGGCTTAGCGATACCAGTAATCCGGACCTGGGTGTACTGCTGGCGGTGACCCTGCCGGCGCTTGTAACCCGTCTTGTTCCGGTAGTGGATCATGTTGATCTTCGGCCCCTTGGCCGGGCCGACAACCTCGGCCGTCACCAGGTAGCCGCTGAGCTCGGCCGGGTCGCTGATAACGGTGCTGCCGTCTACCACGAGCAGCGCGGGGAGCGTCAGGCTCGACCCGGCCTCCTCGTCCGCAAGCTTGTCGACGGCAAGCACGTCATCGAGGGCGACCTTCTCCTGCCTGCCACCGCAGCGCACAATCGCGTACACCCGAGAACTGCCTCTCCTTGAGAGCGTGCTCCACCGTCGTTAGCAACACTGGCATTGGCCATCGTGCCGTTAGTGGGCTCGCCATGAACCTGACATGCCATCTTACGTGCATGGGCGCGATCCGCGACCGCACTCACCTCGCCCGTAAAGCTGGCAGGCTAACACCGTCGCCACGTTTATCGCTCCCGAAAGCATACCAGGTCCGACCGCTGTGATTGGCCATCTCGTCGTCGGGCGCCTGGTTTGCTGCCGGGTCTCCTGCTGGGTCTGCTGCTGGCTTGCTGCCCGTTTGCTGCTCGTTTCTGCCTAGTCGGCCGGGCCGTCCGTGGCCGGCGACTGCACCGGCTCGGCCGGCGCGACCGGGGCCTCGTCGGGCGCTGACTCCGCCTCGGCGGCAGCCGGTGCTTCGGGCGCGGCCGGCTCGGCGACTTCGTCCACGGCCGGCGACGGCTCCACCGCGGCGGGCTGTGCCTCCGCTTCCGGCTGTGTCTCCGCTTCCGGCTGCGTCTCCGCTTCCGGCTGCGCCTCCGCTTCCGGCTGGGCGGCGTCGCCCGCGACCAGCGACGGCGCGGCTGCTTCCGGCTGCGCTTCGGCGGCTGGCTCTGCCTCGGCCGCTGGCTGCGCCTCTGTTACCGGCTGCGTCTCCGCGGCCGGCTCCGGGTCGGTCGTGACCGTGACCCGGGCGGTGGCGGAGCCCGCGGCGCGGGTCCTGGTGCGGGTGCGGGTGACCGGGGGCGCGTCCGCGACGGTACCCGCCGCGGTGTCGGCCGGCGCGGACCCGGTGGCCGGGGCCGCCGTAGTCACGACCGGGGCCGGGGCGTCGTCGACGAGGACGGCGGCCGCGAACGCGGTGCCCGCGGCCGAGGTGCTGCGGCGGGTACGGCGGCCGCCGTTGCTCTCGGTGCCAGCCGGCGCGGTGCTGCCCTGGGAGGTACTGGCCTGCGCTGCGGCGGTCTGCGCGGTGTCCGCCCGGGCGGTACCGGCGGCGGCATCCGCCTGGGCCGGCAGCGCGCTGGTCTCGGACCCGGTGTCGGCGGTCACTTCGGCGGCGGCGCGGTCTTCCGCCCGGCGGTCGCCCCTGCGGCCGTTGGCGTAGCCCTTGCCGGGGCCGTTGCCTGCCCCGTTCCCGGAACCGCCGCCAGAGCCGTTGCCCTGACCCCGGCCGTTTCCGTTGCCCTGGCCGTGGCTTGGCGCGGCCGGGACGGGCCGGTGGGCGGTCCCGGCGGATGCCCGGTGGGCCGGCTCGGCCGGGGCGTCGAGGGCGACGATGACGCCGCGGCCGTTGCAGCACTCGCACTGCTGCGAGAACGCCTCGAGCAGCCCGGCGCCCACGCGCTTGCGGGTCATCTGGACCAGGCCGAGCGAGGTCACCTCGGCCACCTGGTGCTTGGTTCTGTCCCTGGCCAGGCACTCAAGCAGGCGCCGCAGGACGAGCTCGCGGTTGGATTCAAGCACCATGTCGATGAAGTCGATGACCACGATGCCGCCGATGTCCCGCAGCCGCAGCTGCCTGACGATCTCCTCCGCGGCCTCCAGGTTGTTCCTGGTGACGGTCTCCTCGAGGTTCCCGCCGTGCCCGGTGAACTTCCCGGTGTTGACGTCGACGACCGTCATCGCCTCGGTGCGGTCGATGACCAGCGAGCCGCCGCTCGGCAGCCACACCTTGCGGTCAAGCGCCTTGGCGAGCTGCTCGTCGATCCGGTAGGCGGCGAAGACGTCCGCGTCGGCGTCTTCGTTGTCCTCGCTGTCCCAGCGGGTGATCCGCTCGGCCAGGTGCGGCGCCACGTACCTGACGTACTCGTCGATGATCTCCCAGCTGTCCTCGCCTGAGACCATCAGCTGGCTGAAGTCCTCGTTGAAGACGTCGCGGATGACCCGGATGGTGAGATCGGGCTCGCCGTACAGCAGCGCGGGCGCGCTGGCGGTCTTCGCCTTCTTCTCGATGTTCTCCCACTGAGCGGCGAGCCTGGTGATGTCACGGTCGAGCTCGGCCTCGGCCGCGCCCTCGGCCGCGGTCCGCACGATCACGCCCGCGTGCTCGGGGGTGACCTTCTTCAGGATCTGCTTGAGCCTGGTCCGCTCGGTGTCGGGCAGCTTGCGGCTGATGCCGGTCATGGACGCGCCAGGCACGTAGACCAGGTACCGCCCCGGCAGGCTGACCATGCTGGTGAGCCGGGCGCCCTTGTGGCCGACCGGGTCCTTGGTGACCTGGACGATGACCGACTGGCCGGGCTTGAGCGCCGCCTCGATCCGCTTGGGCTGGCCTTCGAGGCCGCTGGCGTCGAAGTTGACCTCGCCCGCGTACAGCACGGCGTTACGGCCCTTGCCGATGTCGACGAACGCCGCCTCCATGGAGGGCAGCACGTTCTGCACCTTGCCCAGGTACACGTTGCCGACGTACGAGGCGTGCGTCGTCCGGTTCACGTAGTGCTCGACCAGGACGCCGTCCTCGAGCACGGCCATCTGCGTGCGGTCGCCGCGCTGGCGGACCACCATCGTGCGCTCCACGGACTCGCGCCGGGCGAGGAACTCGGACTCGGTGATCACCGGCGGCCGGCGGCGGCCCGACTCGCGGCCCTCGCGCCTGCGCTGCTTCTTCGCCTCGAGGCGAGTGGAGCCCTTGATGGCGCGCACGTCGTCGTTCGGGTTGTGCGGCTCGCGCACGTGCACCACGGTGTCCGGCGGGTCGTCGGGCGACAGAGTGTCGCCGTCAACCGAGCCGCGGCGGCGCTTACGGCGGCGGCGGCGGCCTGAGGCGCCGTCGGCCGAGGAGTCGCCCGACTCAGCGCCCTCGTCGTCACTGTCCTCGGCGTCGTCGCCAGCGTCCGCGTCGGCCCCGTCGTCCGCGGCCGCGCCCCTGTTCCTGGTCCGGCCGTTGCGGCGGCGGCGGGTGCGGCGGCCGGCCACCGAGTCCTCGGAGTCGTCGGCACCGCCGGCCGCGGGCGCGGCCTCGTCGGCTTCGTCGATCGCGGCGGCGGCGTCGGCGCTGAACAGGTCGTCGTCCGGCACGGCGTCGCGGGTACGGCCGCGGCCGCGGCCACGGGTCCTGCGGGTGGGCCTGCCGCCGTCGGCGTCTGACTCCGCGCCTGACTGCTCGTCGGGGCCGTCCTCGGTACCGCCGGCGTCGGCGCCGCGCGAGTCGGTACCGCGCGCCTCCGCGCCGCGGGTGTCGCCGCCGCGGCTGCCCTCGCCCCGGGTGTCCTGGGCGCGGGTCTCCTGGCCGCGGGCGGCCCGGGTCCTGCGAGCCGGGCGGCCGCTCTCCTGCTCGGCCTCGGCCCTGCCCCCGGAGCTCTGCTCCCGGTCGCTCTGGTCACGCTCGGCCGCCGACGGGGCGGTGGCCGGCGCGGGCGGCTGGAACAGCACCTGCGGCGGCTGGAACAACGCCACCGGCACCGACGGCACCGAGCCTGACGTTACCGGCGGCTCGGCCGGACCGTTGAACACCGTCGGTGCGGGATTACTCCCCGCCGCATGGCCTGCGGCCTCGTTAGTGTCTGTCTCGTTGTTGGTGCGCTCGCTGTCGAGCATTCGGGCAATCTCCAGTCAGGCCTCCCGAATACTCTTCTTCTTGACGGTCCCAATCCAGTGAAATCTTCACGGTGGGGCAAAAAGAAGAGTATTCGCCGGGCGCGACCGCACGCATGGTGACGGGGCGCCGCGCAGAGGCGCGTAGTGATCGTTCGCCTGAACCGCTGTCGCCGCCGCGCGGGAAAAGGTCACGCGCGAAGGTGCGGGCACAGTGCCCAGGCATGGATGAGTACTTCAGCTCCGGGATGGCGGCGGTCATGGCCCGACCACCCCGGATTCGCCGAGTGACCCCTGCACGAGCCGCGTGATGAGCGGCTGCCCCGCAGGGAGCACATCGGAAACGTCGCGAAGCGCGTTAAGCACGTCGTCTGGCCTGACGGCCGGGACGGTGTGTCTGAGGACCATACGCAGCGCCGTGCCAGCACCCGTGTCATGTCGGACACCGAGACTGACGACGGCCGCTCGCGCGTCCATGCGCCGCAAGCCCTTTGAGGTCAGCCGCTCCACCGGCGCCTCCGTCAGGGCGAGAAACTTGTTGACCACCGGAACTACGTTGTCCGGCGGCAGACCGGGAAGTGCTACCTGCCACTCGGACGCGGTGAGCCGACTTGCCGGCAATCCCCCGGAGTCCTCAGTGACAGCGATCACGTGTATCCCATCAGGCAGCGCCGCGTTCAGCCGCTCCCGCACGACGTCTGCCCCGGTCCTGCTGGTCATCGTGAGGCTCAGGTACTCCGCCTCGCTCGCGACCCCGGTCGGGACTCCGCCTGCGTAGGAAATCTTCGGATGCGGCGTGAACCCGACCGAGTACGCGATCGGCAGACCTGCCCGCCGCACACCTCGCTCGAAAGCCCGCGCTACATCCAGTTGGCTGGCAAAACGCATCTTTCCCCGCTTAGCATACCGGACCAGAAGATGCTGAGTTGTGACCGGCTCGCCGCCGCCCCCGCTGGGGCTACGGGGGGTGTTCCCCCCGGGCGGCATATCTACGCCCATCACTATCTCCTGTTGGTCGCTAGCACGGGAAGCAGGCGCCTTCCGTCCAGCCGGTCTCCTGTCGGGCCCGTCTGGATTTCCGTGCCCATCGCCGAGCAGACTCCGCACTCGTAACACGGCGTCCACCGGCAGTCTTCCACCTCGCCGGCTCCGGCCGGCTCGATCGCGGACTGCCAGTCCTCCCAGAGCCAGTCCCGGTCAAGGCCAGAATCCAGATGGTCCCACGGCAGTACCTCGCCGTAGTCACGCTCGCGCGTAGTGTACCAAGCCAGGTCGACTGACCAGCCTGCTAGGCCCTTCTCGCAGGCGCCGCGCCAGCGGTCGATTGAGAAGTACTCACTCCAGCCGTCGAACCTGGCCCCGTCGCGCCAGGCGGCCGCGATCACCTGCCCGACCCGCCGGTCGCCGCGTGACAGCAGGCCCTCGACCATCGACGGGGTGCCGTCGTGGTAGCGGTAGCCGACCGCCTTGCCGTACTTCTTGTCGGCCCGCAGCGCGCCGCCGAGCTGGCGCAGCCGGTCGTCGACCACCTCGGCCGGGCACTGGGCGGCCCACTGGAACGGAGTATGCGGCTTCGGCACGAACCCGCCGATCGACACCGTGCAGCGGATGTCGTGGCGCCCGGTCGCCGAGCGGCCGGCCGCGATCACCTTCTTGGCCAGGTCCGCGACCGCCAGCACGTCCTCGTCGGTCTCCGTCGGCAGGCCGCACATGAAGTACAGCTTCACCTGCCGCCACCCGGATGAGTAGGCGGTGGTCACGGTGCGGATGAGGTCTTCCTCGGTGACCATCTTGTTGATCACCTTGCGCATCCGCTCAGACCCGCCCTCGGGGGCGAACGTCAGGCCCGAGCGCTTCCCGTTGCGGGACAGCTCGTCGGCCAGCGTGATGTTGAACGCGTCAACCCGGGTGGACGGGAGCGAGAGCCCCACGTTCGCCCCCTCGTAGCAGTCCGCCAGGTCGATCGCGATCTCGTTGATCTCGCTGTGGTCGGCGGACGACAGCGAGAGCAGGCCGACCTCGGAGAAGCCGGTGGACGCGAGGCCGCTCTTGACCATGTTCCCGACCGTGGTGATGGACCGCTCGCGGACCGGGCGGGTGATCATCCCCGCCTGGCAGAACCGGCAGCCCCTGGTGCAGCCGCGGAAGATCTCCACGCTGTAGCGCTCGTGCACGGTTTCCGCGACGGGGACGACCGGCGCCTTCGGGTAGGGCCAGGCGTCCAGGTCGAGCAGCGTGTGCTTGCGCACCGTCGCGGGCACGCCCGGCCGGTTGGGCGTGACCGCCTCGATGCGGCCGTCGGGGAGGTACGTCACGTCGTAGAACCGCGGGATGTAGACGGCCCCGGTCGCAGCCAGGGAGAGCAGCACGCCGTCGCGCCCGCCGGGGCAGCCGGCCTGCTTCCACTCACGGATGATGCGGGTGACGGCGAGGACCGCCTCCTCGCCGTCGCCGATGACGACCGCGTCGAGGAAGTCGGCGATCGGCTCGGGATTGAACGCGGCGTGGCCGCCCGCGAGCACGATCGGGTGGGTCACCAGCCGGTCGGCGGCCAGCAAGGGCGTGCCTGACAGGTCGAGGGCCGTCAGCAGGTTGGTGTAGCCGAGCTCGGTGGAGAACGACACGCCGAGTACGTCAAAGGCGCCCACGGGCCGGTGCGCGTCGACGGTGAACTGCGGTATCCCGTGCGTCCGCATCAGCTGCTCGAGGTCGGGCCACACGCTGTAGGTGCGCTCCGCGAGCACGCCAGGCTGCTCGTTCAGCACCTCGTAGAGGATGGCGATGCCCTGGTTGGGCTGGCCGACCTCGTACGCGTCCGGGTAGAGCAGCGCCCAGCGCACATCGGTCTCTTCCCACACCTTAACGGTGGAATTCACCTCGCCCCCGACATACTGCACCGGCTTACGGACCAGTGGCAGCAGCGGCTCTAGCTGAGGGAAGACGGACTCGACAGGCATACCGTCCAGAGTACCTACGGGCGGCAAACCAGCCGCCCCACTTGACTGCGCGCGGGGCTTGCGAACGGTGTCACGGTACCCGGCCCCCTAGCATGGGCCTCGCGCGGCGGATGCGCCGCGGGGCCACGAAAGCGGGAGCGGCTTGAGCCTGTACTGCACCGACAACTACCGGACCGAGGAGCAGCTGGCCGAGATGCGGCGGCTCGAGGCGGCGGGCGTCTGCCTGTTCTGCCCCCAGTCACTGCGCGAGCACGCGCGGCAAGAGGTGATCCTCGAGACACCGCACTGGTCGGTGACACCCAACGCGTTCCCGTACGCCGGCACCCGGCTGCACCTCCTCGTCGTACCTCACCAGCACGTCAACGACATGCTCGACCTGGACGACGAGGCACTCGGCGACTTCTGGGCCGCCCTGCGGACGATCCGCGAGCGGTTCGGGCTTGATTACTACGGACTTGGCGTGCGCAACGGCAACTGCAGCTTCACCGGCGCCACCATCGCCCATGTGCACGCGCACGTCCTGGTGGGCGACCCGGAGCTTGAGCCCGAGGTCCCGGTACGGATGCGCCTGAGCTCGCGCCCGAAGCGCTAACCCAGCGACCCCCGCTTACCCGCCCTCCCCGGAACTCCCCTCCGCCCGGCGAAGCCCACCTGGCTTCGCGCATTCCTGCTTGGCAAAGCGCGCCCGGCTCCCGTTCGGCCCGTAGCGCGCCCGGCTCCCGTTCGGCCCGTAGCGCGGAGGCTGCCCGTCCGGCCCGCCGGGCTGCGGCTGTCCGTCCGGCGAGCCGGGGGCTACGTGTCACGTGGCACTTAGCCGCAAGCCAGGCCGTCGCACCCGCTCAGCCCGCTCAGCCCGAACTTCGCGAAGGAACACGAGGACGCCTTCAGGAGGGAGCGCGGAAATTTTCGGCAAGATGGAAACTATTACGTACTATTCTCGAAAGAGTTTCCAAGATCTTATCCTCGCCTGCAACTATCGTGACGCGAGTGCCGGGCGCGGCGGGTAATGGTCAGCTCCGGGCAGGCCTACCCGCAGTCAGAGCGTCGGCCGGGACGCGAGCGTCAGGCGTGGCGGGCGGGGCTGGGCAGACAGGCTTGGCCGGACGTGGGCGGTGGCCGGGGCGGGCCGGGGCGTGGCGCGCGCGTTGCCGACCGGCTTTCAGCCAGCGGAACGCGGGCTCCGATGCTCGTGCCCGGTGGTTCAGGGCCGACGCTCACGGCCGCGGCGCTAACCAGGCAACCACGACGGGCGGCCGGGTGACGGGCGGCCGGTGACGGGCGGCCGGGTGACGGGCGGCCGGTGACACGCGGCCGGCGGGGGCGGCTGGCCTCACAGCCGGTTATGGGCGGCCTGCCCCGGGCTATCCGGCGGCAGGGTCCGCCGGGGCGGCGGGGTCTACCCAGAAGAGCTCTACCCCGGCCGCGCGGAGGATGCCGTCGCCGTCGAGGACCGAGTAGCCGCCGGAGAAGTAGCAGCGGCGGAAGCCGGACTCCGCGATCAGCCGGGCGCAGGCGGGGCAGGGGAACGTGGTCACGTAGAGGTCGGCGCCCTCCAGGGCGGTCCCGGTGCGCGCGGCGCGGGCCACGATGGACGCCTCCGCGTGCACGGCGGTCGACAGGTCGGCGCGGACACCGCGGCTGAAGCTGTCGCGCGGGTCGCCGTCGGTGTACGGCGCGTACTCGGTCGGGCTGTGATGATTCCAGGCCGCGCCGAGTACCTGCTGGCCGCGCCAGGCGACGGCGCCCACCTGCCGCCACCAGTCGGAGCTGCGGCCTGCCAGTTCCCTGGCCTGGTCGATGACCGCGGGCGGCAGGTCGGCGGCGCTGGCCACGGCGTCAAAGCCAGCGGGGCGCTGCGCCTGGCTCCACTCCCGGTCCCAGCGCAGGAAGACCGGGTCGAAGACGAGCCGCCTGCCCTCGCCAAGCTCGCCAAGCCGCTGCTCGGCCGCCAGCGTCCTGGTGATGTCCTCGTCCGGCAGGACGAGGACGTCCGCCCAGACAGCGGCGGGCAGGTCGGCGGGTTCGACGACCCGGACCGGGATGCCGGGCAGCATGACCTGGAGGAACTGGGCGGCCGTGGCCGGCGGGAGCGCCCTGATGTCCTTGCCCAGGGACTTGAACACGTCCTTGAAGCCGCTGCCGAGCACCAGGATCTCGGCCGCGTCGCCGTGCCTGGCGAAGAAGGCCTCGTGACCCGCGTGGATGACCGGCAGGTAGAGCAGGACTTGCTTCATCGCGTGGTCAGTTCCGCGGGCGTCCCGCCGGGGCCGGCTTGCCGCGCCCCTGGCCGGCCCGGACGGTCGAGACCGGGGAACCCGGGTTGCCCATCTCGCGCTGGATGACCTCGCGCAGCCGCGCCGACGTGCTCACGGTGGCCATACGGCCCAGCACCTCGACCCGGCCGCAGTAGCTTGCCTCGAGCTCCTTGATCGCCTCGGGCGTGTAGGTCTCCTCGGTCGCGACAAGCACGTCCGGGCGCACCGCCTTGATCAGCGCCCACTTCGGGTGATCGGTGTGCTTCAGCGTCACGAGGCCCACGCCGCGCTGGTGGGTGACCATGCGGAGCCGCTCGTTCTGCGGGACGACGGGCCTGTTCTCGCCCTTGCGGCCGCGGATCTTCTCGTCGCTGTCGAGGCCGACGATGAGGAAGTCGCCGAACTGGCGGGCGGCCTCCAGGTACATCGAGTGACCCTCGTGCAAGATGTCGAAGGAGCCGCTGGTCAGCACGACCTTGAAGCCGAGCGTGCGCAGGGCGTTGACCGTCTCCTCGATTTTCTCGTAGTCCTCGACGAAACGCTGGTCGAAGTTCGAGGCGTCCGCGAACAGGCTGCTCGACACGCCAAGGGACGACAGCAGCGGCGCGGGGGCGGCATTGCCCGGTGCGCCGCCCGGTGCGCCGCCCGTGGCCCGCCGGCGGCCCGGTCGCCCGAGTAGCCGCCCGATCTGCTGCTTCACTGACCGCCCCTCCCGCTGAATCTTTTCATCCTGCCCTTGAGAACATCCTGCTGCACGGCCGCAGCCGCCCGGTGCTGTCACCGGGCAACATCCGGAAGGAAGGGTGTTCTTCCCGGATCTTACGAGCCCGCGCGCCAGGACGCGCCATAACTCTCACGAGCCCGCGCGCCAGGGCGCGCCATAACGGAGAACGCTCAGGTCGCCACGGGAATTGCGCCGATCGCCTTGTTCGGGCGGTAATCAGCCAGTTCGAAGTGCTCGGCACGGAAGCCGTGGATGTCCGTCACCGCCCGGCCGTCCGCGTTCAGCGTCACCGTGGGCAGCGGCAGCGGCTCGGTGGCGAGCATGGCCCGGACGGCGTCGACCTGGTCGGTGTAGATGTGCGCGTCGGAGATCGTGTGGTAATACGCCACCGCCCGGTAACCGGTGAGCTGCTCGAGCATCAGGGCGAGCGCGGCGTACTGGATCATGTTGGACGGTACACCGACCGGCACGTCACCGGAGCGCTGCGTCATGTGGACGTGCAGGCCGCCGTCGAGCACCCGGACGTGCACCCAGCCGTGGCACGGCGCGATCGTCGTCCTGGGCTGCTTGCCGGCCCCTCTGACCTGGTACGGCGCGATCCACGGGTCGACGAAGTGGGTGCGCAGCGCGGGCAGCTCGCGCAGCTGCTCGACCAGGTGCGCGAACTGGTCGAACGGCGGGCCGTCGGGCGTCGGGAAGGAGTGGAAGGCGCCGCCGTAGGATCCAGGCCCCAGGCCGCCGGGCTCGATGCCCTTCTTGAGCGTCTTCTCCGGTGTCGCCCACGGACCCCACCAGTCCACCCCGAACGCCTCGAACTCCCGCAGCGTGGTCGCCCCGTTGATGAACGCGCAGAGCTCGCCGATGGGCTTGCGCCAGAACGACCTGATGCTGCGCTCGGTGATCACCGGGAATCCCTGGGCGAGCGGGAACGTCATCGTCTGCTGCATGACGGTCAGCGCGTTGACCCCCTGCCGGGTCTCCGTCTCGATCCCCGAGCCGAGGATGCGCTGCAGGACCCGCCGGTACTCGGTGGAAGCGGGCCGCTGGTCATACGGCAGGTACTCCATAGCCCGACAGCTTAGCGGTGACCTGCCGGCCCTCCGCCGCTGTTCCACGCCGGGAACACGGCCGGTCCACGGGAGGAACACAGCCGGTTCCACGGCAGGAACACCGCCAGTCCACGGCGGGAACGCGGCCCGTTCGCGGCGCGAACGCGGCGGGTCAGCGCCGGTGCGCCTCAGCGCCGGTGCGCCTCGGCGTCGGAGGCGCGGGCGATGGTGGCCCTGGCGCGCCTGACCGAGATCCGGCCCGTCGCGGGGAGCACGTCGGAGATGAAGCCGTAGGTGGTGACCAGCTCGGCCGCGTGCGCTGAGCCGCCGGCGGCCTTCGCCTGCGTGCGGGCGAGCCAGTCGATGATGTCACCCCAGCCGGGCGCCGCCAGCGAGCCGCCGACGTACTGGACGGACAGGGCCGCGCACAGGTTGGCGAACGCCAGCCGCTGCCGCAGCGGCCAGCCGCGCAGCGTGCCGAGCACGAACCCGGCCCCGAACACGTCGCCCGCTCCGGTCGGGTCGTGCGCGTTGACCGGCAGCGACGGCACCCACTCCTGCTCTCCGGTGGTGGAGTCGATCGCCAGGGCACCCTGACCGCCGCAGGTGACCACGGCGACCGGCACCCGGTCGGCCAGCGCGTGCACCGCGTCGTTGGGGTCGTCGGTGCGGGTGTAGGCCATCGCCTCGTCGCTGTTGGGCAGGAAGCAGTAGAAGTCCTTCAGCTGCTCAAGCAGGCTTGGCGACCATTTCTCCTCCTGGTCCCAGCCGGTGTCGCCGAACAGCAGCATCCCGGCCGACCGCGCCCTGGCGTGCCATTCCTGCGGCTCGGCGTCCAGGTGGGCGAACGCGATCGCCGCGTCGGGCACACTGGCGGGCAGCTCGCTGGCGGGCACCGGGGCGGGGTGCATGTGGGTCAGCATCGCCCGGTCCCGCTCGACGACCATGGAGACCGTGACCGGCGAGTGCCAGTCGGAGAAGCGGCGCGAGTAGGTCAGGTCGACCCCTTCCTGCTCGGTCAGCGTCGACCAGCAGAAGTCCCCGTACACGTCGTCGCCGAAGGCCGCCGACAGCGCCGTCCGCAGTCCCAGCCTGCTGGCGGCGATCGCGAGGTTGGCGATGCCGCCCGGGCACGAGCCCATGCCTGACGCCTGCACCTCGGTGCCGCGCAGCGGCAGCGAGGCCAGTCCGGTGAAGACGACATCGAAAAAGACAGTGCCGTTAACAAACAGGTCGAACGAACGCTCGCTCATCGCCCCTCCCCGGGGATATGCCAACGGCCGGCTGGCCAAGAACCAGCCGGTACGCGACCAGCCGGTACGCGCCAGCCGGCACGGGGCCGGCTGGCAGGGCGCCGGCCGGTAGTGTCCGGTGCATGCACGTCACCATTCTCGGCGGCGGCGGCTTCCGGGTGCCGCTCATTGCCAGGCAACTCGCCGCCAGCGGCCTGCCGGTGTCCCGGGTCGTCCTGCACGACACCGATGCGGGCCGGCTCGCGGTGATGGCCGGCGTGCTGCGCGGCGACCGGCTTCCGGCCAGCGAAGCCGACAGAGCCGGCGCATCCGACAGAGCCGGCGCATCCGACAGAGCCGGCGCAGCTGACGGAGCCGGCGCATCCGCCGGAGCCGACGCATCCGCCGGGGGCGCCGCGGGCCCGCTGCCGGTGACCACCGCCGCCGGGCTCGACGAGGCGGTGCGCGGGGCCGACGTGATCTTCTCGGCGCTGCGACCGGGCGGCCTCGACGGCCGGGTGAGCGACGAGCGCTCCGCGCTCGCCCTCGGGGTGCTCGGCCAGGAAACCGTGGGCGCCGGCGGGCTGGCCAGCGCCGCCCGCACGGTGCCGGTGGCCGACGCGATCGCCCGCCGGATCGCCGCGCTCGCGCCGGACGCGTGGGTGATCTCGATGACCAACCCGGCTGGCATCGTCACCGAGGTGATGACGGCGGTGCTCGGGAACCGGGTGATCGGCGTCTGCGACTCCCCCGTCGGCCTGATCCGGCGCGCGTGCGCGGCCTGCGGCGTCGACCCGGGGCCCACCCTCGGCGCGGTGACTGACCGGGTGGACGCCGACTACCTCGGCATCAACCACCTGGGCTGGCTGCGCGGCCTGCGGGCCGGCGGCGGCGCCGACCTGCTCCCAGGCCTGCTTGACGCCCCGGAGCGGCTGCTGCTGACAGAAGAGGGGCGGCTGTTCGGCGCGGACGTGCTGCGAGCGCTCGGCTCGATACCCAACGAGTACCTGTACTGGTACTACGCCAACCGCGAGGCGCTGCGTGACGTGCTGGCCGGACGGACGCGGGGCGAGCACGTCCGGACGCGGCAGCAGGCGTTCTACGCCGCCGCGGCGGCGGCCCTGGCGAACGGCACCGCGCCCGCCGCGGTGGCGCGGCTGTGGCAGGACGCCAACGACGAGCGCAACCGCAGCTACTTCGCCGAGCTGCGGACCGGCGAGCACGCGGGCGACCGGGACGAGGCCGACGTGGCCGCGGGCGGGTACGAGTCGGTCGCGATCGCGCTGGCGTCGGCGCTCTGCGGCGGGCCGGCCGCCCGCCTGATCCTTAACGTGCCCAACGGGGACACGGTCCCGGCGCTGCCGCCTGGCATGGTGATCGAGGTGCCGTGCCTGGTGGACGCCGTCGGCCCGGTCCCGCTGCCCGTCTCGGCGCCGTCGGCTCATCAGCTCGGCCTCATGTCCGCGGTACGGGCGAGCGAGCGCGATATCGCGGACGCCGCGCTGATCGCGGCGGGCACGACAAGCACGGCGGACCCGGCGGACGGGGCCGACGCCGCGGATCCGGCCGACGCGGCCGGACGCGCGGCCGCCCTGGCGCTGCGCGCGTTCGCGACCCACCCCCTGGTCGGCTCGCTCGACGCGGCGAGGTCGCTCGCCGCGGCTGCGCTTCCCATGGCATCACATCCTGCCTAGTAATCCTATCGAGATAGTAGTTTTTCACGGCCGCCTCTTGCCTGACAACGTTTCCTCCAGTATTCCTACTAATCACGTATGAATCCGCTCAGACTTGGAGGCAACGGATGCACGGCCTGTCCCGGACAGCTATAGCCCGGCGAGCGTTCCGTCTGACGGGAATCGCCGGAGCGTGCGCCCTCGCGGCGGCCGCCGCCGCGTGCAGCTCGTCGTCATCGTCATCGGGGTCAGCAGCGGCGTCGTCCGGCAGCCCGGCCACGGTCACCTACTGGACCGAGGGCACCCAGGCCGAGATCAGCTACATCGACACGCAGTTCGACAAGTCGCACCCGGGCATCAAGGCGGTGGGCCAGTACATCTCGAGCGCCGACGAGTCGACCGCCAAGGAAGTCGCCGCGATCAAGAGCGGCACCGAGCCGAACGTGGTGATCGGCCAGGACCCGTCCGCGCTGCCGCTACTGGCCGAGAGCGGCAAGGTCGTCGACCTGACGTCGGCCCTGAAGACGCAGACGGCCGAGCTGTACCCGGGCATCAGGTCCGCGCTGACCTACAAGGGCCAGCAGCTCGGCATCGCGCTCGGCGGCGTGGGCGACTACGTGCTGTTCTACAACAAGAAGGACTTCGCCGCAGCCGGCATCGCCGCCCCGCCGACCACCTGGGCCCAGCTCGAGACCGACGCCGTCAAGCTGACAGACCCGGCCAAGAAGCAGTTCGGGATCTACATCCCCTACGGCACGGACGAGTGGATCTCCTACGACTGGGAGAGCGTCCTGTGGTCCAACGGCGGCCAGCTGGTCAGCGCCGACGGCACCAAGACCGCGTTCGACAGCCCAGCCGGGGTCGCCGCGCTGACCCTGTGGGCCAACCTGGTGCACAAGGACAAGGCCGCCCCCGCAACCAGTTACGCGCAGGCGGGCAGCTTCGACGGTGCGCCCGCCTTCGCCAGCAACGCGGTCGCGATGATCGTCGAGGGCCAGTGGGCGTTGTCGGAGTTCAAGAACATCGACTACGGGGTCGCCGAGCTGCCCGCGGGCAGCTCCGGCCACTCGGCCACCGGCATCGGCATCGGCGTGGCCAGCGTGTTCGACCACGGCACGGCGGCTAACAACGCGGCCATCACGTTCGTGCAGTGGCTGTCGTCGCCCGCGCAGGGCGCTTACCTCACCAACCTGAGCGGGGGCCTGCCGAGCGCGCCCGACCAGCTTAGCTACGCCGCGGTCAAGCAGGAGGAAGCGTCCGAGCCGACCTACCCGGTCTTTGCCGACCAGCTGAACACCGGCCAGACGCGGCCTACCATTCCCGCCTACACATCGGTGTCGCTCGACCTCGCGACGGAGATCAACGCGACGCTCACCGGCGGCATCAGCCCCGCGGCGGCGCTCGCGAAGGCGGCCTCAGCGGGCGACCAGGCGATCGCCAACGGCTCCTGACACTGGTGCCCGCATCACGCAGGCGAGCCCGGCACTGGGGCACGGCGTACACGTTCGTGCTCCCGGTGCTCGGGCTCACCATCTTGTTCTCGATCGTGCCGCTGGTCCTGGTGATCCAGCGGAGCCTCTACCAGGGCAACATCTTCGGCACCAACCTGACCTTCGCCGGCCTGGCCAACTACGCCGACGTGTTTCGCACCGGCGGCGGCCACGCGCTGGTGGTGACCGTCGTCTTCACCGTCGGGTTCGTCGCCGTGACAATGCTCCTCGGGCTCGCGATCGCGCTGCTGCTCGACGTGAGGCTGCCGGGGCTGCGGCACGTGCGCGCGTTCTTCGTCATCCCCCTGGTGGTGCCGCCGGTGGCCACCGCGTTCATCTGGTTCACCTTCTTTCAGCCGGACACCGGGCTGTTCAACCGGCTGCTGCTCGGGCTCGGGCTGCCGCAGGTGACCCTGTCCAACCCGACCGACGCGCTGATCGCGGTGATCGCGTTCGGCGCCTGGCAGTACTTCGGCGAGTTCATCCTGGTCTACCTGGCCGCGCTGAAGGCGCTGCCGTCCGACGTGCTCGAAGCCGCCAGCATCGACGGCGCCGGCGCCTGGCAGCGGCTGCGTTACGTGCGCTGGCCGCTGCTGCGCCACCAGACCGCACTGCTGCTGGTCATCGCGACCCTGGACGGGCTGCAGACCTTCACCCAGATCTTCATCCTCACCGACGGCGGCCCGCAGGGCGCCACCCAGACGGCGCTCTACTACGTGTACCAGGAGGGCTTCGGCCTCGGGGCGGGCGGCTCGACCGGGCTGGCCGACGCCATGTCGGTGATCCTGTTCGCGATCTCCCTCGTCGTCACCATCGTCCAGGTCAGCCTCGTCGGCCGGTCCGCCCGGGCGGCGGCGTGAACCGGGCCGCGCGATGACGGGGATGCGCCTGCCCGCCAAGATCGCCGTCTACTTCCTGGTCGCCGCCTCGGTCCTGATCGTGGCGTTCCCGCTACTGTGGATGATCTCGGCCGCGTTGAAGACGCAGAGTGAGATCATCGACCCGAACGCCTCCCTGCTGCCGCTGCACCCGCAATGGTCCAATATCCCGACCGCGTGGAACTCCGCTCCGTTCGGTACCTTCTTCTTCAACACGGCCGTCTTCAGCATCGTCACCACCGTCGGGCAGATCGCCACCGGCATGCTGGCCGGGTACGCGTTCGCGATGTTCGACTTCCCGGCCAAGCGGGTGCTGTTCTACCTGGTGATGAGCGGGCTGATGATCCCCTTCACGGTGGTGATCGTGCCGGTGGTGCAGCTGCTGGCCGACTTCGGCTGGATCAACAGCTGGCCGGGGCTGCTGGTGCCGAACCTGGCGTCGGCCCTGGGCTGCTTCCTGTTCCGGCAGTTCTTCCTGTCAGCGCCCATCGAGCTGGGCGAGGCCGCGCGGATCGACGGCGCATCGGAATGGCGTATCTTCTGGACCGTCTACCGGCCGCTGGCCCAGCCGATGACCGCCGCGTTCACCGTGATCGCGTTCCTGCAGAACTGGAACAACTTCCTGTTCCCGCTGGTGGTCACCAGCAAGGAGAGCCTGATGATGATCTCCCAGGGGCTGACCGAGTTCCAGGGCCAGATCACCGGGACCGCCTACAACTTGCTGCTGGCGGGCTCGCTGATCGCCGTCGTCCCGGTGCTGATCGTCGCCATGATCGCGCAGCGCAAGATCGTCGAGGGCCTGACGATCGGCGCCGTCAGGTAGCGGCCGCCGGCCTGGAAGGGCGCGGCGGCCGCTCGGGGTCAGCCGGCCAGCGCCGGCGCCACCTTCTCGCTGAACAGGGTGAACGCGCTCCGGTCGTAGGCGATCTCGGCGAAGTTCAAGATCGCGTAGCTCATCCCGGCCGCGCTGAGCTCGCGCAGCCGCTCGGTCACCAGCTCGGGGGTGCCCACCAGGGGGCCGCTGGCCAGGCTGCGCGCCTGGCCTTCGGCGACGTCCTCAGGCACGCCGTAGTGAAGCAGGTGGGCCTTGCGCGCGGCGATCCGCTGCTCGACTTCGCGCTGCGTCTCGCCGATGACCACGTTGTAGTTGGCAGAACGGGTGATCGCGTCGTAGTCGGTGCCAAGGTCACGGCAGTGCCCGGCCAGGATCTCCGACTTGGCACGGAACGCGTCGAGGGAGCCGTCGAAGTTCGTGTAGCGCGCGTACCGGGCCGCGATCCGCAGGGTCTTCTTCTCACCGCCGCCGGCGATCCACAGCGGCACGCCGCCCTCCTGCAGCGGCAGCGGCTGGCAGATCGCGCCGCTGACCTGGTAGTGCTCGCCGTCCAGGCTGGCGTTGCCGGTGGTCCAGAGCTGGTGCATGATCTCCACGCCCTCGGCCAGCTGGCCGAGGCGGTCGCCCGCGCCGGGGAAGCCGTAGCCGTAGGCGCGCCACTCGTGCTCGTACCAGCCCGCTCCGATGCCCATCTCGACCCGGCCGCCGGAGATCACGTCGACCGTCGCCGCGACCTTGGCCAGGTAGGCGGGGTTGCGGTAACCCATGCAGGTGCACATCTGGCCGAGCCTGACCCGGCTGGTGGCGGCCGCGAACGCGGCCATCAGCGTCCAGGCCTCGTGGGTCGCCTCCTGGGTGGGCACGGGCACGGTGTGGAAGTGGTCGAAGACCCAGACCGACTCGAACGGGCCGTGCTCGGCCGCCTTGGCGATGCCGAGCATTGTCGGCCAGTGGTCCTTGGTGTCGATGCCGGCCAGGTCAAGCCGCCATCCCTGAGGCACGAATAGTCCAAAGCGCATGAGTCACCACTTTAGCGCCGGGACGTGACGGCTAACCGAACAGGGGGTGACGGCGGCGGACCGACTGCAGCAAGCCGACCGCGATCATGTCGGCGAAGATCGCGGAGCCGCCGTAGGAGACGAACGGCAGCGGCAGGCCGGTGATCGGCATGATGCCGATCGTCATGCCGATGTTCACGAACGACTGGAAGGTGAACCAGACCGCGATGCCCGAGGCCACCAGCAGGCCGAACATGTCCTCGGCGAGCTGGGCGGCACGGATCGCCCGGAACACGATGAAGGCCAGCGCCGCGACGATGACGGCGCAGCCGACGAAGCCGAGCTCTTCTCCCGCGACGGTGAAGATGAAGTCGGTCTGCACCGAGGGGACGAAGTTTCCGCCCGTGAACGTGCCGTGGAACAGGCCCGCGCCGTGCAGGCCGCCTGAGCCGACCGCGATCTTGGCCTGCAGGCCGTTGTAGCCGGATCCGGCCAGGTCCTGCTCCGGGTGCAGGAACGAGGTCAGCCGGGTCAGCTGGTAGCCCTTGAGCAGGTGCTCCTTCCCGACGAGGTAGATGGCGGCGGAGATGCCCGCGAGCGCGCCGAGCACCCACCAGATCCTGATCCCCGACATCACCACCATGCCGGCCAGCGTGAACACGAGCACGAAGGTGACGCCGAGGGCCGGTTCCTTCTCGACCAGGGCGACGAGCGGGGCCGCGGCCAGCAGGGCGTACAGCACGTCCCTGATCGTCGGACGGCCCGACGGCAGGTTCCGCCGCGACAGCAGCCACGCGGCCGACAGGACCAGGCCCAGCTTGGCGAACTCGGACGGCTCGACCTGGAACCCGCCGGGCAGCGCGATCCACGCCTTGGCGCCGTTCACCGACTGGCCGGCCACCAGCACGGCCGCCAGCAGCAGCAGCGACAGGCCGTAGAGGACCGGGGTCCAGCGGCGGATCCGCCGGTAGTCGATCGACGCGGTGACGAACATGAGGACGAGGCCGAGCAGCGCCCACAGCAGCGCCTTCTTCAGGTACGTGTGCGGGTCCTGGCCGGCCTGCCGCAGCGCGGGCTCGGTCGCGGCCCAGACCAGTGCCGTGCCGCCCGCCGTCAGCGCGCAGGTGACCGCGATCAGCGGCCAGTCCCAGGACCGGGCGACGCCGCCCTTGGCGAACGCCCGGCCGAGCCCGGTGCGGCGGCGCGGCGCGAACGTGCCGGCCCGCGGGCCGGCCCAGCCCCTGGACGGGAGACCGACGCTCACTTGCTGCCTCCCGTCGCGGAGGCCTGCGGCTTCGCGGCCGGCTTGGCGGTGGACGCGGTCGCGGAAGACGACTTCGCCTTGGTCTTGGCGGCCAGGTTCGGCAGCGCTGGCAGCGTGCCGCCTGGCAGCGCCGCCTTCTTGCCGTCGAGGCCGTAGATGCCTTCCCAGATCTGGCGGACGGCCGGCGCGGCCGCGTCGGCGCCGTAACCGGAGTCAGGCAGCATGACCACGACCACGTACTTGGGGTTGTCGCAGGGCGCGAACGAGGCGAACACCGACGTCGCGTTCTTGCCGAAGATCTGGGCGGTACCGGTCTTGCCCGCCACGCACACCTTGTTGAGCGGGAAGCCGGCGAACGTGCCGGCCGCGGTTCCCTGGGTCACCACGCCCGCCAGCGCCGAGCGCATGTAGGCGAGGGTCTCCGACGAGACCGGCAGCTTCCTGACCACCGTCGGCTTGATCTTCTGCACGACCTTGCCCGAGGCCGACACCAGCGCCTCGCCGATCCGCGGCTCGTACAGCGTGCCGCCGTTGGCCAGCGCCGTGTACGCGTTGGCGAGCTGCAGCGGCGTCGCGGACACGTAGCCCTGGCCGATCGCCGCGATCGCCGCCTGGCCGGGTTCCCAGACCCAGCCGTCCTGGCAGTCCTGGTACTCGATCTGCTGGACGTAGCTGCCGTGCTCCTTGCCGTTCTTGCACCAGTTCTGGCCCTTGTGGGCGTTGTCCTCGTACATGTTGTAGAGCCACTGGCGGGTCGGGATCGTGCCCGTCGCCTCCGACGGGAGGTCGACCCCGGTGCCGCTGCCGAAGCCCCAGTCAAGCTCCATCTGCTGCATCTTCTGCACCGGGGCGTTCTTGTTCAGCGTGTAGTCGGCCTTGTTGTCGTCCGTCTTCCACATCGAGTAGCCGATGTTGTAGTACACCGTGTCGCAGGACTGAATCAGCGCCTCGGAGAACGACATGTCGCCCGCGCTGGCCTCGCCGTCGTTGTTGAACGTGCTGCCGCCGATGTTCACCGTGGCCGGGCAGTTGTACTCGCCGTGCAGCGGGAACCCGTCGGCGACGGCCGCCGCGGTCGAGACCACCTTGAACGTGGAGCCCGGCGCGTACTGTCCCTGGGTCGCGTAGTTCAGCACCGGGTCGCCCGAGGCGTTGCCGAACAGGTACTTGAACTCGCTCTCGGAGATCCCGTTGGTCCAGACCGACGGGTTGTAGTCCGGGTAGCTGGCCATCGCCACGATCTGGCCGCTGGTCGTCTCCACGATGGCGGCGCCCTGGTTGGCGGCGTTGCCCGCCGCCTTCGACCGGGAGATCGCGCTGTCGAGTGCGTTCTGCGCGACCGCCTGGACCTTGGCGTTGAGCGAGGTGACCAGCGTGTCCCCGGTCTGGGCGGCGGTGCCGCCGACGGTGCTGAGCACGTCGCCCGCGGCGTTGACGGACACGAGCTGGGTGCCTGGCTTGCCCGACAGCGCGGTGTTGTACTGCGCCTCGAGGCCGGACTGGCCGACCAGGTCGTCCTGGGCGAACCCGGTCTCTGGCAGGTGCTCCTTGGCCATCTCCTCCTGGGTGATCGGCTGCAGGTAGCCGAGCACCTGGGCCGGGTTGGCGCCGCCGGGCTCCGGGTAGTCGGTCACGGGCGTCAGCTGGGCGGTGACGCCGGGAAACAGCGTGGGCTCTTCCATGATCTGCAGCGCGATCGCGTCGCTGACATGCTCGGCGACCGGGATCGGCTGGTACGGCGACCCGGTCCAGCACGGCTGCGAGACGCCCTTGGTGCACAGCCGGACCTGCTCGGTCAGGCTCTTGTCGGTCACCTTCAGCAGCGGGGCCAGCCGGGCGAGCACCGCCTTGCCGCCGTCCTTGGTGGTCTGGGACAGCTCCATCATGTTGACCGAGACGGTCATCGAGGTCTGGTTGGTGACCAGCGGCGCCCCGGTGTCGTCGGTGATCATGCCGCGCACGGCGGGCACCACGACGGTCCTGGTCTGGTTCACCGCGGCGAGCGCCTTGTACTGCCCGGTGTCGAGGACCTGGAGGTACCAGAGCCGGCCGCCGAGCACGACAAGCACGGCCAGCGCGATGACGTACAGACCGAGCAGCCGCTTGCGCGAGCGCGGAATCACCGGCCCACCCCCACCATCCGTAGTAGCCGTTGCCTGCGCTTGCGCCACGGGTGGCGGCTGCGCTTCAGCCAGGCCCGCGACGGGGACGACGTGTACCAGTTGCGGCGGGCGATGCTGCCGCGCCTGAATACCGCGCCCCGGCCGGTCACGCCGGACCCGATCACGGTGCGCGGGCGGCCGGTGCCGAGCCAGCCGCGGCGGGGGGCGAGCCGACCGGACGCCGTCAGCGACGTCCCGGCGGAAAGCGAGGAACGCGAAGAGCGCGAGGAACGCCCGGAACGCGAGGCGCGCAGCCAGCCGGCCTGCGGCGAGCGGCGGGCCAGCGGCGTTCCGGCCCCGGACAGCGCGGAAAGGCCCGACGGCGCCGACCGCGCCGCCAGCACCGCGTCGGCCGAGCGGCGCGGGCCGGCCAGGCCCGATCCGCCCGCCCGGGCGCCCGCGCCCGGTGAGCCGAGCCAGCCGCGGGCCGGGGAACCAGGCACCCGCGACGGCGCCGCCCGTCCTGCCGGCGACCCGCCCGCCCGCAGCCAGTTCTTGCCCGGGGTGTGCGCCTGCCGGCTGCCGCGGGCGCTCGCGGGGCGAGCGGCCAGGTCACCGGCGAAGTTCAGCCTCAGCGCCCGGCCGCCGGCGATCGGGACCTGGCCGCGACCGGTGCCACCCGCTTCCGTTCTGGCGAGGGCGGGCGAGCGGCCGTCGGAGAGCCGCAGCCTCGGCAGGGGGCGCGCCGACGGCGGGCGGTGGTAGTTCTGCCCGGTGCCCGCCAGCCGCAGGTTAGGGGCGGCGCCGGCCGACGCCTGCCTGAAGACCATCGTCGGCCGCTGCGCGCGGCTGAACTCGGGTAGCGGCGGGTGCTCGGGCGCCGTCCCCCAGGTGCGCACGGCCCGGCTGACCAGGCAGACCAGCCAGAAGACGACGGGGGCGAGCAGCAGGTCGTAGAGGATCGCGGCGGGCAGCACCCGGCTGGCCGCGGCGGTGGTCACGTCGGGATCGGACAGCAGCAGGCCGAGCGCGGCCTTGCCCGCCTCGCCCGCCGCCGCCGCGGCGCCCATCACGGTGAACGAGGCGACCGGGTCGTGCTCGCCCGTCAGGTCCCAGATGGCCCGCACCGCGCGGGCCGCGCCGTACCCGGCCAGGCAGAAGACCAGGGCGTACTCGCCCGCGTGGTGCGCGGCAGGCGGCGCGACGTCGAGCGCGAGGCCGCCGGCGAACCCGGCCAGCGCGCCGGTCGCCGGCCCGGTGACGACGGCGATCGCGGTGACAAGCAGCAGCACCAGGTCGGGGGCGGCCGAGCCGGGCAGCGGCAGCCGGTTCACCAGCGTCAGCTGGACGACGACGGCGGCGAACAGCGCGACAGCGCCGACCGCGGCGCCGGCCGCCCGGCGGGTCCCGGCATGCTCACGGCCGGGCGCCATCGCCTCGGCTGTCACTTGGACACCACCACCCCGACCACGCCGAGGCCGGTGAAGTCCGCGAACGGCTTGACCACCGCGGTCGGGGTCAGCGAGCCGGGCTGGGTGGTGACGCTGGTGACGGTGCCGACGGGAACGCCTGGCACGTACGGGCGCCCGCCCACCGAGCCGAACGTCACCAGTTCCTGGCCCGCCTTGAGCGTCGCGCCCGAGCTGAACATGGTGAGCTTGAGCGGCGCGCTCCCGCTCAGCGCGCGGGCGGTGCCGGTGAGCGCGCCGATCTGGCCGCCGCTGGCCATCCGGATGCCGACGGTGGTGCCGGCGTCGGTGAGCAGCTGGACGGTCGCGGTGCCGGCGGTGACGCTGACGACGGTGCCGACGAGGCCGCTGCCGTTGAGCACGGTCTCGTTGACGGCCACGCCGTCGCCGCTGCCGACGTCGATCGTCACCGTGTCTGAGTAGTCGCCCCCGGCCGCGATCACCGTCCCGGTGACCACTTTTTCCTTGCCCGTGGTGAGGTGGAGCAGGCCGGAAAGCTGGCCGACGTCGGTCGCGCTGGTCTGGGCCTGGGCGAGCTGCGCCCGCAGCTCGTCGTTCTGCTTCTGCAGGCTGGCGATCTCACCGCCGCCGCCCGTACTGCCTTTGAACAGGCCGGTCACGCTGCCGGTGAGGCTCTCGACGGGGCCGAACACGCGGCCGCCGATGCTGTGGCTGCCCGAGTCGCCGCCGTCGCGGAAGTCGATCGTGATCAGCGCGATCGCCGCCACGAGCAGCACGATGAGGACAGCCCGCGTTCGTCTCGCCTCAAGCAAAAGCCTAGCTCCCGTCCCAGCTACTACCCCTGCGTGGCCGTTAGGCTACCGTCTGTCCGGAACGAGCACCTGGCGCAGGGTGTCGAAGTCCTCCACGCACTTGCCGGTACCGAGCACCACCGAGTCGAGCGGACTGTCCGCGATGTGCACCGGCATGCCGGTCTCCTCGCGGATCCGCTGGTCGAGCCCCCGCAGCAGCGCGCCGCCGCCGGTCAGCGCGATGCCGCGGTCCATCACGTCGCCCGCCAGCTCGGGCGGGCACTTGTCCAGGGTCGACTTCACCGCGTCGATGATCAGCGTGATCGGCTCGTCGATCGCACGGCGCACCTCGGCCGCGCTGATCAGCACCGTCTTCGGCAGGCCGGAGACCAGGTCCCGGCCGCGGATCTCCGCCTGCGGCTCGTCCTTGGCCGGGAACGCGGAGCCGAGCGCCAGCTTGATCTCCTCGGCGGTGCGCTCGCCGAGCATCAGGCTGTGCTCCTTCTTGCCGAAGGTGATGATCGCCTGGTCGAGCTCGTCGCCCCCGATGCGGATGCTCTGGCTGGTCACGATCCCGCCGAGCGAGATCACGGCGACCTCGGTGGTGCCGCCGCCGATGTCCACCACCATGTTGCCTGTCGGCTCGTTGACCGGCAGCCCGGCGCCGATCGCGGCCGCCATCGGCTCCTCGATGATGTAGACCCGGCGCGCGCCGGCCTGGTGGCCGGCTTCCTTGACGGCGGACTGCTCGACGCCGGTGATACCGCTGGGCACCGCGACCACGATGCGCGGCTTGGCCATCCGGCTCCTGCGGTGCACCTTCTGAATGAAGTAGCGCAGCATGCGCTCGGTGACGTCGAAGTCCGCGATCACGCCGTCCTTCAGCGGCCTGACGGCCACGATGTTGCCGGGCGTGCGGCCGATCATGCGCTTGGCCTCGACCCCGACGGCGACCACCTGGCCGTTGTTAGTGTTCAGGGCCACGACGCTCGGCTCGTTCAGGACGATCCCCCGCCCCCGCACGTAGACCAGGGTGTTCGCGGTGCCCAGGTCGACTGCCATGTCGCGGCCAAGGAACGTCAACGCATTGCTCATCGGGTGCGGCAACCCTTCCGATCATCAGGCGTCTTTAACCAATGCCGAGCCTAGCGGATAAAACACCGGACAAGCGGAACACGACTTCGGCGTTTTGACGCTAAGGTTATGATCCGCTAATTCTGAGTTACTTCTCACTAAATTCTTACTAAGGACGCTCGCACCGCCGGCATTTTCCCCGTGCAGGAGTACGTGCTTTGCCCGTGCGTGGCACCGGGCCAGGCCGCGCCCGCCCGTCGCGGTCGCGGCCGGCCTGGTACTAGGGGTATCTATCTAGTGCGGGACCTTGCTAAACGAGTTCGGGGAAGAAGATCTTGATCTCCCGCTCGGCCGACTCGGGCGAGTCGCTCCCGTGCACGATGTTCTGCGCGACCTGCAGGGCGAAGTCGCCGCGGATGGTGCCGGGCGCGGCCTTCACCGGGTCGGTGGCGCCGGCCAGGGCACGGAACGCCTCGATGGCCCGGTCCCCCTCGGCCACGATCGCGACAAGCGGCCCAGAAGTGATGAAACCGACCAATTCGCCAAAAAAGGACTTCTCCGCGTGCTCGGCGTAGTGCGAGTGCGCGGTGTCGGCGTCGATCGTGCGCAGTTCAAGCGCGACCAGCTTCAGGCCCTTGCTCTCAATTCGGGAAATTACTTCACCGATGATGTTGCGCTGGACACCGTCCGGCTTGATCAGGATAAGAGTGCGCTGTGACATTAGTTCTCCTTGCGGTTGCTTTTATGCCCTTTGATTTCTGGACCACGCCAGAGCTTACCGGGCGGTTACCTGGGAAGGGATGTGCCAGGGGCGACCCCGTCGCGCTCCCACTTGCGGCCCAGCCAGATGCCGGTAAACCACAGGGCCGCGAAGATCGCGCCGATCACGTACATCGCCGGCAGCAGCACGCCCGAGGCGATGACGCACGCCTGGAACACCGAGCCCGCGTACAGGCCCGCCCGCCCGCGGCCGACGTAGCCGCACAGCACGAGCGCGACCACCGCGATGGCGCCGCAGACGGCGCCGGCGGTGCCGGCGCTGGCGTGGCCGAGCTGCTTCGCGGGCACGATCGCGAGCAGCACGATCACGGCCTCCATGGACAGGACGGTGACCAGCAGCCGCTTCACGACGAATCCCCTTGCCTCGATGCGTAGCCCGCGTTCGCGCTCGAGCCGACGGCACTGGCCGGGGCGAGCAGCGCCTGGGCGTCCCCGGCGGTGACGACGGAGCCGGTGACGAGCACGGCGGTAGAGCCGGGCAGGCCCTCGCCCGCCGAGTCCGCGTCCGCCTCGTCCGCCAGCGACACCGCGAGCTCGAGCGCCTCGTCGAGCCGCCCGGCGACCCGCACGCGGTCCTCGCCGAAGTAGTCCACGGCCAGCTCGGCCAGCTCGCGGGCGGGCATCGAGCGCGGCGAGGAGTTGGCGGTCACCACGATGTCCGACAGCGCGGGCTCGAGCTCCTCCAGGAGGCCCGCGACGTCCTTGTCCTCGGCCACCGCGACGACGCCGATGACCCGGTCGAAGTTGAAGCTCTCTTCCAGTGCCTGCACGGTCGCCGCCATGCCCGCGGGGTTGTGCGCGGCGTCTGCGATCACCGTCGGCGAGCGCCGCAGGATGTCCAGCCGCCCGGGCGAGCTGGCCTGGGCGAATCCGGCCCGGACCAGGTCCGGGTCGAGGCCGCGGGTGGACAGGCCGGGGCCCAGCGTGATCGTGTCGCGGCTGTCCTCGCCGTCGGGGCCCGCGTTGGCGGCGACGATCTCAGAGACCCCGGCGAACGCCTCGACGGCGGCCAGCGCGACGGCCGCGTTGGACGCCTGGTGCGCGCCGAACAGCGGCAGGAACACGTCCGCGTAGCTGCCCCGCAGCCCCTGCAGGACGAGCTGCTGTCCGCCGAGCGCGAGCTCGCGGCCGAGCACGCCGAACTCGAACCCCTCGCGGGCCACCGTGGCGCCCACGAGCGCGGCCCGCTCCAGCAGGATCTCGGCGGCGGCGGTGGACGGCTGCTGTGCGATGACGGCGGTCGCGCCCGGCTTGATGATCCCGGCCTTCTCGCTCGCGATCAGCTCGATCGTGTCGCCAAGCCACTGCATGTGGTCCATCGCGACCGGGGTGATCACCGCGACCGCGCCGTCAGCCACGTTGGTCGCGTCCCACCGGCCGCCCATGCCGACCTCGATCACGGCGACGTCCACCGGGGCGTCGGCGAAGGCGGCGAACATCATGCCGGTGAGGATCTCGAAGAAGGACAGCGGAGCCGGCTGCTGGCCGTCGACCATCGCCACGTAGGGGGCGATCTCCTCGTAAAGCTCGACGAAGCGCTCGGCGCTCAGCGGGACGCCGTCGACGCAGATCCGCTCCCGCATCGAGACCAGGTGCGGCGAGGTGAACCGGCCGGTTCGCAGGCCGCGCTCGCGCAGCAGCGCCTCGATCATCCGGGTCGTCGACGTCTTGCCGTTGGTCCCGGTGACGTGCACGACGGGGTACGCGCGGTGCGGGTCGCCGAGCAGGCTGACGAGCGCGGCGATCCGGTCGAGGGTCGGGTCGATCTGGTGCTCCGCCCGCCGCGACCCGATCTCCAGCTCCACCTCGCGCAACTGGTCAGCGAAATCTTCCACGTGGTTCAGCCTACTGCTGGCGGGGTAGGTGCTGGTCCGGCCCGGCGGCTACAGCGCCGCCAGCCGGGACCCGAGCCTGGTGATGTCCGCTTCCGCCGTCGCCAGCCGCTGGCGCGACTTCTCGATGACATCGGCCGGCGCGCGCCCGGTGAACGACTCGTTGCCCAGCTTGGCGGTCATCGACGCGGCTTCCTTCTGAGCGGCCGCCAGGTCGCGCTCCAGCCGCTTGCGCTCGGCCGCGACGTCGACCGTGCCCGCCAGGTCAAGCTCCACGGTGATGCCCTCGGCCAGCAGTGAGGCACTGGCGGCGAACCCGTCCTCCGGCGCCGTCAGGCGCAGCAGCGCGCGGACCGGCTCCTCGTGCGCCGCCAGCGGGGTCGCCTCGAGGCCGGCCAGCCGCGCGGGCACCCGCTGGGCGGGCCGCAGCCCCTGGCCAGAACGGAACTGGCGGATCTCGGTCACCAGCCGCATCAGCGAGCCGATCTCGGCCTCGGCGGCCGCGTCGGTGAACTCGTAGTGCGGCCAGGCCGCCATCATCACCGAGTCCTCGCCGGTCAGCGCGCACCACAGCTCGTCGGTGACGAACGGCATCACCGGGTGCAGCAGCCGCAGCGTCTGGTCGAGCACGAAGCCGAGCACCTGGCGCGTGGTGGCGACGACAACCTCGTCCGCCGACGCGAGCGGCACCTTGGCGAGCTCCAGGTACCAGTCGCAGAACTCGTCCCAGGCGAAGTGGTAGAGCGCCTCGCAGGCCTTGCCGAACTCGAACTGCTCGATCAGCCCGTCGACTTCGGTGATCAGGTGCGAGAGCCGGGACAAGATCCAGCGGTCGACGGGACTGAGCTCGCCGGCGAACCGCGGGCCGCCGCTACCGTTCTCGCTCATCCCGAACGAGGGCGTGGCTTCGGCCCCGTTCATCAGCGCGAACCTGGTGGCGTTCCACAGCTTGTTGCAGAAGTTACGCGAGCCTGCCGCCCAGTCCTCGCTGATCGCCTCGTCGCTGCCCGGAGTGGCTCCCCTGGCCAGGGTGAACCGGGTCGCGTCGGCGCCGAAGCGCTCCATCCAGTCAAGCGGGTCGACTGTGTTGCCCTTGGACTTGGACATCTTCTTGCCGAACTGGTCGCGGACCAGGCCGTGCAGGGTGATGGTTGTGAACGGGATCTGCTGCTCGGGCGCCTTACCGCGCATCGCGTACAGGCCGAACATCATCATCCGGGCGACCCAGAAGAACAGGATGTCGTACGCGGTGATCAGCACGCTCGTCGGGTAGAACGTGCGCAGGTCGGGGGTGTCGTCCGGCCAGCCGAGGGTGGAGAACGGCCACAGCGCGGAGGAGAACCAGGTGTCGAGGACGTCGCTGTCCTGCGTCCAGCCCTCGGGCGCGGTCTCGTCGGGCCCAACGCAGCGCACCTCGCCGTCGGGTGAGTACCAGACCGGGATCCGGTGCCCCCACCACAGCTGGCGGGAGATGCACCAGTCGTGCATGTCGTCGACCCAGCTGAAGTACCTGGCGTTCATCTCCGGCGGCGAGACCTTGACCCGGCCGTCGCGCACCGCGTCGCCGGCCGCCTTGGCCAGCGGCGCCACGTTCACGAACCACTGCAGCGACAGCCGCGGCTCGACCGTGGTAGAGCAGCGCGAGCAGTGGCCGACCGCGTGCACGTAGGGGCGGGTCTCTCCGGCGATCCGGCCGTCTTCGCGCAGCGCGGCGACGACCGCGGGGCGGGCCTCGAACCGGTCAAGGCCCTCGAACGGTCCGTGCACGGTGATCACGCCACGGGAGTCCATGATCTTGAGGACGGGCAGGTCGTGGCGCCGGCCGATCTCGAAGTCGTTGGGGTCGTGCGCGGGGGTGACCTTGACCGCGCCGGTGCCGAAGGCGGGGTCGACGTGCGCGTCCGCCACGATCGGGATCGTCCGCCCGGTCAGCGGCAGCTGCACCGTGGTGCCGATGAGATGCTGGTACCGCTCGTCGTCCGGGTGGACCGCCACGGCGGTGTCGCCGAGCATGGTCTCGGCCCGCGTCGTCGCGACGACGATGCTGTTGTCACCGTCGCCGTAGCGGATGGAGACGAGCTCGCCCTCGTCGTCGGTGTGGTCCACCTCGATGTCGCTCAGCGCGGTGAGGCAGCGCGGGCACCAGTTGATGATCCGCTCGGCCCGGTAGATCAGCCCGTCGTCGAACAGCCGCTTGAAGATCGTCTGGACGGACCGCGACAGGCCCTCGTCCATCGTGAACCGCTCGCGCGACCAGTCCACGGAGTCGCCGAGGCGGCGCATCTGGGACAGGATCCGGCCGCCGTACTCGCCCTTCCACTGCCAGACGCGGTCGACGAACGCCTCGCGGCCGAGGTCGTGCCGTGACAGGCCTTCCTTGGCCAGTTCCCGCTCGACGACGTTCTGGGTGGCGATGCCGGCGTGGTCCATGCCGGGCAGCCACAGCGTGCGGTAGCCCTGCATGCGCCGGCGGCGGACCAGGATGTCGCTCAGCGTGTGGTTGAGCGCGTGGCCGATATGCAAGATGCCGGTTACGTTGGGCGGCGGGAGCACGATCGTGTAGCTCGGCGCGTCCGGGTTTTCCTGGGCCTCAGGCGTGAAGTAGCCGGCCTTCTCCCAGTACTCGTATCGGCGGGCCTCCACCTCGGCGGGCGCGTACTGCGAGGGAATGCCTTCTTGCTGGCGTGTCACAACAAGTGAGTCTACGAATTCCGCCGGCCTGCCGTGCACGGAGTGACCGCACAGCACCCGCCTCGTCCCCGCACCCGCTGCCCGCTTTTCTTGCTGTTATCTGACGGCGGGCAGGTACGCGGGGTGCAGCGGCAAGATCGTGGATAGTTTTGTACACCGGGATGTACAAAACTATCCACGATCTTCGGGAGAGACGATCCTTGGTTAGGACTTGGCCTCGACGTCGGCGCGGATGGCGACGGTGTCCGCGGCGCCCTTGTCCTGGCTGGCCGTCAGGGACTCGGGGCCGGTCGCGCTGAAGAACTCGGTCACGCCGAGCGTGGTCCCTGATGACCAGACGCAGACCGCACCGCTGGTCAGGGTGGCCGTGGCCGCGGTGTTAGCGCAGCCGAGGATGCCGCCGTGCGACCCCGGCGAGTAGCTGTGCGCGTCAGTGCCCAGCGTGGCGAGCACCGTGGCGACCTTGGCCGGGGTGAACGTGCCCTGGTAGCCGACGAACGTCACCACCTGGCCGCCCACCGGCAGCTGGTAGGCGGCCGACAGCGGGCTGCCCTTCAGCGTGCCCGCCTTGCCGGCGGTCACCGCTTCGGCGATCTGGCCGGCGGTGGCCTTCGCGGTGGTCAGGAAGTTGGGGTCGCTGCCCTTGGGGAACCCGTCCGCCTTGGACGGCGTGGACAGCGTGTAGGCGGTCGCCGCCGCGGCGCCCCCGGCCGAGGCCGGGGCCGCGGACGCGGTGCTCGCGGGCTGGCTGCTGCTGGCCGGCGACGTCGCCGCCGGGGTGCTTCCCGCGGTGGGCGACGGCGTGCCTGACCCGCGGGTGAACACCAGCACGGCGACCACGATGATGACCGCGACGACGGCGCCGATCGCGATGTAGCCGCGCGTGCCGAGGCCGCCGCGCTCGTCGTCGTCAATACGCGGCGCGGGGCGCGGGCCGGTGCCGCCGCGCGGCGGCTGCTGACGGCCTGGTTCGCCCCAGCCGTCGTCGCCCTGGCGCCCGCGCGGGCCGGCCGGGCCGCTGCCTGGCCGCTCGTCGGCCCACGGGTCCTGGAAGCCGGCCGTGCCGCCCCGCTGCGGCGCGAAGAAGTCCTGCAGGGCCGGGTCCATCTGGGCGGCCGTGCCGCCGTCCTGGCCGCCGTAGCCCTGCGGCTCGCGCGGGCCGCGCGGGTCGCCGTAGTCCTGGCCGCCGTAGCCCTGCGGCTGGCGCTCCCGGCCCGGGTAGTCCTGACCGGGGTAGTTCTGGGCCTGGTAATCCGGGCCGCCCGGCTCCTGGCCGGGGAAGTCCTGTCCGAAGCCCTGGCGGCCGAACTCCTGGCCACCGAAGTCACGGCCGCCCAGGTCCTGGCCGGCGGGCGCCTCGCGCTGGTAGTCAGCCCCGGGGCCCGCCCCGTTCAGGTCCGGGTAGCCCGCGTCCTGCTGCGGACGCTCCTCCCACGGCGCGGCCGACCGCCCGGCGCCGCGTTCCCAGTCGGCGTCGCCCGGCTGGGCGCTGCCGGTCCAGCCGCCTGGCTGAGCCGGCGCCTGGCCCTGGCCGGCGCTGCTGCCGCCCCAGCCGATGCCGTAGGCGCTGTCCTGGCCGTAGGAATTGTCCTGGCCGAAAGCGCTGTCCTGCCCGAAGGGACTGTCCTGGCTGAAGGCGGCGTCCCGCCCGTACGCGGGACTGTCCTGACCGAAGGCGCTGTCCTGCCCGAATCCAGGTTCCTGACCGAACGCGCTCGGGCTGTCCTGCGCGAAGGGGTCGTCCTGGCCGTAAGCGCCCGGCTGAGCCGAGGAGTGCCTGCCGTGGCCGTCACGGTCACGGCGCGGCAGGTCCTGCAGACTACGGCCGGGCGTGCGCCGCGGGTAGCCGCCTGGCGTTACGTCGTGCTCGTCCTGCTGGCCGTAGTCCGGCGAGTAGAACTCGGGCGGCGGTCCGCCCTGGCCCTGGTTCTCCCCGGGGAAGCCGCCCGGGGCTTCGGGGAAGCCACCAGCGGGCGAGTTGGGCGCCGGCCGGCTGATGTCCTGTGCGCCGAAATCTCTGGAGCCGTCGCCGGCGGCCGCGAAGGACTGGGTCTCATCTGGTCCGTCCTGCGATCCCCATGTAGGCGTGGAGGAAACATCCCAGCCGCTCATCTGCGCTCATTCCCGCTCGTGATCCCGGAAGTATCCCACCGAGGGTATCTGGGCGGGCCAACGCGGAGCGGCAATACCGGCAAAGTAACCGATACGCGCGTTATCGCGCGTTAGCCGCCGCTAGGCGGACTTTTCCCTGGGGGTGCGGCGGGACACGTCGCGGGGCACCAGGGTCGGGTTGACGTTCTCCAGGACCACCTCGCGGGTGATCACCACCCGCTCCACGTCCTTGCGGCTCGGCACCTCGTACATCACCGGCTGAAGGACTTCCTCCAGGATGGCGCGCAGCCCGCGGGCTCCGGTGCCGCGGAGGTTGGCCTGGTCGGCGATCGCCTCGAGCGCGTCGGGCGTGAACTCCAGGTCGACCCCGTCCAGCTCAAGCAGCCGCTTGTACTGCTTGACGAGGGCGTTGCGGGGCTCGGTGAGGATCTGGATGAGCGCCTCGCGGTCCAGGTTGTGCACGCTGGTGATGACCGGGAGGCGGCCCACGAACTCGGGGATCATGCCGAACTTGAGCAGGTCCTCGGGCATCACGTCGGCGAAGCCGTCTTCGGTGATGTTCTTGGTGCGGACCCGCAGCACGGAGTTGAAGCCGATCCCGTTGTGACCGGAACGCTGCTCAATGATCTTCTCGAGGCCGGCGAACGCGCCGCCGCAGATGAACAGCACGTTCGTGGTGTCGATCTGGATGAACTCCTGGTGCGGGTGCTTGCGGCCGCCCTGCGGCGGGACGCTCGCGGTGGTGCCCTCCAGGATCTTCAGCAGCGCCTGCTGGACGCCCTCACCCGAGACGTCCCTGGTGATCGACGGGTTCTCCGACTTGCGGGCGATCTTGTCGATCTCGTCGATGTAGATGATCCCGGTCTCGGCCTTCTTGACGTCGTAGTCCGCCGCCTGGATCAGCTTGAGCAGGATGTTCTCGACGTCCTCGCCGACGTAACCGGCCTCAGTGAGGGCGGTCGCGTCGGCGATCGCGAACGGCACGTTCAGCAGGCGGGCCAGCGTCTGGGCGAGCAGCGTCTTGCCCGAGCCGGTCGGGCCGAGCAGCAGGATGTTGGACTTCGCCAGCTCCACCGCGTCGTCACCCGGGCGGTCGCCGCCGCTCTGGATCCGCTTGTAGTGGTTGTACACCGCGACGGAGAGGGCCTTCTTGGCTTTGTCCTGGCCGATGACGTAAGCGTCGAGAAACTCGTAGATCTCGCGCGGCTTGGGGAGGCTGTCCCACTTGATGCCATCGGGCTCGGAGAGCTCTTCCTCGATGATCTCGTTGCAGAGATCGATGCACTCGTCGCAGATGTACACGCCTGGCCCGGCGATGAGCTTCTTCACCTGCTTCTGGCTCTTTCCGCAGAACGAGCACTTCAGCAGGTCCCCACCGTCACCGATGCGTGCCACCCAGTTTCTCCTTTACATGGGGCCGCCCCGCCGGACCTTGACGATCCGG
>DASYAD010000101.1:0-2603 GCA_036501515.1 Trebonia sp. | reverse complement strand
TCGGCGATCCGGCGGGGGCCCTCGAAGCGGCGCGGCACTGCGCGGCCGACGGCGAGCTGACGCTCAGGGACCGCATCGCGGCGCTGGTCGCCGCCACCCTGGCCAGCCGCCGTCTCGGCGATGACCGCGAGGCGGCGAGGTCGCTGGAGGAGGCGCTGGGGCTCGCCGAGCCGCACCGCGCGTACCGGCCGTTCCTCGATATGGGCGGGGATGTGCACTCGGCGATCGCCATCCTGGTCGCGCCCGCCAGCCCGGCCGCCGGGTTCGCCGCACGGGTCCGCGAGCACCTGATCTCCCGGCCGCTCGCCAAGCCGCCCGACGCCGCGTCCGGCGGCCGCGAGACGCCGGCCCTCACCGCGAGCGAGCTGTCCGTGCTGCGCTTGCTGCGCTCGCACTTGACCAACCAGGAGATCGCCGACGCCCTCTACCTGTCGGTCAATACGGTCAAGACACACCTGCGTGCGGTGTACCACAAGCTCGGCGTGTCCTCGCGCCGCGAGGCCGTCGATCGCGGTCGCCGCCTGCGCATGCTGTGACCGACCGCGACCGTTCACCCGGGTGACGGCGGCGGTTCACCCGCGAGGGGTGATGAGCTCGCCCCGCGAACAGGCAGATGCTGCACGCATGAGGGCGCGGGGGCGCCGCTTTGGCAGAGCAGAACGACAAGACCCACAGAAGTGGAGGGTGATGACGACGGCGCCAGGCGCGGGGGAGCGGGACGCGGACGCCTAAGGAACTGGAGACGACGATGAGTGAGGACCTGGCAGCGCTCGCCGCCGACGCCTACGTGTACGGCTTCCCGCTGGTCACCAACCTCCGGGAGGTCAAGAAGTTCACCCGCGACGGCTTGGGCAGCCTGCCGCCCGCCCCGTTCAACAGCTTCAGCCACGCGACCGCCCTGGCCGGTCCCGCCGAACGGTTCGTCTCCGTCAACAACGACACCGTCTACTCGATCGCGCAGGCCGACCTGAGCGGCGGCCCGCTGCTCCTGTCGGTGCCGGGCACGGCCGGGCGATACTACGTGCTCCAGTTCGTCGACGCGTGGACCAACAACTTCGCGTACGTCGGCCGCCGTGCGACCGGCACAGCGGCCGGATCGTTCCTGCTGACCCCGCCGCACTGGAAAGGCAGTGGTCCCGCGGGGACCAGCGTCATCGAGTTCCCCACCACCGTGGGGTCGATCGTCGGCCGGTGGGCCTGCCAGGGCCCGGACGACCTGCCCGCCGTCCGGGCGCTCCAGGCAGGGCTGACCCTGGCGCCGCACGGTGCCGGGGCGGCACCGCGCGGTATCCCCGCGCCCGCCCCAGAAGTGCCCGATGGCCTGGATTTCTACGAACGGCTGCGGAGCTGGGCGCGGACGTTCCCGCCGTCGGACGCCGACCTGGCGTACCAGCGGCGGTTCGCCCCGCTCGGCCTGCTCGAGCCCGAATCGCCGTACCGGCACTGCCCGCCAGGCCTGGCCGCCGCGCTGACCGCGGGCGCCGGGCAGGGCAGGCAGACCATGGAGGAGTCGCTGCGAGCGGATGACATCTCCCCGGTGGTCAATGGCTGGACGCTCGGCTTCCACGGGTTCGACTACAACCTCGACCATCTCGGCCCTGGCACGATCGACGCCCCGGCGTGGAAGATGCCCGACCGCACGGCCAGCTACCTGGCGCGGGCGCTGGCCGCGCGGGCCGGCCTGTGGGGCAACCACGGGTACGAGGCGGCCTACGCGATGACCTTCACCGACGCTGACGGCGACCGGCTCGACGGCCGCCACAGCTACACCCTTACGTTCGGCGCGGGCCAGGACCCGCCGGCCGACGCCTTCTGGTCCATCACTATGTACGACCTGCCCGGCTTCTACCTGGTCGCCAACCCGATCGACCGGTACTCCATCGGGGACAGGACGCCGGGCCTGCGAAGGGCCGCCGACGGGTCGCTGACGATCGTCATGCAGCACGAGCCGCCCGCGGACACGAGCAACTGGCTGCCGGCCCCCGCCGCGCCGTTCCGGCCTATCTCGCGGATATACCAGCCGCGGGCGGCGGTGCTCGACGGCAGCTACCGGCTCCCGCCCATCGCGAAAGCGATAGCCTTACAAGCGCCCGACAAGCGAAGGCCTGCCACCGGCGTGATTTACGTCACGCCGGTGTTGACAAAACTTGCGACGCCCCTCCGATTTAGGGCACACTGGTGTTGTGAAAAACACCGGGACGACGCGTGCTGCCGGGAATCTCGCGTCCCCCGGCGGCGCTATACCAGGCGTACAAGGCGCACAGCATGGTCACGCGGTCACCGACCGCGGCACCCGCGGCCAGGTCGCCAGGCTGATCCTGGAGCTTGGCCCGTCGACCGCGAACACGCTGGGCAACAGGCTCGGCCTCACGCCCGCGGCCATCCGGCGCCACCTGGACAACCTGATAAGCGAGGGCCTGATCGAAACGCGCACTGCCCGCACCTACGGCAACCGCGGCCGCGGCCGGCCGGCGAAGCTCTTCGTCATCACCGACGCGGGGCGCAGCGCTTTCGAGCACGCCTACGACGACCTGGCGACCGGCGCGCTAAGGTTCATCGCGCAGACGTCGGGCCCGGAGGCCGTCGCCGAGTTCGCCCGGCGG
>DASYAD010000100.1:0-51925 GCA_036501515.1 Trebonia sp. | reverse complement strand
GCGGTGCTGGTCGGCTGGCGGTGCTGCTCGCCGGCCAAGGCCGTGCTGCTCGGCCGCTGGTTGTACTGTCCGGACGGGCTAGTAGTCGAAGCTGCTGCCGGGGAGGGGCGCGGGGATCTCGGCTGAGTCGGTGATCCGCAGCTTGCGCCGGGCGCGCTGGTAGAAGGTGCTCTGCCCCAGCCTGACCACCCGGGCGCCCGCGGGCCGGGCCCGCAGGGCGATGCCCTGGCCCGCGTCGGCGTAGCAGGAGACAAGACCGTCGACTTCGATGGCCAGCCTTCCGCAGCTCGGCAGCAGTTCCAGCGTGACCGTGTCGGTGACGGAGAGCACCACGCCGCGGTTGTAGGCCGAGTGCGGCGAGGCGGGCGTGATCAGCAGGGCCTCGACGGACGGGCTGATGATCGGGCCGCCGGCCGAGAAGCTGTAGGCGGTCGACCCGGCCGGGGTGGCCGCGATCACCGCGTCGGCCGCGTAGCTGACGAACGGCTGCCCGCCGACATGGACCGCCACGACGGCGATGCCCTGCCCGGGTACCCGGACCGCGGCCACGTCGTTGAAGGCGGTGAAGACGGCCGAGCCCATCGTCGCGTCGATGGCCAGCCGCGGCTCGATGGTGTAGTCGTTGGCGTCGATGGCCGACAGCGCGCGCGGCAGCTCTGGCACGTCGACCTCGGCGAGGAAGCCGAGCTTGCCCAGGTTGACGCCGAGAACCGGGGCCCGCTGCCCGTCGGCCAGCCGCATCGCCCGCAGCATCGTCCCGTCTCCGCCCAGGCTGACCAGCAAGTCGCTGCGGCGGCCGAGCTCGCTGGCCGACACCGCGGTCGCGGCGCAGTTCAGCCGCATGATCTCATCGCCGATGCCGAGGACCTGGGTGCCGTTGCCCGCGGCCCACCCGAGCACGGCGCCTACCGCCTCGGCCGAATCACGCTGCGGATGCAGGACAAGCCCGATCGTGTGCACCAGGAAAGCCTATCCGCCGCGGCCCGGGCCGGATGTCCCGCCCGGCCCGGGCTGTCTCGCCTGGCCCGGGATGTCCCGCCCGGCCCCGGCGCCGGCGTCACGGCAGCAGCAGGCAGCTGTCGCCGAATTCGTGCCAGCGGTACTCCTGGCGCACTGCCTCCGCGTAAGCGCGCTCGACCAGTTCGCGGCCGCCCACCGCCTCAAGCAGCGCCAGGTGCGAAGCGCCGGGCGCGTGCCAGCCGGTTACCAGGCCGTGCACGGCCCGGGCCGGACGGGACGGTCCGAGGACGAGATCCGTCCAGCCGCGCCGTGCGTGGACTGAGCCGCCGGCGTCGGCGGCGGACTCGAGCGCGCGGGTGACGGTCGTGCCGACCGCGATTACCCGGCCGCCAGCCTCGCGGGTGGAGTTGACCAGCCGGGCGGTCGCGGCCGGGACGCTAAACCGTTCCGGCTGCGGCGGCTCGCCGGGTTCTTGCGAGGACACGCCGGTGTGCAGCACGATCGGCGCGACGCCCACCCCGCGGGTCACCAGGTCGGTGACCACGTGCTCGGTGAACGGCCGTCCGGCGCTCGGCATCTCGGCGCTCCCTGGCTCGCGGGCGAAGACGGTCTGGTAGTCCGCCAGCGGCCAGGGCCGCGGGACGTAGGAGTACCGGATCGGCCGCCCGTGACGGGAGAGGAAAGCGGTGACCCCGCCGTCGATGTGCGCCCGGGCCCGCCACAGCCGGCGCTGACCCGCGGGGCGCGGCTGGTCCAGGATCAGGCTGGCGCCAGTGTGCGCCAACTCGGCGTCCAGGATGATCTCCTCGCCCGGGCTGAGGTCGGTCACCGGCCCGGCCGACACCCCGGCGGGCCGGACTTCGACGACCCAGGAGCCGTCGTCGAGTTCCGCCGAGAAGTGCACTTCGACCGGCGTGCCCGCCCGGTTCCCGTCCACGGCCGCCGCGAGCGTGCCGGAGATGTTGACCACGACGAGGTCGCCCGGCGCGAGGAACTGCCCGATCTCGTCGAACCACGCGTGCCGCACGCCCGCCGGGGACGCGACCAGCAGCCGGACGTCGTCCCTGATGGTCGGCGGCTCGTGTGCCTCGAGCCCGTCAGGCAAGATGAAGTCGAGCGTCTTCATACCGGGCTCCCCGCGAAGCCGGCGCTCCCCGCCAAGCCGGCGCTCTCCGCCAAGTCGGCCGCGCGGACCCGGCCGCTGGCCGGCCGCGACGTGATCAGCCGCAGCAGCGCGGGCACAACGGCCTCAGGCTCGGGCCGGTCGGAGATGTCCTCGCCGGGGAAAGCGGCCTGGTGCATCTCCGTGCGCATGTCGCCCGGGTCGACCGAGTAGACGGCCAGCTCAGGCTCTTCGGCCGCGAGCACCGCCGTCAGCTGGTCGAGGGCCGCCTTGGACGAGCCGTACGCGCCCCAGCCCGCATACGGCTCGACGGCCGCGTCGGAGCTGACGTTCACGATCATGCCGCGGGTGGCACGCAGCCGCGGTAGGAACAGCTGGGTGAGCGCGACGGGGGCGAGCAGGTTGGTCTCGTAGACCCGCCACACCGCCGCGAGCGGCACCTCGGCCACGGGCGGCAGCGGTGACGGCCCGAGGTCGCTGGCGTTGTTGACGAGCAGGTCGAGGCGTGCCGGGGCGAGCCCGGTAACGGCTGCCGCCAGCGCGTCCCTGTGGGCCGGGTCCGTGACGTCGCCTGGCACGACGAGCGCGCCGGGCAGGTCGGCGGCGAGGTGGGCGGTGCGGCGCGCGTCGACCACGACGCGCCAGCCGCTGGAGAGCAGGGCGCGGGCGAGCGCCAGGCCGAGCCCGCGCCCTGCGCCGGTAACGAGTGCGGTTGGTTGCGATGTGCTGGTCATGCCGCCTATTGTTGTAGTTAAAGTCAACTTCAAGTCAAGGAATGCGCGGCCGCCAGTGCTGAGTACCGATCTTCTGACCGTGAGCGACGTCGCCACCCGGAGCGGGTTCGCCGCTTCTACCCTGCGGTTTTACGAGCGCGAGGGACTTATCCGTGCGACCAGGACGACCGGCAACCAGCGTCGGTACGAGCGCAGCGAGCTGCGGCGCCTGGCCTTCATCAGGGCGGCCCGCAACGTCGGACTGTCCCTGGAGGAGGTCGCCGCCGCGCTGTCCACGCTGCCGGACTCGCGTACGCCGACCAAAGCCGACTGGACCCGGCTGTCCAGCTCCTGGCGCAAGCGCCTCGACGAGCAGATCGCCGCGCTCGAGAAGCTGCGCGACGGACTTGACTCCTGCATCGGCTGCGGCTGCCTGTCGCTCAAGCGGTGCGCGATGTCCAACCCCAACGACATCGCCAGGGGTGACGGACCAGGCGCCCGCTACCTTCCGGCGCCACTGCGGCAATAGTCGCCGCGGGGGTCAGCCGCCCCCGTTCTGACAACCAGGTCCTTATCCAGAACGGGGGCGCGGTTACCCCGCCCACCTCAGCTCTCGGCGAAGACCGGAGCGCGTTTCTCGAAGCGGGCCGCGACGGCTTCCGCCTGATTGGGACTGCCGATCAGCGCGCCGATCTCGCGCTGCTCGGCCGCGAAACCGGCGGCCAGGTCGGTCCGGCCTGCCTGGTCAAGCAGGCGCTTCGCCGCCCGGATCGCGTCCGGGCTGCGCCCGGCGATCTCCCGCGCCAGCGCGAGCGCGGCGGCCAGCGGATCCTGGTCGGTCCTGGTGGCCAGCCCGATGCGCACCGCCTCGGTGCCGCTGACGATCCGTCCGGTGTAGGTCAGCTCCTTGGCCACGTCACGGCCGACCAGTTCGGGCAGCAGCTGGGTGCCTGTCATGTCGGGGACGATGCCCCACGCGACCTCGAAGACCGACAGGCGGGCGTCGGGGGCGACGATGCGGATGTCGGCCCCGAGGGAGATCTGCAGGCCGCCGCCGAGGGCGTTGCCGCGCAGCGCCGCGATCACCGGCACCGGGAGCTCGGCCCACACGTAGGCCGCGCGCTGGCCGGTCGCCTTGGCAGGCCCGTCGGCGGGCGGGAGCTGCACCGTCGCGGACAGCCGCCCGCCGCCGCGCATCGCCTGAAACGAGCCGAAGTCCAGCCCCGCACAGAAGTCGGGCCCTTCCCCCGACAGCACCACCGCCCGCAGTCCCGGCTGCGTCTTCAGCCGCTCGCCTGCCAGCACCAGCGCCTGGAACATCGCCGGGTCGAGCGCATTGCGTTTGCCCGGCCGGTTCAGCCGGACGTCGGCCACGCCAGCCTCCAGCGTGACCGTCACCCGCTCAGCAGCGTCATCAGCCGCCGTGTCGTTCATCCGTTGAACACTCCCTCCTGCCTAGTTGCCGAGCTACCGCGTGGCCAGCAGCCAGACGACCTCGAGGGCCAGCTGCTCGCCTGCGTCCTCCTGCAGAAAGTGGCCCGCCCCGTGGATGACGGGATGGTCGCGGTGGGCCGCGCCAGGCACGGCCGCCTGCAGGACCGGGGCCATGGCGCCGGTAATCGGGTCGCCGTCGGAGAACGCGCACATGAACGGCTTGTCCCACTGTTCGAGGGCCTGCCAGGCCGCGCGGTTGGCCGCGCTGGCCGGATCGTCGGGGCGGGTCGGCACCAGCAGCGGCATCGCGCGCGGGCCCGCCTTGTACGTCTCATCGGGGAACGGCGCGTCGTAGGCGGCCCGCTCGGCCTGGGACAGCGGGCGCTGGCAGCCGCCCTGGACGAACCGGGCGATGTCGAGCACCTGCGCCCGTTCCACTGCCTTGCGGAAGGACCACCACACCGGGGGCATGTCGGTGTCGCCGGTCGGCAGGCCGGTGTTCGCGGCGACCAGGGCGGCGAACCGGTCCGGGTGCTCCGCCGCCAGCCGCAGCCCGATCAGCCCGCCCCAGTCCTGGCCGACGAGCGTGACGTCGCGCAGGTCGAGCGCGTCGAACGCGAACGCCCGCATCCACTCCACGTGACGGGCGTAACTGTGGTCGGCGATGTCCGCGGGCTTGTCCGAGCGGCCGAACCCGGGCAGGTCAGGCGCGATGGCGCGCAGGCCCGCTTCCGCCAGCACCGGCAGCATCGTCCGGTACAGGAACGACCAGCTCGGCTCGCCGTGCAGCAGCAGCACCACCGGGCCGCCGGCCGGGCCGTCGGCCACGTACCCGATCCGCAGCGGTGCGCCGCCGTCCGGGTCGGGGACCTCGGCGTACTGCGCCGGGTAAGAGAAGTCGGGCAGATCGCGGAACCGGTCGTCCAGAGTTCGCAGCACGCGCATGCGCTCACGCTACGGGACAGGGAGCGGGCTGTCGCGGGGGGAGTCACCCCGCTTCGTTCGGGCGAACCTTGAATTATCCCGAACGGACGGGAGTGACTGTCCATCTTCAGCCGTTCCCCTGCGGCCAAAGGGAGCCGGAAAAGGGCGGCCAGAGAAGCTATGGCGCGCGATGCCGGGTAGTTGACACCGACCGAAACTGGCAGCGGTGGAGGAGTGGCCGATGGGTTCCGGCGCCGTGCGGTGGATATTCGTGCACTTTGACGACTGGACCTGGCTCGTCGCGGAGTACCGCGTCTGGCTGATCATCCTCGCGACGGCCGTCGGCCTGGCGGCGCCGCTGCTGAGCGCGGCCGCCAGGCACCTGCCCGCGCCGGCGCCGTCGCTGGTCATCCGCAGCGGCGCGCTGGCGCTGGCGTTTTCCGCCGCCGCCGTGACCGTCTGCGCGCTGCTGCATTTCAGCGACCTGCGCTGGCTGCCCCCGGCTCAGCGCGGGGCCGTGCACCTGAGCGCGCCCGGCGGCCTGTTCAGCTTCGCCAAGCCGATCGTGGTGGTGGTGAACTCGGTGGCGGGCCTCCCGGCCGAGATGGCGGCGACGCGGTTGTCGGTGCATACCGCCATCAGCTGCGCGCTTCTCGCGCTGGCGGCGTTCCTGGTGGTGGCGGTCACCTGGCGGCGCGCCCGCCGGGCGGACATCAGGCAGATCGTGCGCGAGGAGATGCGCCGGTCGGCCGGCGCACGGGTTACTCGCGGTTGATGCCGCGCAAGACGATGTCGACCCGGTCGCGCAGCTTCTGCTCGAGCCAGGCGGCCGAGTGGCTGCCAGAGCCCCAGCGGATGATCGCCTCGGCCGTCACGGCGGACAGCATCGCGGCGGTGTCCTCGACGTCGGCGCCCGCGCTCAGCTCGCCGCGTTCCTTGCCGTAGCGGACCAGGGCTTCGAAGGCGACGCCGAGGCGCGGTCCGGGCAGGGTCACCTCGCCCGCCCGCAGCTTGAAGCCCAGCGAGGCGGACCGCAGCGCGGCCGCCTTCGGCGCGCGGACCACGCGCTGGGCCATCGCGGTCACCACTTCGTCGATCAGCGCGTGCACCGGCTCGCCGCGCGCCAGCCCGGCCTCGACCTGGTCGACCATGACCTGGGCGGTCGCCGAGCTCATCTCCAGCAGGATCTGCTCCTTGCTGGCGAAATGAAAGTAGAAGCTGCCCTTGCTGACCCCGGCCGCGCGGGCGATGTCAGCGCCGGTGCTCGCCTCGTAGGCCTGGTCGAAGTCGTCGCCCGCGCTCCACAGTGCGAGGGCGGCGCGGATGAGGGCCTGCCGGGTCTCCCGTGACCGCGTATTGACGAGCGTCGCCCGCTGGCGGGACGCGGCGGCGGGTCGGACAGGCTGCATTGCAGACATCATAAGCAAACTCCGGCTAGACGCGGTTGCTCCGCTAGGTTATGTTCGACTTGAACTCAGATCAAATCGCCTTTGAACCAGGTTCAAATGACCAACGGAGGTTGCTTCACCGTGCAACGGCAGCAGGAACTGGACCTGACCGGCAAGGTCGTCATTATCACGGGCGCGAGCCGGGGGATCGGCAAGGAATCGGCCCAGGCGTTCGCCCGGCGCGGCGCGAACCTGGTCCTGACCGCGCGGACGGTCGTCCCTGACAGCAAGCTGCCCGGCACGCTGGGCGAGACGCTGGCGCAGATCGAGGTCATGGGCGCCAGCGCGGTCGCGGTGCAGGCCGACCTGGCCAGCGAGGCGGACCTGAAGCGCATCGTCGACGCGACCGTCGAGCGCTTCGGCGGCGTGGACATCCTCGTCAACAACGCGGCCGCCACCGCGGGCGACTTCTGGGCCAAGGGATTCCTTGACCTGCCGCGCGAGGACTGGCTTTACCAGTTCGACGTCAACACCCACGCACCGTTCACGCTCATGCAGCTGGTGACGCCGATTATGGAGAGCCGCGGCGGCGGGCGCATCCTCAACGTGACGACCGGCAGCGGCGAGGTCTTCCGGCTGCCCGAGGAGCCGCCCAAGCTGGAGAGCTGGGGTGAGTTCAGCCTCGCGGTGCCCGGCTACTACGCCAGCAAGCGGGCGCTCGACCGGCTCGGCAACGCCGTCGCGCCCGAGCTCGCGCGCAAGGGCATCGCGGTCATCGGCCTGATGCCGGGGCTGGTGACGACCGAGATCGTCGCCCTCCGCATCGCCGAGGACGGGCTCGACGACAGCCAGGCGGTGCCGATGGAGGTGCCCGCGCGCATGCTGGCCTACTTCGCCGCGTGCGCCGAGCCGATGGAGTACACCGGCCGCCTGTTCTGGGCCGAGCGCGAGCTCAAGGAGCTGGGACTGGACCCGGACGCCCGGGCCGCGGTCAGCGCCTGAGCTCCGTGCCGGGCAGTGGCGGCGCGCGGCGGCCGGGCGGCGGCGGCGCTTCCGCTGGCGTCTCCGCCTCCGCCTCCGCTGGCGTCTCCGCCTCTGCTGGTGTCTCCGCCTCTGCTGGTGTCTCCGTCTTCGTCAGCAACGGCGGGGTGCGCCTGCATGTGCTCGACAACGGGCGGACAGGCGCCGCGCGGCCGCCGGTGCTGGTGGTCCCGGGAATGGGCGAGTACGCGGCCGAGTACGCGTGGCTGCTCGGCCGGCTGGGCGACCGGCGGGTGCTGGTGGCCGACGTTCGCGGGCGGGGCGGCAGTGACGCTCCGCCCGCTGGTTACCGCTGGCAGGATCACGTCGGTGACCTGCGGGCGGTCGTCGAGTCGCTCGGGCTGGACCAGCTGGTGCTCGTCGCGTTCTCGCGCGGCTCGTCCTATGCCCTCGGCTACGCGCTCGAGTCCGCGGGGCAGGGCGGCGGGCTTGTGCGCGGGCGGGTCCGCGGGCTCGTCGTCGGCGACTACTCCGCGCGGCATGTCGGGCTCCCCGCGGAGTTCGCCGAACGGCAGCTGCGGGCGGAGATCCGCGGGGTGGCCGTCGCCGAGCGCATGCCAGGGCACGCCGTGCGGGCGGTCGTGACGGACAGCCGCGAGGTCCCGCTGTGGGACCGGCTGCCTGAGCTCGGCTGCCCGGTGCTCGTGGTCCGCGGCGGCTCGCCGGGCCGCGTGGTGACCGATGAGCTCGCCGGGCGGTGGCAGGCATCGCTGCCCTCGGTCGAGCTGGCGGTGATCGCCGGGGCCGGGCACGACCTGTGGGGCCGCGACCCCGACGCGTACCTGGCGGTCCTGCGGCCCTTCCTAGACCGGATCGGCCCGGCGGCGTGACGGGCGCCGGGCCGATCCACTGTCGTTGCTTCCGGACGCTTCCGGACGCTTCCGGACGCGCTGTTGGTGGGCGGTGTCACCCGGCCCTCGTTCGGGCTACCAATTCTTATCCCGAACGGGGCCGGGTGGGCGTTGCCTACTTGAGGTCGGCGAGGGTCTTGCCGACGGTCGACAGCTGCAGCGGTGCGGGATAGCCGGAACCGAGCTTGAGCGCCGGCTCGCCGCAGCGGTACACCCCGTTGTTCGGGTCGAACGGGGCGGCCTCCCAGCCAGCCGGCGTCGCCTGCTCGATGTCGAAGCAGTCTGGCGCCGCCAGCGGCGTGGCCATGTCGACCGGCGCGGTGATGCCGCCGCCCGTCCACGCCGTCTGCTTCAGCGCCGCCTGGTAGACGCAGCTGCGGGTCAGGTCGGCGCCGCAGCTCTCCGCCGACACCGCGAAGATCAGCCAGGCGGAGAACGCTTGCAGTACCTGCAGCGAAACGGGCTGGCCGGGTGCGTACTGCTTGAGCAAGCTCACGATCTGCTCTACGGCGGGGTTAGCGGCCGCCTTTTCGACCGGGTAGACGCCGTTGAGCGGTGCGTAGTTGTGCTGCTGCGTCAGCGCTTTGCCGTCGATCTGTATGAAGCCGGCGGTGTAGTTGTCGGTGTTGGTGTCGATCCAGTCCGGCTGGTAGCCGATGTTGTCCAGGGCCTGTTCCAGCGCGGCCAGCTCCTGAGGCGTGCCGTAGAAGACGAATCCCTTGATGCCCTTGCTCTTGATCGACTCCGCGTACGGCGTCCAGTTGGCCACGCCGGTCTCCGGGAAGCTGATGACCGTGGCCGCGGATCCGCCGTCGGCCTGGATCGTCGCCGACACCATCTTGGTGTCCACCTCGGTGATGACCGACTGGGCGGTGACGACGGCGACGTGCTTCGCCGAGCCGGGGTACTTCGACAGCAGCCAGTCGTAGTAGCCCGTGTAACCCGAGTACGTGTAGTTGAAGGTGACCGGGGCGACCTGCAAGGCCGAGCCGGCGTTCTGGGCCATGGTCGGCTGCTCGTCGAAGTCGGGCAGCAGGCACTTCAGCCGGGTCGCGACCGACAGTCCGTCGAGCGCGGCGGAGCCGCCGGCCAGCACGAAGTCGCTCCCGCAGGCGCTGGTCATCGCGGGGACAACCTGCAGCAGCTGGGTGTCGTGAATATCAGTGACGAGCTTCCGCCCGTCGATGCCGCCGGCGGCGTTGCACCAGGAGGTGAAGGCCTTGGCCGCGTTCTCGAGCTGCGGGTCCTTGGTGAACCCGACGTCGGTGAGAACGCCGGCCTTGATCGAACTCGACGTGACGCCCTGGTCTGTCTGGCCGGTCGCGCTGCCGCCGTGGCAGACGTTCTTGAGCGTGCCGAAGTCGCCGGCCGCCGACGTTTCCGCGGCGGACTGGGCGGGGGATGCTGTGCTGGTACCGGTGCTGGCAGGGGTGCTGGTGCTGGTCGCGGCGCGGCTGCAGCCGGCCGCTAGCAGAGCGCTCGCCGCCACCGCGGCGAGAACTCTGGTGGATGGTCTCATGGTGATTCCTTCCCGGCGTCTTTGCCTGGTTAATAAAAAGGTGCTTACTTACTTGTGATGACGGCATGCTTGACACCGCCGTCGGCGTGGTTGGCGGGCGGTTTGGCTAGTGCGGGGGAAGGGGCTGACAGCCGCGGTTAGCGGCTGGTCCAGTCCCTGGAGCGCGTTACGTAATCGGCGAACAGCGGCCTGATCTGGTCCAGGTTCAGCCCGAAGGCGGCCGGGTCGCGGCGGACCGCCGGTTCCCGGTTCTCCTGGTTCGTGGTCCACCACTGCCGCATCGCGGACTCGAACTCGTCGGTGGTCGGTTCGCCCAGACACTGGTAGAGCGCGCGGACCTCGGCGACGGGGTCGGCTTGCACGGCGCGGAAATCGAGGTCGCAGAAGCGGTGCTCGGCCCCGCCGTCACGGAATTTCAGCGCCCGGTCCATGCCGACCGACCAGTGCTCGACGTTCAGCTGACCGAGGTAATGCGGATCGAGATGATCGGTGAAGACGCCGGCGATGTCGGCGTAGACGTCCGCGACCGAGACCAGGACGTCGGTCGGGTCGCGGTGGGTCATGACGAACCTGGCGTCAGGAAAAACGCGGTCGAGGTACGGCAGGAAGATGATGTGGGTGGGGGCCTTGAGAAACCACGGTCGCGGTGACTGTCCCCACTGCAGCAGTTTCAGGACCCGCCGCTCGTAGCGGTAGGTGGAGGTGAGGTCCGCGTCGAGCAGCCAGGCCGAGTACGACGGGATCTGCGCGAACGCCTGGAAGATATGTGACTTGAAGTCCAGGGCCATCAGGTCCTGGCACTCGGTCGGCCCGTTGGCGTCGCCGGGCACGTGCCGGCCCCTTGACCCGGTGAACGGCGCCTCCTTGATGCGCGGGTCGGGTCCGTCGACCGACGACGGGGGCGGGCAGGGCTCGAGTGACTCCCACTGCCGCAGGTAGCGCAGGCGCGGATCCTGCGCGAGCAGGAGAGACAGGACGGTGGACCCGGTGCGGGGCAGGCCGAGTCCGAAGAGCACGCTTCCGACGGGGACGTCGCCGGTTTCCGGGTGCTGCCGGTACCAGTGCTCGATCTGCAGGCGCTGAGAGAGGTGGCCGGTGATCCGCTGGCACAGGAAGGCCTCGCCCGCGGAGTTCAGCCGCGCTTCGTCGCGCAGCGACCGGACCAGGATCTCCAGGCCTTCCCTGAAGGAGTCGTCGCCGAAGTCGTCAAGGCCGGTCTCGGCGACCGCCGCGTCAATGAAGTCTGTGGTGCCTAGCATTCCGTGTCCGTTCTTCGGCCGGTCTCTTGGGTGCTGCGGGTGCCAGTGCCGAGCAGGCCGGCCTGGCGCAGGTAGCTGACCACGGCGTCGGCGGATTCCGCGGCGGAGACGGTGCCACTGGCGTCGAGGTGCAGTTCGGGGGACTGCGGTGGTTCATACGGCGAGTCGATGCCGGTGAAGTGCGGGAGTTCGCCGCGGCGGGCACGGGCGTACAGGCCCTTGCGGTCGCGCTCCTCGGCGACGGCGAGCGGGACGTCGACGTGCACCTCGATGAACTCGCCGTCGCCCGCCAGGTCCCGCGCGAGCTGGCGCTCGGCCCGGAACGGCGAGATGAACGCGGTGAGCACGATGAGCCCGGCATCGGCCATCAGGCGCGCGACCTCGGCGGCCCGCCGGATGTTCTCCACGCGGTCGGCATCGGTGAACCCGAGGTCTTTGCTGAGTCCGTGCCGGACGTTGTCGCCGTCGAGCAGGTAGGTGTGGACGCCCTCGCTGTGCAGCTTCTGCTCGACGAGGTTGGCGATGGTGGACTTGCCCGCGCCGGACAGTCCGGTGAACCAGACCACCGCCGGACGCTGGCCCTTCAGCCGGGCGCGGGCCTCCCGGTCGATCTGGACGGCTTGCCAGTGCACGTTGCCGGCGCGGCGGAGCGCGAAGTGCAGCAGGCCGGCGCCCACCGTGTCATTGGTCAGCCGGTCGATGAAGATGAACCCGCCGGTGTCACGGTTGCTGTCGTAGGGGTCGAAGGCGACCCGCCGGTCGAGGCTGAGGGTGCAGACGCCGATCTCGTTGAGCTGCAGTGTCCTGGCGGCGGTGTGTTCCAGGGTGTTGACGTTGACCTTGTACTTGATATCGGTGACGGTCGCGGTGGCGGACCGCGTCCCGAGCTTGAGCAGGTACCGGCGCCCGGGCAGCATCGGCTCTTCGCTCATCCAGACGAGATGGCATTCGAACTGGTCAGCCGTCTCCGGCGGGTCGTCGGCGGCCGCGATGACATCGCCGCGGCTGACGTCGGTCTCGTCCGCAAGGGTCAGCGTCACCGACTGGCCCGCGGCGGCCTCGGCGAGATCGCAGTCGGCGGTGACGATCCTGGCCACGGTGCTCGTCTGACCGGACGGCAGGATGCGGACCCGGTCGCCGGGGCGGACGCGGCCGCCGGCGATCTGGCCCGAGAATCCGCGGAAGTCCTGGCTCGGCCGGTTGACCCACTGGACGGGCAGGCGGAACGGGCCGGCTCGCACGTCGTCGGCCACCTCGATCGCCTCAAGCGCGCCGATCAGCGTCGGGCCGCTGTACCAGGGCGTATTCGGGCTGTGGGCGGTGATGTTGTCACCCCGCAGGGCTGACATCGGGATGCAGGTGATGTCGTGCAGGCCGATGCGGGCGGCGAAGGCGCGGTAGTCGCGCTCGGCCGCGTCGAAGACTTCCCGCGAGTATCCGACGAGGTCGAGCTTGTTGACGGCGAGCAGTACGTGCCGGATGCCGAGCAGCGACACGAGGTAGCTGTGCCGCCTGGTCTGGGTGAGCACGCCCTTGCGCGCGTCGAGCAGGATCACGGCCGCGTCGGCGGTGGAGGCGCCGGTCACCATGTTGCGCGTGTACTGCTCGTGGCCGGGCGTGTCGGCCACGATGAACTTGCGGGTCCCGGTGGTGAAGAAACGGTAGGCGACGTCGATCGTGATGCGCTGCTCCCGCTCGGCCGCGAGGCCGTCCACGAGGAGCGCGAAGTCCAGGTTCCCGCCCTGGGTGCCCGACGTCCTTGAATCGGACTCGAGGGCCGTGAGCTGGTCCTGGAAGACGAGCCTGGAGTCGTAGAGCAGCCGCCCGATGAGCGTGCTCTTCCCGTCGTCCACGCTGCCGCAGGTGATGAACCTGAGCATCGACTTGTGCTCGTGCTGCTCGAGGTAGGCGTCGATGCCGTTCGCGTCGATGCCGGCTACGTCGATGCCGGCTACGTCGATGCCGGCCGCGTCGAGACCGCTGGTCGCGTGCGCCATCAGAAGTAGCCCTCCTGCTTCTTCTTCTCCATCGACGCGGCCGAGTCGTGGTCGATGACCCGGCCTTGCCGCTCGGAGCTGGTGGCCAGCAGCGTTTCCCTGATGATCTCCGGCACGGTCGACGCGGTGCTCTCGATCGCGCCGCTCAGCGGATAGCAGCCGAGCGTGCGGAACCGCACGCTGCGGCGCCGCGGCACTTCGCCGGGTTCAAGCGGCATGCGGTCGTCGTCCACCATGATCAAGCCGCCGTTGCGCTCGACGACCGGCCGCGGCGCGGCGAAGTAGAGCGGGACGATCGGGATGTTCTCGCGGTGGATGTACAGCCAGACGTCGAGCTCGGTCCAGTTGGACAGCGGGAAGACCCGGACGCTCTCGCCCGGCTTCGTGCGCGCGTTGTACAGCCGCCACAGCTCTGGGCGCTGCTGTTTCGGGTCCCATCGGTGCTGCGCCGACCGGACGGAGAACACCCGCTCCTTCGCGCGTGACTTCTCCTCGTCCCGCCGCGCGCCGCCGAAGGCCAGGTCGAAGCCGCGGGAGTCGAGCGCCTGCTTCAGTCCCTCGGTCTTCCACATGTCCGTGTGCACGGCCGATCCGTGCTCGAACGGGTTGATGCCGCGTTCGACGCACTCCGGATTGCGGTGCACGAGCAGCTCGATCCCGGATTCCGCGGCGAGCTTGTCGCGGAACTCGTACATGGCGCGGAACTTCCACGTGGTGTCCACGTGCAGCAGCGGGAACGGCAGCTTGGCCGGGTAGAACGCCTTCATCGCCAGGTGCAGCAGCACCGAGCTGTCTTTGCCGATCGAGTACAGCAGCACCGGCCGCTCGGACTCGGCCGCCGCCTCGCGGAAGATCTGGATGCTCTCCGCCTCCAGGCGCTGCAGGTGGGTGAGCGGCAGGCCGGGCGCTTCGGTCACTGCCACTGGATCTTGTCCCGCATGGAGGACCGCTCGAGCATGCCGTAGGTCTCCTCGCCGTCCCAGCGGTAACGGACGCCGCCCTGGTAGAGCACCGGAAACTGCGGCATGTCGGCCTTCGCGACGTCGAAGGTGGATACCACCGTCTCGCCTTCGATCCTGGTAACGCCGAGCCGCGACTCGAGCACGACCGACACGTCCTGGCCGTTCGGCTCCAGTGCCCGCAGCCAGGGCGCCTCGAGGACCTTCGCCGGGATAAGGCCGCCCTCGCCGGTGAACAGGTAGCCCTCGTTGTAGGACTCCGAGCCGTCAGGGCGCGGCGGGTAGGCGATGTAGCCGAAGGCCTTGCCGCTCGGGAACAGCGCCGACTGCCACGTGTGCCCCCAGAACTCGGCGATGTCCCTGATGCCCTGGCGCCGGATGCGCAGCCCGCTGCCGGTAAACGTCGTCTCCTCGCCCGCGACCCGGACGGCGCCCTTGGCGCGGAACAGCTGCTCGTAGCGCGGCCCGCCCATGAGCTTGCCCTCGACGGAGTTCGCGAGCATCTCCGCCGCCTCCGGGAAGAGCGTGCCCTGGACCCAGGGCGGCACCGCCATGGTGGCCTCGACCTCGAACTCCAGTTCCACTCTTGGCCCGGACGCATTGCCGGCAATCAGCGCCTTAGTCGAGGTCTCGACGGCGGTGCCGCGGAACTGGGCCGTCCACGTCTTGAACGGCTCGATGCAGTGGAACACCAGCGGCCCGGCGCCGAAGGTCGCGGCGAGCCCGTCAGAACCGACGGTCGGCATGCTCGGGTACGGCTCCCGCAGCCGGTACACCCGTCCGTCAGGGAAAGCGAGGTTAACCTGAAGATCGTGATGATCCCAGTCCGGCATGGACGCCTCGACGGCGAAGCGCGGAATTCCGACTTCGCCGCGGTCGTCGGAGACCCACATGTTGACGGCGTCCCGCATGCCGGGCGTGTCAGGCGGGCCGGGAAAGACATACTCGCGCGCGGCCGGCAGCCCCCCGCTCAGATCGACGTTCTTGCCAAGTTCCACGTGTGCTCCTCGACGTCCGTGAAATTAGCGGGAGTCGTCTCCTGCCAATATGAGAGTAAGATTCACCCCATATGAGAGCGAAGTCAACACCAGACGGAGAATCACCTTCTCGACGTCAGTACAACAGCCCGGTACGGCTCAAGCAGGCGGCCGAGACGCGGGAGCGCATCATCACCGCCGGCTCGGCCCTGGTGCACTCGTTCACGACCTGGAACTGGGACAACCTGACGATCCGGAGTGTCGCCGAGGAAGCGGAGGTCAGCGAGAGCACCATCTACCGCCACTTCGCAAGCGAGCACGAGCTGCACGACGCGGTGATGCACCGCCTGCAGGAGGAATCGGGCGTCTCCTACGCGGGGCTCACGCTCGACGGGCTGGCGGAAACCACCGGCCAGGTGTTCGCGGCGCTGTCGTCGTATGCCGTCTCGGCCTGGACCCAGGGGGTCGACGACCCCACCCTGGTCACCGAGGACCACCTGCGGATGGACGCCCTCCTCGCCGCTGTCGCCGAGTCTTCCGCGAGCCTGACACCGGAGCAGCGGGAGGTGGCCGCCGCGATGCTCGACGTCCTGTGGGGCCTGCCGTCCTACGAGCGCCTGGTCACCAAGTGGAAGATGGACCCCGAGCGGGCCACCGACGCGATCACCTGGGTCATGGGGCTCATCGTCGGCGTCCTGCGTGACAGCCCGGCTGTGCCGCCCCCGCCGCCACCTGACGCCGGAACTCCAGTCCCGCCGTCCGCCACCTGAACGCCAGTCCCGCCCGCTGCCGCCTGAACACCGGCCTCGCCCTCTGCCACCTGAACGCCAGCGTCGGCCTCTGCCACTCGAACGCCGGCGCCGGCCTGTGCCGCCGAATAAACGAAGCCGCGGTCCGCGCCACGTCAGCAGGAGTCGCATTTCATGAAGTACCTGGAAGCGGAGGACCGGGCCGGCGTGTTCGTCCGGCATGCGTTCGACGAAGCAACGGTCGACCTGGGCGAGGTCCGCCTCAACTACGCCACGGCCGGCGACCCTGAGCAGCCAGCGCTCGTCCTCATCCCCGGTCAGAGCGGTTCCTGGTGGACTTACGAGGCCGTCATGCCGCTGCTCGCCGGGCACTTCCAGGTGTTCGCGGTCGACTTGCGCGGGCAGGGGCGCTCGACGTGGACCCCTGGGCGCTAGACCATCGACAACTTCGGGAACGACCTCGTCCGGTTTCTGGATCGGCGCGATCTCCGACCTGCAGGTAAAGCGGGTCGAGGAGCTTGTGGCGGCGGCCGGCCAGCCGTTCACGTACCACTCGTTCCCGCAGATGCCGCACTCGATGCACGAGCACGCCCCCGACACCTACGCGAGCACGCTGACCGAATGGGCGGCCGCTCTTGGATAGCGGGGGTCTGTCTTGGGACTCGGGTAGGGGGCTCGGGAATGGCAGACCCGCGGCGCGGGAAGTCGGTCTGCGGCCGCCGGATCGTGGAACATCGCTAAAGCCGGTTGGCGCAAGGCGAGTTGGCCGCGCGTGCGCCGGCGGCGGCTTATTCCTGCGCCTGACGGGCACCTAGGGCAGCGTGAGTGCGGCTGTGGTCTGGTCCGTCACTGAAAGGACGCGTAACCGCAGGCAGAATAAAAGATCTTGGATAAATTTCGTGCTCTGGTACATATAAGTTTCCATCTAGATAAAAGGTTCCATAACAATAATCTGATCATTCACATCAGCCGCTTTGGACGCTCTGGGTTTGCGGCTCTTGGCCGGGCGCGGTCTGGGATGGCGGACGAGGCCGGAAAGGGAGTGGTCGGGGAACTGCGGGCGGAGCCGGACAGGAAATGGCGGACGAGGCCGGCCGGGGAGTGGGCGGGGAACGGCGGCGGTGCCGGCCTCGAATGGCGGGCGAGGCCGGGCCGGGGCGTGGTGGTCGGGGAATGGCGGGCCAAGCGCGCGGGTTGCGGACTGGCGTGAGCTCACTGACGGGCAAGGTGGTACTGGTAACCGGCGCGACCGACGGGCTCGGGCGGGCGCTGGCGGGTGAACTTCTGCGGGCGGGGGCGACCGTGCTTGTGCACGGGCGGGACCCCAGGCGGATCGCGGAGACGGTGGCGGAGCTCGGCGAGGGCGAGGTGCGCTCGTACCAGGCCGATCTCGCGGAACTGGCGCAGGTCAGCGCGCTTGCGGAGCAGGTGCTCGCTCACGAGCCGCGGCTTGACATGCTGGTGAACAACGCGGGCATCGGCTCTGACGTGCCCGGCGGGGGAGCGCGGCAGGAGAGCGCGGACGGGTACGAGCTGCGGTTCGCGGTGAACTACCTGGCGGGCTTCGCGCTCACCGAGCGGCTGCTGCCGCTGCTTGAGTCGTCGGCGCCGTCGCGGATCGTGAACGTCAGCTCGCTCGGGCAGCAGGCAATTGACTTCAACGACGTGATGCTGACCCGCCGTTACGACGGGGGCCGGGCCTACTGCCAGTCCAAGCTGGCGCAGATCCTGTACACGGCCGACCTGGCCGAGCGGCTGGACGGGACCGGGGTCACGGTCAACGCCCTGCACCCGGCGACCTACATGCCGACCAAGATGGTGCACGCTCCCATCAGCACCGTGGCCGAGGGCGTCGAGGCGACCATGCGGCTTATCGCCGGCGACGACACGGGGACGGGACGCTTCTACAACGGGCTGCGCGCGGGACGGCCCGACCCGCAGGCGGCCGACCCCGCCGCCCGCCGCCAGCTGCGCGAACTTTCCGTCCGGCTGACCGGTGTCACCGCCACGTCAGCGACCGTCGCACCGACCTGATCATCTCCGGGGGTGCCAACGTCGACCCGGCTGAGGTGGAGGCGGCCCTCAGCGCGCACCCGGACGTCGTGACCAGTGTCGTCGTCGGACTGCCTGACGACGACCTCGGGCAGCGCGTCCATGCCGTGATCGAGGCCACGGCGGTCATCCCCGATGAGGATCTGCGGGCCTTCCTGGCTGAGCGGCTCGCCCGCTACAAGATCCCCCGCGGGTTCACCTTGACCCGGCAGCCGCTCCGTGACGACGCCGGGAAGGTTCGCCGCGCCGACTCGCGCGCTCTGGCGGAAGGCCGGCCTGTCGATGCATAATCCGGCCTGTCGTGGACACGTTGAGTTCCTATGGACAGTCAGAGCGAAGAACGCGGAGACGCCCGTAGTGAACTGGTCGGCGCCGGGGGCGGGCCGCTGGACCAGTGGGAGACCGAGACCGACGAGGTCCCCGATTCGCTGGTCTCGGAATTCTCCTCGCTGACGACGCCGTACTGCTGGGTCATCACGGAGGACACGGGGGCCGGCTACGACGGGGCCGAGCCGTCCGCGGTCGGGAAGTCAGGGCCAGAGGTGGCGGTCGCCCAGGATATCGCCGAGGCCCTTAACTCCGGGCGGTTCTTCCGGCTGGTCGACAGCAAGGGTCAGGAGGTCGCCATCGGGCGGCTGTACGACCCGAGCGGCGAGAACGAGCTCTCGCCCCTGGATGATTTCGCCCGGCAGAACCTGGGCGCGCTGCACATCGAGTACCGCTCGGAAGGCGACTGGCGCGCCGCCTGACCGCTCGGCGCTCGCGTCAGTGGCCGTAGCTCGCGGCAGTGGCCCTAGTGGCGGCACTCGCAGCAGTCGCCGTGGTACCGATGATGCCGCAGCCGTGCTAGTGGCGACCGGGTACGCCAGCTACCAGCCGCGCAGCTGACCGTCAGCGGCCCAGAAGGCGACCAGGCCGGCCACTAGGCCGGCGGCGGCGGCGATCGCGAGCAGCCGGCGCGCGCGGTGCCCGGCCGACCAGCGGCGGGCCACCGCGATCGCCCGGCGGGCCAGACCGGACGCGATGAACAACGACCCGGCGACGGACAGCAGCGCCAGGGCGGCGCCGATCGCGTTCACGCCCGCCGCGGTGTACTGACGGGCGGTGAGCGCGGTCATCATCTGGCCGGCCGAGTGGCTGGCCGACAGCCACAGGGCCCGGTTCGCGGCCGGCAAGTGCAGCAGCAGGTAGCCGAGCATGAGGGTGAGCAGCGGGATGACGCACGCCACCCAGCAGGTGACGACGGCCTGGGCCCGGCGTTCGAGACCGGCGCCGCTCCGGTCGTGCTGGTCCCCGGAGGAATGCTGACCGCCCGACGAACCGCGCCGCAGCACCGGGACGACGCGCGCGAACAGGTCGGGCACGCCCACCAGGTCGCTCAAGATGAAGTAGCCGTCGAACCGCACGAACGGCAGCAGCTGCTCCAGCATCTCCAGGTGCGTAAGGGCGATGACCAGCAGCAGGAGCTGCGTCTTGCTGGCCGCGTAGAGGCTGGCCAGTGCCAGGACGAAGATCAGGTTGAAGTAGATGCCGCCGAGGTCGGTCCGCAGCCGGCCGGCCCGGCTCAGCCGGTAGGAGTCAGTGACGTCGGTGAAGAACGACGGCCAGACCAGGTAGATACCGAATCCGATGCGGCCCGGCCTGGCGCCGCCGTACCGGCACGCGGCGGCGTGCCCGCATTCGTGGAACGCGCCCGAGGCGATGGTCAGCAGTGCGAGCAGCAGCAGGTCAGCCGGGTCGTTCAGGATCTGGCCGAACGCGGCCGCCAGTCCGTGCACGGAGAAGATCCAGTAGTCCGTGGCGGCGACCCCGGTGATCACCCCGGCGATCACCGGCCAGTGGAACAGCGGCCGCATCAGCGCCCCGACGCCGCTGGCGGCCCGCGCCGGAAGAAGCGTGCCCCTGCCCCGGAGGGACAGGAGCGGGCTGGCCGTCGGCGGTGCGGCGGCCGTCCGCTGGCCGGCCACGATGCCGAGCGGCGCCAGCTTGGCCACGATGAGGTAGCAAACCTGGCCGGGACTCAGCACCCGCCCGAGGTCGTCACTGACCAGGTCCGCGATGCTGACCGGGCCGCGGCGGCCGTCCATCCGGCGGGCGACGAGGTAAAGCAGCCGGGAAAGCTGAATCACCTGGCCGTCGGCGCGCCTGATAAGCGACGGCGGCTTGCTGTAACCGGAGTCCTTGAACTCACCGAGCAATTCCACCCCGTCGGCCAGCCGGGGCGGGAAAGGCGGCTTCACGATCACGGTTGTCCTCCTAAGGCCGGAGTGACGCGGCGCCCCGGAAAACCAAGCAGCGGAACTGACGGGAGGGCCGCCCAGGTATCCGGACGGCCCTCCTCTCGCCGTATGCGCAGGCCTGAACGGCCAGTGCAGTCGGGTGCTACAGGTGGATCCCGAGGCCGTTCAGCAGGTTGAGGCCGTTCAGGCTGCCGTTGAGGGCGTCGACGTTGACGAGGCCGTTCTGGACGGCGTTGCCGACCCCGGCCTGGTTGACGCCGAAGCCGCCGCCGTGCGGGTGCCAGCTGGTGACGCACAGGGTCTCGCGGCCCGGCAGCATCTCGGCGCTCTCAAGCTCGAGCTCCTGCATCGACATCGCGGATGAGTTCGACATGTGTCTCTCCTTCGGAAATCCTGCCAATGGTCATTTGTACGCTGGTCGGCGTACGTCTTGTACGTTGATGAACGTACAGTACGATCAGTGATCGGTCAAATACACAGAGTTCTTCAAAGTCTTCAGGACTCAGACGGCTAAGTTGGTGGACGTGGATATCGCAGCGCACACGGCGGACGGCGGCCCGGAGCTCACGCCGGCACCGCTGGGGGACCGGGTGGCCCACGCGGAGCAGCTCATGAACCCGCTGCAGCGCCTCATTCACCAGTGCCTGAGTGAGCGCGGCTGGTCCTACGGCGACGTCGCGCGCGGCGGCGGGCTGCCCCGCTCCACCCTCTACACGCTCGCCACTACGCGGAACCTGGTGCGGCCGCCGCGTGCGGCCACCATTGACGCGCTCGCCCGGGGGCTCGACGTGCCGGTCTCGGTCGTGCGCGCCGCCGCGGCCGAGTCGGTCGGCCTGCACTACTACGACGAGACCGTGCCGGAACGCGACTCCGACGGGACTGTCCCGGAGGGCGGCCGGGGCCGCGGCCAGGAGCGTGACCTGCTGATCGCCAGCATCGACGAGCTGTCGCCAGAGGACCGGCGTCACGTGGCGGCGCTGGTGGAATCGCTAAGGAAGCGGGTCGCGGGGGAGCGGACGACCCGCTAGCCCGCACCGGGCCTGACGCCTACCCCGTGGCCTCCCGCGGCACGTGCCAGACCGGTGCCATTCCCAGGCACCAGGCCAGCTCCTGGTAGGACGGATCGTGCAGCACGAGCCGGGCCGCCGCCAGCACTGTCATCGGGTCTTCGCCCGGTGGGCAGAACAGGTAGACGGTGTTGTCCAGCTCACTGTAGGTGACGATAAGCCGCTCGTGATCGGACACGATGATCCGGGTCCGTTCACCGGCCGGCGCCGGAGTGTCACGAGCATGGACGGGTCGCGCTGCTCGGTGAGCGAGGCAAGGCGAAACCTGGTTGGGCATCAGCAGCTGCCAGCCGCTGACCTGGATGAATGCACATTTTTCCCGCTGTTCGAGTGCATCGAGACCCCCTGAGATTTACCGTGTTCGATCGTTGAGGGGCGATCTGTCGGCCACCACATACGCCGTGGTGGTTGAGGAGTCGACGCCTGATAATAACGCTAAGTACTTACATGGCTGCTTAAGGTTGTTGATTAAAGATGAATGATCCTTAACGCGCCGTGGCGTCCACTTTGGGTTACGGCCGAATCGTGCGGGGCCGCGCGAGTACGTTTCAACGCCCCGGCTGACGGCTATGCGCCAGGGCACACGCGCCAACCGGGGGGAAGCGACGATGGCAGACACGGAGCAGTTCACGATCGGGGCGAAGGCCAGCTGCAGCGACGGGACCAGCGGCGAGGTGATCCGGGTGATCGTCGACCCGGTCGCCGACGCGATCACCCACCTGGTGGTCGAGCCGGGGCACCGCAAATCGAAGGCCCGGATCGTTCCGCTGAGCCTGGTCGACGTCGCCGGCGGTGAGGTCCGGCTGCGCTGCGGGCGGGATGAGTTCGACAAGCTCGACCCGGCCGAGGAGACCCGCTTCATGCCGGGGGCCAACGACTACCCTGGCTACGGCGCCGGCCAGGTCGGCTTCTGGCCCCACTACGGCCTCGGCGGGGCAGGCCCGATGAGCGACGGCGAGATCATCCAGACCCTCACCTTCGACGCGGTACCGCACGGTGAGGTGGACGTCCGCCGCGGCGATCCCGTCCAGGCCACCGACGGTGACATCGGCCGGGTCCACGGGCTCGTCATCGACCGGTCCAGCCACCACGTGACGCACGTCCTCCTGCAGGAGGGGCACCTGTGGGGCCGCAAGGAAGTGGCGATCCCGATCAACGCGGTCACCAGCACCAGCGACGGCATCCAGCTGAACATCAGCAAGCAGCAGGTGCAAGACCTGCCGCCGGTGGATGTCGACCAGAAGGGCCGCTAGCCGCCGCCGGCCTTAAAGGTCGAGAAAGACCTTGTCGACCGAGCGGGCAGCCCTGGCTTTTAGCGTCGCGCCTGGCGCCCCCAGAGGTTCCAGCCGCCGCCTGGTGCCTCCCAGCCGCCGCTGGCGGCCGAGGCGGTCCCCGGCAGCGGTGGGCTGCCAGCGGCAGGCGGCCGCACGCCGCGGACGAGACGGCTTACCTCCGCACGCAGGTGCGCGAACTCGGGCAGTTCTCTCGTGGCGATCTGATCCCGCGGCGTGGGCAGGTTCACGGTCACCTCGGCCAGGACGCTGCCCGGCCCCTTGGTCAGCACGATGACCCGGTCGCCGGTGTAGACGCTCTCGTCAATGTCGTGCGTGACGAGCAGGATGGTGATATTCCGCTCCGCTCTGACCCGCAGCACCAGGTCCTCGAGATCCTCCCTGGTCTGCGCGTCCACCGAGCCGAACGGCTCGTCCATCAGCAGCAGTACCGGGTCGTAGGCCAGCGCACGGGCGATGGCGACCCGCTGCTGCATGCCACCGGAAAGCTGCCAGGGGTACCTTCCCTCGAAGCCGGCTAGGCCGACCGACTCAAGCGCGGCCAGTGCTCCCTTCCGGCGGGCGGCCCGGTGCCGCTCGTGGCGGCGCAGCGGCAATGCCACGTTGTCGGCGACGCTCAGCCACGGGTACAGCGAACGGCTGTAGTCCTGAAAGACGACGCCGAGCCGGTCGGGAACCCTGGTCACCTCCGTGCCGTTCAGTACCACCCGCCCGGTCGTGGGCGTGAGCAGGCCGGCTACGCAGCGCATCAGCGTTGACTTGCCGCAGCCGGACGGCCCGACGATGCTGACCAGCTCACCGTCGGCAACCTGCAGGCTGACGTTCTCTACCGCCTTGTGCGGTCCGTAGGCCCGGGTCAGGCCGTTGATCTCAAGCACGTTCGCTCCGAAGTCGTGGCGGAATGGCAGGCAGAGGCGAATCCCGGCATTGGTTTGGCCGGCGTGCCGTGCGGCCTGTCCGGCCGCCTCGTACTGACCCTCTCATGGCCGGGGTACTTGGTCACTCCGTGCGGGCGGATCCGCGTTGCCAGGCGAGCGCTCGGCGCTCGGCCACGGCGAAGATCGCGTTCAGGACCACGCCGAGCACCCCAAGCAGGACGAGGGCGCCCCAGACAACCGACATGTCAAGCGTGGTCTGCGCGGTGTCGACCTCATACCCGATCCCGTTGGTCGCCCCCTGGAACTCCGAGACGATCATCAAGATCAGCGCCAGCGCCAGCCCGAGCCGCAGGCCGGCGAAGATCTTCGGTGCCGCGGCCGGCAGGATGATGCGGACCAGTCGCTGCACCGGACCGATACGGAAGGCGCGCGCCGTCTCCAACTGCCCCGGGTGCATGTGCCTGGCGCCGTCGATCGTGTTCACCAGCACCGGCCAGACGACACCGAACGCGATCGACGCGACCTCCATCGGCGTGCCGATCTTGAACAGGAACAGGAAGAACGGCACTACCACCGGCGGGGGGATCGCCCGGCCGAAATGAACCAGCGGCTCCGTGAGCTCGGCCAGGACTCGGACGCGCCCGATCGCCACACCGAGCCCGACGCCGATCAGGCTTGCGATGACCAGGCCGGCCAGCATCCGGCCGACACTCGGCAGCAGATTCCCCGTTGCGTCGCTGGTTAGCCACAGGTGACTGGCCGGGCCGTCGAACCACTGGTGGTACATGAACGACACGATGGCTGACGGCGACAGGAAGTAAGGGTTGGTCCCGGCGCCGGTGGCCAACTGCCAGGCGGCGATCACGATGATGAGCACGCCAAGCTGAGCCGCGGGAGCGGCTAGTCTCCTCGTGCCCGGCCGCTTCATATGGCGTCCGCCGCAGCCGTGCGCAGGTGATGCCAGCGGAAGACCCGGCGGTCGGCACCGGTGAGCACCGCGTTGAGCAGCAGGCCGAGCAGCCCACTCAGGGCCGCCACCGCGAGCAGCGGCACGACGCCTGCCGTGCCGCTCTGCTCCTGGATCAAGTAACTGCCGAGGCCGTCCATCCCAGAGCCGATCAGCTCGACGGCGACGGCCACCACGAACGCGACCGAGGCGGCGATCCGGACGCCGGTCGCGATGAACGGGGCCGCGCTCGGCAGCGAGACCCGCCAGGCCACCGCCCACGGCGAGAACCCGAAGCTCCGCAGCGTCTGCGTGGCCAGGGGATCGACCTCGGCGATCCCGTAGATGGTGTTGATCAGCACTGGCCAGGCCGCCGCGAGCACGATCAGCACCACTTCTGTCTCGTGGCTCTCCTGGATGATGAGCAGCACCAGCGGCAACAGGATCACGGACGGGATCGGCCGCAGGAACTCCACCAGCGGCCGCACCACCGACTCGGCCCACGGCAGGGTGCCGAGCACCAGGCCGACGAGCACCCCGAATCCAACCGCGATCCCTAGCCCCTCCGCCCAGCTGGTGAGTGTCTGGATGGTCGCCGTCCAGAACGAGCCGTCCCGCAGCATGTCCACGGCGCTGCCGAGCACCGTAGACGGCAGCGGGAAGACCGCCTGATCGACGTCCCCTGCCCACAAGACGAACTGGGCCAGCCCGAAGGCCAGCAGCACCCCGGCCACGCCGAGGCATACCCGGCGGACGGCGGCCGTCACGCGGCCGCCGCCCGAATGCGCGCTTCCTGATGCACGGTCAGTCCGCAGGCCCGGGTGACGCGACGATGACGCACTCACCGCCGACGTGGAGGTCCGCCACCCGGTCGAGGCGGAAACCGGTGCTGGCGAGTAGCGCGGCGAACTGGGCCTCGGTCCGCTCCTTGCCCTCGAACATGGCAAGCATGCGGATGTCCAGCTCCTTGCCGAAATGCGGCCGGTCATCGCCCGGCAGCACGATCTCCGACACCAGCAGCCTGCTGCCTTCCGCCATCGCCCTGCGGATGACGCGCAGAATCTCCACGGATTCGGAGTCGCTCCAGTTGTGCAGGACGTGGGCGAGCAGGTACACCTCGGCACCGGGCGGCACGGCCGCGAAGAAGTCACCGGTCACCACTTCGACCCGCTCGGCGACGCCCTGTCCGGCCAGGTACGCCCTGGCCTCGTCCACCGAGCGCTTCAGTTCCAGCAGGGCACCGCGCAGGCCGGGCCTGGCGCGCAGGATCGGCGCGAGGAACGTGCCCCTGCCTCCGCCGACGTCTACGACCGTCCCGGTCCCGGGAAATGCGTCCACCGCCGCCACCCGGGCGGCGACATCGTCGTACAGGCCCACCATCAGAGCGTCGAACACCGCCGACTCCGCCGGGCGGGTGGCCAGGTAATCGTAGACGCTTCCGTGCCGGGCGGTGAAGGGTGACTTGCCGGTGCGGGCCGTCTCGGTCAGCTCGCCGATGGCGTTCCACTGGGCTGCCCCGCCGGTCCACCGCAGGCGGCGCAGTTCCGGGCCGTCCAGCAGCGCCCGGCCCTCCTCGGTCAGCCCGTAGGTCCCCGGGGCGACAGTGCGCATCAGCCCGGTGGAGGCGGTCGTCCGGAGCAGCCGGTCCAGCGCCGGCGCGTGCCCCCCGCAGCGGCTGGCCAGGTCCGTCACGTCAAGCGGGCCGTCGCGCAGCTGCTCCGGCACGCCGATGACGACCAGCGCCCTGATGGCGCCGTACCGGAGTACCGCCCGGTGCATGTCGCCGAGCAGCGCGTTCCCCGCTGCGTTCCCGGCGATCTCGCCGCCGTGCCCCTCTGGCACAGCGGCGAGATCCACCCGGTCACCGTTGGTCAACCGGCTCACGTCCCGGCAGCCGGCGGCGCAGTGATGAGCTGAGCGACATCGACCTTCGTCTTCAGGGCGCCGAACTGCTCCATTACGTTGGCGACCCGCTGGATGCTCGTCTCGCTCAGCGTGGGCATGTAGGTCTGCATGGCGATGATGTTCGCGAGCTTCGCGGTCATGTTCGGGACCTTGGTCGGCAGCAGCGACCGCACCAGGTTCGGCTTGGACGCGGCCACCTGCTGCGCCTGCATGACCGCCCGCTGGAACGCCGCCACCGTCTTCGGGTAGTGCTGCTCCTCGTACGTGGTGGTGGTCCACCCGGTCGACGGGATGTTGTTCAGCGGCCCGGTCATCAGGTCGACCAGCTGGTGCGCCCCGATCTGGGTCTCCATGACCGTGATGAACGGCGGGATCGCGAACGCGGCATCCACCGTGCCGTTCTTCAGCGCGGCCATCATGTTAGGGAATCCGACGGTGACGTTGCTGAAGTCAGTGGGCGGGTTGATGCCGTATCCCTGGAACTGCTCCTCGACCCCCAGGTTGGAAAGGTTGATGCCGGGGGACGGGAACGCGACCTTCTTGCCCTTGAGGTCGGCCGCCGTCTTGATCGGGGAGTCCTTCGGCACCATGATCACGTTGGTGTTCGGCGCCGCCTGCTCGTCCGGTGCGATGATCCGCAGGCCAAGCTGGGGCTTCATCTGGTTTTCGCTGAAGAAGCTGACGTAGTTCTGCTCGGCGAAGTCGACGGTGTGCGCGGCCTGGTCAGGGAACGCAGCCGCCGTGCCGGGCACGTACTTGATATTTACGGTGAGCCCCTGCTGCTTGAAAAGGCCGTCATTCTGCGCGATCCACAGTGGCCCCGCATCCGGCGAGTCGGTGACGTCAACCGTGACCGTGGTCTTCTCCAGCCCGGAGCCGGACGCGGTCCCCGACGCGGCCGTGGAACTGGTGGAACTCGAACTGCACGCCGCTACCCCGGCCACGGTCACCCCGGCCGCGACGAACACCAAAAACCTGCTGAAACGAGGGCGTCTCATACGCGTAGCGCTCCTTCGTGTATCTCGATTCTGGTTCTGCCAGCGGAGCCGCAGCTATAGGGAGATGCCCGCCGGACACAGTGCCGTGTCAGCCTCCCGAGGAGCCATCAACCCGTCACAAACAACGGGTCGTGAGGAACGCGGGCCTCAGGAGGAACAGAAGGCACTGGACAGAGGCTAATAGGTCGCACCCATCGGATCATTGGGAACCAACCATAACGAATCAGGACACAACGTAAAATGCCTGGTAGGGCTTACTATCGCACATTGCTATATCTAGCCATACCAGCACATAATAGTAATTACCGTAGATACAGCACACCCTCACGGGCCACCCGGCTACGGTGACTGGAGTTCTTGGTGTGAGGTCGGCGGCGCCGTTGCGGCTGGCGCCCGCCGTGAGATGCGGCGCGGATAAGCATGAGGTCGGCAAGGATCGTGCGGGTCAGAGCCGACCCGCGACAATAAGAGGTTGCCTTGCGGCGTTACGAGATTGTTTCAGGTATATCTCGCAGCACTATTTGATTTGCCGATGCAATGTTTGCCGATGCAATCACCTTTACGAACCCCCGCCGCTCCTCGGAGGCTGAGTCCTGTGGGGCTGCCCCACGGAACGGGAATAGGGAATCAGAGGGAAGCGACCCATGGTGGATCAGAACCCAGGTCGTACCAGCCTGCCGGTGCCAGCCCTCCCCGGGGTCGCGGCACCCTCACCGGCAGCGGAGTACGGCAACCAAGCGGAGAAGGGGCGGCGGCAGGCGAACGGGGAGCGGTCCCGTAGGCCCAGTGCGCTGATACTTCGGAACTGGCGAGTCCGATGGCGGATCCTGGCCCTAGTAATCGTGCCCACGATCGCGGCGATCGTGCTCGGCGGTATCCGGGTCGAGGCGGCCAGGAACACCGCGGCCAGCTTCGCACGGATCAACCAGGTGGCCACCCTCGGCAGGGACTTCACCACGCTGACGGAGTCCGTTGAGGACGAGCGTGACATCACGGCCGGCCTTCTCGCCAGCCAGCAGGCTGGCCAGAAGGCGGAGGCGGCCATCCTGCTCGGCAAGCTTCACAAGCAGTACAGCGTGACGAACACGGAACTCGCAGCCGCGAAGGGACTGGGTGAACAGGTCAGCGCGGCAGGCTCCGGCGACCCGCCGGCAACGCACGCCGACGTGACGGCGGCCCTGCAAAGCCTCCAGACTGACCTGCCTGACCTGCGCCAGTTCGTTAACTCTGAGATCGACCCGCTGGCGATGACGGACGCCTACACGCAGCAGCTCGTTTCCCCGCTGCTCGCGGTCGACAATGACATCGCCTCAGGCAGCTCGAGCCCGCAGCTCTCGCAGCTAGCCACGCTGCTCGGGTCGGCCGCGCAGATGGAGGACGACGCGTCACAGCAGCGGGCGCTGCTGTACGCGGCCCTGCTCCAGGCCCAGTTCCAGCCTGGCCTGCTGTCTGCCGTGACCACCGCGCAGACCAACCAGGCCAGCAGCCTAGCCGGGTTCCAGGCCGCCGGAGCTAACGTCGCCGCCTTCACCCCCGCATCGGGAGGCACCCCTGCGAGCTTCTCGTCCACGCTCACCCAGGTGCAGCAGGAAGGGAACGTGGTGGAAGGGCCGGCCATCGACGACGCGCAACGGATTGAGCTGGACGCCACCCTCGCTGGCGAGGCCAACACGGCACCGGACGGCGGAGTCACTAACGCTACCGAGTGGTTCACCGACATGACCTCGACGCTCAGCGACATGCGGAGCTTCGATGCCATCGAGCTTGATGCCATCTCATCGCAGGCGGGTACGCTGCAGCAGGGCGCGCTCGGGTCGGAGCGGCTGACCGCGCTGATCGTGCTGCTGCTGCTGCTGGTCGTGCTGGGCATCACCGTCGTCGTGGCGCGGTCGATGATCCTGCCGCTGCGCAGGCTGCGGGCGGATGCCCTGGAGGTCGCCGGGCGCCGCCTGCCTGACATGGTGCGCCGGCTGAGTGAAAGCGAGGGCGACCAGGCCGAGAGCATCCAGATCGAGCCCATCGGCATCAACTCCGCCGACGAGATCGGTGAGGTCGCCCGCGCGTTCGACCAGGTGCACCGCGAGGCCGTGCGCCTGGCGGGCGACGAGGCCATGCTGCGGGCGAACCTGAACGCGATGTTCGTGAACCTGTCACGCCGCAGCCAGTCGCTGATCGAGCGGCAGCTCGGCATCATCGAGACGCTTGAGCAGTCAGAGCAGGAGCCTGAGCGGCTGAGCAGCCTGTTCCGGCTGGACCACCTGGCCACCCGCATGCGCCGCAACTCAGAGAACCTGCTGGTCCTGGCCGGGCACGAAGCCCCGCGCAAGTGGGGCCAGCCGGTCCCGCTCGTCGACGTGCTGCGGGCCGCCGTCTCCGAGATCGAGCAGTACGAGCGGATCACCCTCAACGTGCAGCCAGGCATCGTCGTCGGCGGCCGCACCGCCAGCGACGTCGTCCACCTGGCGGCGGAACTGGTCGAGAACGCGACCACGTTCTCCCCGGCGGAAACCCCGGTGCTCGTCACCGGCCAGCGGGTGAGCAGCGGCGGCGTGCTGATCGAGATCTCCGACCAGGGCCTCGGGATCGGCGAGCAGGAGCTGGCCTACGCGAACTGGCGGCTCGAGCACCCCCCGGTGGTCGACGTGGCCGTGTCGCGGCGGATGGGCCTGTTCGTGGTCGGCCGGCTCGCCTCCAGGCACGGGATCCGGGTCAAGCTGCGGCGGCCGCAGAACGGCGGCGGCCTGTCCGCGCTGATCTGGCTGCCGGAAACGGTGGCCGAGAACGACGGCACGCCGGCCCCGCTGGCGGGCTCGTCCCGCCGTCGCCTCGAGACGGAGCGGTACGGCGAGCCCAGCGGGTACGCCACCGCGGGGGCGGCCGGCGGACAGCAGGCCACCGCGCTACGCCGGTCGGTGTCCCGGACCCAGATACCCGAGCCGGCCGCGCCCGCCCTCCGCGCGCAACCGGGGCCGACCACCCTACCTTCCGTCACCCAGCCCCTCGCCCAGCCGCCCGCAGCGCCGGCCACCTCGTCCTGGTGGCAGCCAGCGGCGGTCAGTGAGGCTCCCGGCGAGGTGGTCCTGCCGCCGGCCTGGCAGGAAACGGCCGGCCCGGCCGGGCACCCGGCCTACGGGGCCGGCGACTTCCGGCCGCCCGATGCGGCAAGCCCCGGGCTGCCGATCTACGACTCGGTCGAGTCTGACTGGTTCCGCCGCCGCGGGGCGCCCATCAGCGCAGGCAGCGGCACGCCCCCGGCCGGGTCGTCGTGGCTGTCGCCGGCCGACGACGGCTTCCGGGCGGCCAAGTCAGCCGTGTCTCCGCAGGCCAGCGAGCGGACGCCGGCCGGGCTGCGGAAGCGGGTGCCGGGCGCGAACCTGGTGCCAGGATCGGTCGTCAGCCGCCCGGCGGCCCTGGCCGGGACCCGGCCGCCAGAGGCCAGTGCGCCGGCCCGGTCGGCCGAAGAGGCGCGGAACCGGCTCACCAGCTTCCAGCGCGGTGCCCGGGCGGGCCGCGGCGCGGCTTCCGGAAGCTACGAGTCCGATGAGAACTAAGGCAAGACATGCCGGCGAAAGCCGACGAGAGGAGCACGAGTGAGCGGGTCGGACCTTAACTGGGTGATCACGAACTTCGTGGAACGAGTCCCCGATGTGGCCCACGCGGTGGTCGTGTCGTCTGACGGGCTGCCGCTGGCCTTCAGCGCGGGGTTCCCGCAGGACCGGGCGGACCAGCTGGCGGCGGTGACCTCGGGCCTGACCAGCCTGACCCAGGGCGCGTCGCGGGTGTTCGAGGGCGGTGCGGTGATCCAGACGGTGGTCGAGATGCAGGTCGGCGTGCTGGTGGTGATGTCGGTGAGCAACGGCGCCAGCCTCGCCGTGCTGGCGGCCGCCACCTGCGACCTGGGTCTTGTCGCGTACGAGATGAGCATGCTGGTTGAGCGCGTCGGCCGGATGCTGACTCCCGCGCTGCGGGTCAACCACGTCGCCGTGCTCGGGAACAGGACATGACCGGAGCAGGCGGCTGGGCGTCATCACCGCACGGGGCGGGCCTGCTCGGCCCGCGCCGTGGGAGCGACTCGATAACCTCAGTCAAGGTCGTGGTGGCGGGCGGGTTCGGCGTGGGCAAGACGACGTTCGTCGGCTCGCTGTCGGAGATCAAGCCGCTGACCACCGAGGCGGCCATCACCGAGGCGAGCGAGGACGTCGACGACCTGTCGGATCTGTCGGGGAAAGCGACCACCACGGTGGCGATGGACTTCGGCCGGATCACGCTCGAGTCGGACCTGGTGCTCTACATCTTCGGGACGCCGGGGCAGCAGCGTTTCTGGTTCATGTGGGACGACCTGGTCACCGGCGCCATCGGCGCGGTGGTGCTCGTGGACTCGCGCCGGGTAGAGGACTCCTTCGCGGCCCTTGACTACTTCGAGGCCGCGGGGCTGCCTTTCGTGCTCGGGATCAACGGCTTCGACGGGGAGTTCCCGCACCGGCCGCAGGACATCTACGAGGCGCTGTCGATCTCCGCGCGGGTGCCGATGGTGCAGTGCGACGCGCGCAGCCCCGAGTCGACCAAGGCCGCCCTGCTGACGCTGGTCGAGCATGCCATGGCGCAGCAGCGCGGCGCGGCCCGCTAATGCCGCCGCCGGCGGTCTTCCGGGTGGACGACCTCCCGTGCCCCCCGTCAGTTGCCGGCGGGCTGCACCAGCACCGAGCGGAGCCAGGTGAGGGCCGGATCGGCGCCGCGCATCGGATGCCACCAGGCGGCTTCCACCAGATCAACTCGTCCGAACGGAGGCTCGATGACAGTCACCCCTGCCGCCTCGCTCACCCGGCGGGCCAGGCGCTCGGGCACTGCCGCGACCATGTCGGTGCCGCTCACCAGGAACGGCAGCGGGAGCCACCCGGGCGTGGTGAGTATCACGTTGGGCGTGACTCCCAGCCGCTCCTGCGCGGTGCGCAGCGGATCGGCCTCGGCCTGCGGCAGCCGGGCGACCGCGTGCGGCAGCGCCTGCAGGTCGGCCAGCGAAAGCTGCCCGTCCCGCAGCGCCGGGTTGGCCCGGTCAGCCACGCAGACGAACCGGTCCCGGCTGATCACCTCGGGCTCGCCGTCGGGCCGGTAGTACTCCATCGGGGCGATCAGCAGGTCATGCTCGAGCATGCCGCGGTCGTCCTTGATGAGGTCGGCCGGGATCACCCGCATCTGCAGCTGCACCCCCGGGGCCAGGTTGTGCACCCGGTGCAGCAGCTCGCTCAGCATGACGATCGACTGGCCCCCGATCGCGACCGAGAATTCCCGGCCGCTGGTGGCCGGGTCGAACTCGCCGGTGGCGGCGAACGTCCGCTCCACCTGGGCGAGCGCCTCGTGCACGGCGGGCAGCAGCCGCTGCGCCACCGGGGTCAGCAGGTACTGGCGCCCGGACCTGACCAGGAGCTCGTCGTCGAAGTGGCGCCGCAGGCGGGCCAGCGCCCCGCTCATCGTCGGCTGGCTCAGGTTGACCTTGGCGCCCGCTCTGGTCAGGTTGCGCTCCTTGAGCAGCGCGCCCAGTGCGACCAGCAGGTTCAAGTCGATGCCGCTGACACCAGCCACCGGGCCGTCCCTCGTCTCTGTATTTACGTAATTAGAGCTTTCGCACAATCAAGACTTCGTAATTCCCAGAAATGCTACCATATCACCAGAAAACGTCAGTAATGCACAGTTGGGTAACAAAGAGTAGTCCAAGCGAACGGCCGAGCGACAGGAGCCGCTGAATGGCGCTAGGCGGCGTGGACCTGAATCTGCTGACTATCTTGCAGGCTCTCCTTGAGGAGGGCGGTGTCACTCAGGCGGCCATCCGAGTGGGCATGCCGCAGCCGACCGCGAGCATCGCGCTGGCCAGGCTGCGCAGGCATTACAAGGACGAGCTGCTGGTCCGGACGGGGAACGGCTACGTGCTAACCCCGCTCGCGCGGTCGCTGCTGCCGTCGGTGCAGGAGTCCATGCGCAGAATCGGGACCGCTTTCTCCCCGGAAAACGTCCACCCGCCACAGCTGGACGGCCGCACGTTCAGCATCAGCCTTTCCGATTATTCGGTCGTTGTCCTTGGCGAACTGCTGCTGCGCCGGGTGCGCGCGCTGGCACCGCAGGTGAATATTGAAATTCACCGAATTGCGCCCGAGAGCGACCGCTGGGTGCTCGAGCACGACCTGCTGATCGCCCCCATGGGTTATTACCGGCCGGGCGGCCACCCGGAGGTGATCAGCCGGGACCGGTTCGTCTGCGTCGTGGACCGCGCCAACCCGGCGCTGCGCGACGGCCGGCTGTCCCTGGCCGACCTGCAGGCGCTCCCGCACGCGGTCGCGCAGCTGCCGCACGCCGAGGCCGACCCGCTCCAGGTGGCACTGGAAAACCTCGGCCTCGAGCCGAACGTGGCGCTGACCACCGCCGGCTGGCTCACCCTGCCGTTCATGGTGGGCGGAACCGACATGGTGGCGGCGGTGCCCGAGCGCCTGGCCCGCCGGGTGGGTGACGTGGCGGGGGTGACGGTCATCGAGCCTCCGTTCGGGATGATCGAACTGGTCGAAGCCGCCTGGTGGCAGGCTAGCCGCGCCACCGATCCCGCACACGCCTGGCTGCGCGGGGTGCTGCGGGAGATCGCGGTGCCGTTCGGCCTGCCGAGGCAGCGGGTCCAGGGCTGACGGCACCGGGCGGCATCCGGGCGGGTCTGCCCGCGCGGATATAAAGGAACGGTGACCGATGCCGTGCTTCAGCTGGTTCGTGACCGTAAGCGGCAGGGAAGTACCCCCGGCCAGCGCGCCGACGACGCGCGGCTAGTGCTGGTGATCGAAGGCGGCAGCTCGCGCGGCGCCTATTCGAGCGGCATGACGGTCGCCATCGAGGAACTCGGGCTGCTGCCGCTGTTCGACGCCGTCTACGGCAGTTCCATGGGTGCGCTGAACGGGGCCTGGCTGCTGTGCGGCCGGGCCGGCAGCACCGTCCATGCGTGGTGGGACCCGATCGTGATGCGCGGGGCCATCGACCCGCGGCGCATGCTGCGCGGCCGTCCGGCCGTCGACACCCGGTTCCTGGTGCACACCGTGTACACGGAGATCTTCCCGATGGGCTTTCAGGAGATCCTGGACAGCCCGGTCGAGTTCCACCCGATGGCCACCGACGCACTGACCGGCGAGTCCACCGACTTGCGGAATCTCGTCAGGGACCAGGCGAGCCTGCAGGCGGCGCTGCGCGCGTCGACCGCGATGCCGCTGCTCGCGGGCGCGCCGGTGGAGATCGGCGGGCGCCGGTTCGTCGACGCCGGGGTGAGCGAGTCGGTCCCGGCGCGGACGGCGCTCGCCCAGGGCGCCACCCACCTCGTCGTGCTGCGCACCAAGCGAGCGGACGAGACGGTGTTCCCGCCGACCCGCGGCGAGCGGCTGGTCATGTCGCGCTGGTTCGCCCGCCGGGCTCCCGGGGCCCTTGAGCCCTGGCTGAACCGCCAGCAGATCAGGGGAGCGGAGGAGGAACTGCTCGCGGCCCACCCGGGCATCTTGCAGATCCGGCCGCCGCTCGGCAGCGCGCACATCGGGCGCAGCGAGCGCGGCGCCGTCGTGCTGAAGGCGGCCGTCGGCATCGGCCGCCAGGCAGCCTTGGGCGCGCTGGCGGACGATGCGACGGAGACTGCCGGCGACGCGTCTGGTGACGCGTCGGTCCCGGGTTAGCGGCTACCGGGCGAGGGCCCCCATCGGGTCCCAGGCAGGCAGCACGATCGGCTCGGTGTCCAGCGCGGCGCGCAGGTCAGCCGGGAGCGCGCTCTTGCGGGCCGCGATCTCGAAGACGTACTGCCCGAACCAGGAGTCGTTCATCGTGAAGAAGCCGTCCTTGCCGCGGTCGGCGCCCCAGCTGTTCTCCACCCGCCACCGGCGGGTCACCCCGTCGAGCACGTCGACCCCGGTGAAGAGCATGGCGTGGGTCATCGCGGTCTCGTGGTACGCCAGGCGGGCCGCCTTATCCAGGTCGAACGCGGCGTCGTAGACCGACGGCAGGTCGTACAGGTCGGCGTCCCAGAACGCGTAGTCGTTGCTCATCATCTTGCTGACGTCGCAGCCGAACCACACGGGCTCGCCGCCCTGGATCGTGGCCGCGGCGATGTCCTTGATGACCTGGGTGTCGACGTTGAGGTAGGTGACGGGCGGGCCGCCGACGACGTTGCCGAGGTACTCGACGGTGAAGGTCCGCCCCAGCGGGCTGGACGGCCGGGGGTCGTTGACCAGGCAGACGTAATCGCTGACGGGCAGGTCCACGTACTTGGCGGCGAACTCCTGGGGGGTGAGGACGCCGTCGCGGTGGAACTTCTTGTCCTTGTCCGTCCACTGCCAGTCGAAACGCTCAGGCGGCGTGCCCAGGTGGATGCACAGGATCCGGTAGATGACCTGCATGATCTCGGTCTTGGCGGCGCGGGCGGCGTCCGGCCCTTCGGCCGTGGCCGCGCGGACGGTCCTGGCGCCCTGGCGGAGCTGGTAGCGGAGGATGGCGTTCATCCGGCCGGTGTTCGACGAGCTCTGCGTCTCCGGCATGTAGCCCTTGGGGACCAGCCCGTGCTTGGCCACCAGGGCGGCGAACATATTCCACTGGCCGCCGTCGCCGGCAGGAGTCTCAAGCAGGAAGGCGACGGTGCGGTCGTCGAGGTGGCGGTCCGCGGTCTCGATGATGGCCTCGAGGAAGTAGTTGGCGCGCTCGAGCTTGTCCCAGAACATCGCGTAGTTCTGGGAGAACTCGAAGTCCTTGATCCCGGTCTGGCGCATCACGCCGGCCCGCAGCAGGTTCAGCCCCGCGAACAGCCAGCAGCGGCCGCTCCGTTCCTGGTTGGTGGCCTTCCAGTCATCCAGCGTGGTCGACAGCGAGTGGTCGATGTTGTTGACGATCTCCCGGTCGATCGCGACATCGTCGACCGTCACCCGGGTCACGGCGTTCTGGGCGAGCCGGTAGGCCGGATTGGCCGAGAAATCCTTCCGCAGTCGTTCCAGTTCAGCAGCAGCGAGTGTGCCGTCCATCGCAGCGTCCTCCTCAGTCGTCGTCTTCTCGGCCTCACCCCAGGTTAGATGCCGATGCGGAGTTGTCCCAGTTTGAGGTTCCCTGGCCGGCCTCAGCGGCCGCGGTCCGGCCGCCGCTGATTTAATGAGCGGGTGCTTCGCGGCGTAATCGCGGCGGCCGTGGCGCTCGCCGTCGTCACCGGGATGACGGCGTGCGGGGGCCCGCCGGCGCCCCGGCCTGCGAGCTACTACCTCGCCCTGGGCGACTCGCTGTCCCGCGGTGTGCAGCCTGATGCGTCCGGTGCCAGCGTCGAGACGGCGCAGGGCTACCCGAACCGGGTGCAGTCGCGGCTGGTCGCCGCGCATCCCGGGCTGAAGCTGGTGCAACTCGGGTGTCCAGGCGAGACCACCGAGACGATGATGCACGGCGGTATCTGCCGCTACCAGGACGGCTCGCAGCTGGCCGCCGCCGAGGCGTTCCTGCGCGCCCATCGCGGGCACGTGATGCTTGTCACGATCGACATCGGCGCCAACGACCCGGAGTCGTGCGGCGGCCAGCCCAGCCTGAAGCAGCTCGCCTCCTGCGTCGGGGAGATTCCCGGCGCCGCCGCCAACCTGTCCGCGATCCTGTCCGCCGTGCGCGCGGCGGCCGGCGCCGGCGTGCGCATCGTCGGCATGAGTTACTACCTGCCCGCGCTCGCTGAATGGCGCAACGGGCTGCTCGGGCAGGAGATCGCGCGGGCGGCGGCGCGCCTCGCCGCCGGTTACAACGACCTGCTGCACGAGGCGTACGCGAAGGCCGGCGTCGCCGTCGCCGACGTGTTCGGCGCCTTCGGCACCACCGACTTCGGCGATCCGGAGACGGTGCCGGGTTTCGGCCCGCTGCCCCGCAACGTCGCGCGGATCTGCCAGTGGACCTGGGAGTGCGCGCCCGCGCCGCGCGGACCCAACCAGCACGCCAACGCGGCCGGCTACCAGGTCATCGCCGACGCGGTCCTCAAAGTGGCCGGCTAGCTCCCGGCGGCCGCTAGAACGCGGACTGACGCTGCGGCGGCACCGAGCCCGGCGGGCAGCCGCAGCTCTCCCGCACGATGAGCTCGGTCGGCAGCCGCTCCATCCGCCGGGGGAGCGACGGGTCGGCGATCCGCTCAAGCAGCAAGGCGCAGGCGCGGCTGCCGAGCAGCTGCATCGACTGCCTGACGGTGGTCAGCGGCGGTGTCAGCAGCGCCCCGAGGTGGATGTCGTCGAAGCCGGCCACCGCCACGTCGGCCGGGATCCTGATCCCGGCGGCCTGCAGTTCCCGCATAGCCCCGATCGCCATCTGGTCGTTGCCGCAGATGATGGCGTCGGGCAGCTCCTGGCGGCCCGCGGCGAGGATCTCGCGTACCGCCAGCTGGCCGCTGATCGCGGCGAACCGGCCCTGGAAGCATCCTGTCAGGACCGCGTCCGGGTGCTCGGCGACCGTTTCTTCGAACGCGCGGCGGCGCTCCCGCGCGTCCGGGGCCTCGGGCGGGCCGGCGACGTAGAACAGCCGCCGCAGGCCGTGCCCCTCGATCATGTGACGGGCCAGCGCCGTGGCTCCCGTCCGGTTGTCGGCGCACACCACGTCGGCCGCCGGCTCGTCGGCGGACCCGGCGACCAGGACGACGGGGATCCGCGCGGCCAGCAGCTCAAGGCGGTCAGGGCTGACGATGCCCTCCGCGATCAGCAGCCCGTCGACCTTGGCCGACATCTTCTCCAGCTGCTGGTAGGCATCGCCCCGGCCGGCCTCCCGCAGCACTGAGATCAGCACCGACCAGCCGATCGCGCTCAGCTCAGTCTCGACACCGCGCAAGACCTCTTCGATAAACAGCAGGCCTTCCTGCTCGATCTGGGTCTCCGGGCCGCGGCTCTCGATCGTGACCAGCCCCAGCACTTCCTTGCGCTGCCTGGCCATGCTCTGGGCCGCTCCGTCGGGTACGTAACCGAGCTCCTCGATCACCTCGAGCACGTGCTGCCTGGTCGACGAGCGGACCCCGGCCTGCCCGTGCATCACCCGCGACACGGTGGCGGTGGACACCCCGGCCGCCCGCGCGACGTCGTAGAGCGTGCACGTCGGCTGGATACTCATAAGGCGCATGATAGAACGGCGGCGGCGGTACCCGCCGCGCGGCGCGTCAGCGGTTCGTGCGTCAGCGCGCCGCGTGTCAGCGGTTCGCGTGTCAGCGGGCCGCGCCCGAGATGTAGTCGGTCAGCGCCGCCCGCTCGGTTTCCAGCTCGCCGATACGGGTCTTCACCACGTCGCCGATGCTGACGATGCCGCGCAAGGCGCCGTCCAGCGCCACCGGCGCGTGACGGATCCGCCGCTCGGTCATCATCCGCGCGACTTCCTCCAGCTCGGTATCCGGCTTGACCGTGTGCACATCGGCGGTATAGATGGACGTGACCTGCTCAGACATCACCGCTGGTCCGCGCTGCGCCAGTGCGCGGACGATGTCCCGCTCGCTGACGATCCCGTCGACCGCGGTGCCGTCGCGCGAGACGACGACCGCGCCGATCCCGTGCTCGGCCAGCACCGCGAGGAGGCGCTGCACCGTCGTGTCCTGGGTGACGGTCACGACCTGCGTGCCCTTGACGCGAAGTACATCGCTGATACGCATCCGGCCCTCCACGACATTGGGTACAGCCCGGTGTGTTCCGCTATGCGTACCCCGCGCGGCCGGCTCCCAACCCGCTCAGGTCAGGGGCTGCCGCCCATCATTTCCGTGACGTGAGTGCGGGTGAGGCCGTGGCGGTCCAGGATGGCCGAGTCGCGGTCGAAATCGACCGGGTCGTGCGGCAGCTCCTTGAGGATTTCCTCCACTTGCCCGTGCTTCAGGCCGACACGCTCAAGCACGCGTGCCACCTCGGCCTTCGACATCTTGATCGGGTCAGTCATAGTTCCGAGTGTAGAAGTGCGGGTTTTTGAGCCGGGGCAGTGCCGCCGAGCGGGGATAATCGCGGGTATGGCCACCTTCGTGGGCCGAAACGCCGAGCTCGCCCGGCTTCGTGCCCTGCTCGATGACGCCTCGTCAGGCGCGGTCGCCGCGCTGATCGGCGGCGACGCCGGGATGGGCAAGTCCCGGCTGGTGACCGAGGTGACCGCGATCGCGGCCGGTCAGGGGTTCACGGTGCTGTGCGGCCAGTGCGCGGAGATCGGCGACAGCGTGCCCTACCTGCCGTTCGCGGACGCCATCAGGACCGCGTCACCGGAAGTCGAGGCGGCCGTGAAAGCGCGCCCGGTCCTGGCCCGGCTGCTGCCTGACGGCGGTGAAGGCGGTGACCTGGAGGCCGAGCGGGCCGGGGTGACCCGCCAGCAGATGTTCGGCGCGGTCCTCGGCCTGCTGGCCGAGCTGTCGGCGCGGGCCCCGGTTCTGCTCGTCCTTGAGGACCTGCACTGGGCCGACGCGTCCACCCGCGACCTGCTCACGTTCCTGCTCCGGATGCTGCACCGCGAGCGGGTGGCGATCATCGGCACCTACCGCACCGATGACCTGCACCGCCGCCACCCGCTCAGGCCGGTCCTGGCTGACCTGGGCCGGCTGCCCTCGGTGGTTTCCCTGCAGCTCGGCCCCCTTGCGCCGGCGGCGCTGGCCGAGCTCCTGTTCTCGATCGCGGACGCACCGGGAGGGCTGTCCGCCGCCACCGTCAACCGGATCGTGGCCAGCGCGGAGGGCAACGCCTACTACGCGGAGGAACTCCTGGCCGCGCTGTCAGACCCGCCTGAGGGGAGCCCGGCCGGGGCCGGGCTCCCCTCAGGGCTCGCCGCGCTGCTGATGTCCAGGGTCGAGCGCGTCTCGGACGCCGCCCAGCAGGTGCTCAGGGTCGCGGCGGTGGCTGGCCGCCGGTCGGGCGACGACCTGGTGCGGGCCGCCTCCGGCCTGCCAGACGCGGCCTACGACGAGGCGGTCCGCGAGGCGGTCGCGAACCAGCTGCTCGTGCCCGATGTCGCCGGCTACGCCTTCCGGCACGCGCTGCTGCGCGAGGCGGTCTACAGCGACCTGCTGCCAGGCGAGCGGACCCGGTTGCACGGGCAGCTGGCGGCGCTGCTGCAGGGCGTCGGCGGCGCCGCCGCCGAGCTCGCGCACCACAGCCTGGCCAGTCACGACGTGCCAGGGGCGTTCGCGGCCTCGATCCGCGCCGGCGACGAGGCGCGCCGCCTGGGCGCCCCGACCGAGGCGCACCGCCATTACGACCAGGCGCTGTCGCTGTGGGACCGGGTGGACGGTGCCGCCGCGATCGCCGGCGGCAGCCGGGGCAAGCTCGGGCTGCAGTCCGCCTCGGCCGCGTTCTCGGCCGGCGACGTGCCCCGGGCGGTGCACCTGCTGCGGCGGATCTGGACGGCGCTCGCTGAACCCCGGGACGGCGGCACGGCGGGCGACGCCGATCCCGAGCTGCGCACCCGGGTCGGCGAGCGGCTGGCCTTCTTCCTGATTGAGCTCCCGGACAGCGGCGCCCCGGCCGAGGCGCTGCGGGTGGCGGGCGAGACCGTGCGGCAAACGCCCGCCGAGCCGCCCACGCCGCACCTGGCGCGGGCGATGGCGACCTACGCGCTCGCCTTCATGATCACCGGCGACAACGAGTCGGCCAGGGAGTGGGCTGAGCGGGCGCGCACCGCCGCGGGACTGGCTGACGCGCGCTGGGTCGCCGCCGAGGCACTGGTCACCCTGGGCCAGCTGAGCGGCCGCGAGGGCAGCACCGGCGAGGCCAGCCGGATGTTCGCCGCCGCCGTTGAGCACGCCGAGGGAACGCAGATGTTCCAGGTGGAGCTGCGGGCAACGTTTTTCCTCGCTCTCGAGCACCAGGCCAGGGGCGAGCTCGCGGAGGCGGCGCGGATCGCCCAGTCGGGCGCGCGGCGGGCGGACCAGGAGGGGCTCGGCCTCGCGCCCTACGGCCTTGACCTGCGTCACCTGCACTTCCAGACGCGCTTCCTGAGCGGGGAGTGGGATCACGCCCAGCGGCTGGCCGACGACTTTTCCGTCCGGGTCACCAGCCTGCCCGAGGCGTGGCTGTCGGCGATGGCCCTGTTCATCGACGTCGCCAGGGACAACCCGGCCGCCCAAGAGCGCGAAACCTGGCTTGAACCGTTCTGGAGCGACGGTTTCCTCGCGTACCTCGCCCGGAGCCTGCTCGCCGAACGGGCGCTGTGGCGGGGCGACACGGGCCTGGCACTGGCGCACGCCGAGGCGGCGATCCACGCCAACGACTGGCGCTCCTACAACCCCTCGGTGCTCCGTCCGGCTGCCGTCGCGCTTGCCGCCCGGGCTGACCGGGCGATCGCCGCCCGGGCGGCCGGGGACAACGCCGCGGAAGCGGCCGAGCTAGCCAGCGCGAAGGAACTGCTCGACATCGCGCACGAGGGGGCCAGGCATTCCGCCCAGCCGAAGGTAGTGCTCGGCTTGGAGGGCCAGGGGTGGCTCGCCCGGGCCGAGGCCGAGTACGGCCGGGCATCCGGTGCCAACCCGCCCGAGGACTGGGAGGCGGTACTCGCCGCGTTCGGACCTGGCTACGTGTACGAGACCGCCCGCGGCCAGTGGCGGCTGGCCGAGGCGCTCATCGAGGCGGGCCGTGCCGAGGAGGCGCTGCCGCTGTGGCGGGCCGCCTCCGCCACGGCCGCCCGGCTGGGCGCCGCGCCGTTGTCCGCCGCGCTCGACGTGCTAGGCCGGCGGGCCCGGCTCGACCCCGGCCCCGGGGCCGGCGCATTCGCCGGCGGCACGGGCGTCGGATCTGGCGTCGGATCTGGCGTCGGATCTGGCGGCGGACCCGGCGGCGGCTCCGCCGGAGCGGGCCGTACGGCGGCGCTGACCGAGCGCGAGCGCGATGTGCTGCGCCTGCTGGCCCGGGGGCTGTCGAACCGCCAGATCGGCGGCGAGCTGTTCATATCGCCGAAGACGGCCAGCGTCCACGTCTCCAACATCCTCGGCAAGCTGGCGGTCACCAACCGCACGGAAGCGGCTGCCGTAGCCCACCGCGAGGGCCTCTGAGATGCTCTAATCTTCTCGGCATGAAGGTTCTTGTCACCGGCGGCGCTGGGTTTATCGGTTCGAACTTCGTCCATCGCACCCTGGACACTCATCCCTCAGCAGAGCTCACCGTGCTTGACGCCCTCACCTACGCGGGTTCGCGGGCGTCGCTGGCGGGGGTGGAGGACCGCCTCCACTTCGTGGAGGGCGACGTAGCCGACACCGCCCTCGTTGACCGGCTCGTCGCGGACAGCGACATCGTGGTGCACTTCGCGGCCGAATCGCACAATGACAACTCGCTGAGCGACCCGGCGCCATTCATACGCACGAACATCATCGGCACTTACTCGCTGCTGGAAGCGGTCCGCCGCCACGACGTGCGGTACCACCACATTTCGACGGACGAGGTTTACGGCGACCTTGAACTCGACGATCAGAAGAAGTTCACAGAAGACACCCCGTACACGCCGAGCTCTCCTTATTCCGCCACCAAGGCGGGCTCTGATCACCTCGTACGGGCATGGGTCCGGTCCTTCGGCGTTCGCGCGACGCTCTCTAACTGTTCGAATAACTACGGTCCGCGTCAGCACGTGGAAAAGTTCATTCCGCGCCAGATCACCAACATCATCGACGGAGTCCGGCCGAAGCTTTACGGTGACGGGCTGAACGTGCGCGACTGGATTTTCGTCCAGGACCACAATGACGCCCTGTGGACGATTATCGAGCGGGGACGGATCGGTGAGACGTACCTGATCGGCGCCAACGGCGAGATGAGCAACCGGAATGTCCTCGCCATGATCCTGGAACTCATGGGCAAGGACCCCGACGACTTCGATCACGTGACCGAGCGTGCCGGGCACGACCGCAGGTACGCGATCGAGGCGGGCAAGCTGCGCACGGAACTGGGGTGGGCGCCGCAGTTCGGTGACTTCCGCAAGGGACTGGCGGAGACCATCGACTGGTACCGCGACAACGAGTCCTGGTGGCGGCCGGCGAAGGGAGTCACCGAGGGCAAGTACGCCGAGTCGCAGCGGGTCATCGTGTCGTAGCCAGCGGATGTTCACCCGCTACGGATGAGGCAGCCGGGACCTGACCGCGCGATGCTGAAGCCAGCGCAGCCGGGCTAGTTGCCCGGCCGCCGGCCATCTGAGAGGCGGAGCGATGGATCCACAACGTCCCGACGCGGCACAGGCGGACGAGCTGCCCGCATTCCGCATCGGCTGGCAGGCATCTCTGCTGATGGGCGCGGCCTCTCTCATCCTCGGCCTGATCGTGGCCTTTCACCCGACCGTGTCCCTCAACATCATCAGCGTGCTGCTCGGCATCCTGATGATCTTCTCGGGGATCTACCAGCTGGTCAGGGCGTTCAGCGAGTCCGAGCAGTCCCGGATATGGCCGGCCATCGCCGGGATCTTGTTCATCCTGGGCGGGATCGTGCTGATCAGGCACCTGCATCTGACCACGGCCCTGATCGGCCTGTTCATCGGCTTCACCTGGATCATCCAGGGCATCGCGGCACTGCTTGCGGGCTTCTCCGCTAACCGCGTCACCGGGCGCGTCCTGTGGTGGCCGGTCGTGTTCGGCGTGATCAGCCTGGTCGCCGGCATCGTCGTGGTGTCGGTCCCGGTCGCCTCGGTGACCACGCTGGCCACCTTCCTCGGCATCTGGTTCGCCGTCATGGGCGTGTTCCAGATCATCGACGCGTTCGTCACCCGCAGCGCCGACCGCCACGCGGGAGCCGGGCAGGTCAACGTCCCCGGGCAGCGTCCCGGCGGCGCGGCCGGCGGCACCATGGCCGGCGACGCGACCGCCGGCAGCCCGCTGGACCGCCAGCAGCGCTGAGGCAACCCACGGCAGGATCACCGGCAGAATTGAATATCGCGGAAACTTTTCATGCTCTAGTACATATAGGTTTCCGATTAGATAAAAGTTTCCACAACGATAGCCTGGTCAGCCACATCGCTCACTTGCGAGTCGGCTAGCCGACGACGAGGAGCTTCGCGCCGACGAGCAGGGCGCCGACCGTGCCCGCGAGCCAGAGCAGCGACCAGAGCCGGCGCGGCAGGTGCGTGTGGCCCTTCAGGACGTGCGCGTCGCCGGCGTCGATCCCGTCGCCGACAGCCGTCCGCACTCCCGACAGCAGCAGCAGCCAGGTGAGGGCGTAGGCGGCGACGACCTCGGTCCCGGTGTGCGAATAACGGAGGATGAGGTAGAGCACCGCGATCGCGACCGGCACCGAGAACATGCCGAAGGACCGGCCGAGCAGGAACAGGACGAGAACCAGCAGGACGACGAGCAGCCACAGCACTGTCACGGCGTCGCCGAGCGAGATGAGCCGTGCCGCCCCCAGGCCGAACAGGCTCGGTCCCAGGTAGCCGATGAGCAGCACGAGCACGACCCGCAGACCCTCGCCCACGATGCCGGTTTTGCCCTCGGACTTCCTGTTCAAGACGATGCTGGTCACGGTCAGGCCGAGGATCACGGCGAGCAGGGCATGAGCCCCCTCGTGAGTCATCGTCGAGAAATGCTCGACTGGCCGCCCTAGCAGCGGAACCAGGACCACGATCATCGCCACCAGGCCGATGAGAATGGACTCCCCGGCGGACAGCGGCGGGTGTATCGCCTGCATGCTCGCCAGAATGCTCCCTCCGAGGCGCTTTGGACAACTACGTCCCCCGATTTACTTCCCGGCTCGCTGCGCTCACTCGCCCTCAGCTGGCGTCTGGGTGGCGCCGCGGAGAAACGCGGCGACGGCGAACTCGAAGCGGGCGGCGTCGTCGGTGCCCGCTGCGCTGCGGGCCGCGGCGGTGAGGAACGGGAATTCTCCTTCGTCAAGGCCGGCCACGTACGCCTGCGATCCGGCGGCGGCCTCGGCGTTGACCGCCGCGGTGCTCACCTCGGAGGCGGCATGTGCCACCGCGAACAGCGTCAGCGCGTTCAACGTGTCCAGTGCCCGGCCCACCGTGAAGCCCGCGCCGCACAGCAGGGCGAGTCCGCGTTCAGCCGCCCGCAGCGTCTCCGGAGTCACCGCGGGCCGGGTCGCCACCAGGGGCGCCGCGCCGGGATGGCGCAGCAGCGCCGCTCGCAGCGAGCGGGCGTACCCGGTCAGCACCTGGTCCCACGGGCCGTTCGCGAGGCCGGTCTCGGCCTGCGCCATGACCCGTTCCACGATGCCGTCAAGCAGCGCGTCCTTGTTCGGCAGGTAGTGGTACAGCGTCATCCTCATCCGCGCATGCCCCGGCCAACCGGTCGTGACTGCGACGTCGAGCAGATCTGGATCTTCACAGTGACCGACGGGCTGATCACCGAGATCCGTGCGGTCAGCGACTGCCTGAGCATGTTCATGCAACTCGGCTGGGACTGGCCCGCCGCCGGGTAAGCGCTGCAGGAACTTACCGCACCCTGCTTCGCGCTGTTCCCGCAGGTTCCACCGGTCCAGGGTGCTGCCGCATAGAAAGGTATTCATAAGCGTCAAGGCCATGCGCCCGATGGCGGCCGGGTCGCGGAGTTAGCGGTGAAAAAGCCGCAAAGTGTTACGATACCTATGCCCGGGCGGGGGACGGCGGATTCGCGAACAGGCTCTCACCTCTGCAGTGCCGAGTCTTGACGAAATGACACTTTTGGGGGCGGTCCTCATGACCCCGCGGCAGGTCGGAAACTACCGCGTCGATCATCTGCTCGGTGCCGGAGGAATGGGCGAAGTTTATCGGGCGTACGACACGCGCCGCGACCGGTACGTCGCCCTCAAGCTCTTGCCAGAAGCGTTTTCTGATGACCAGGAGTACCTGCAGCGATTCCAGCGCGAATCGCACGTCGCCGCGCGGTTGCGGGAACCGCACGTCATCCCCATTCACGACTTCGGCGAGATCGACGGCCAGCTATTTATTGACATGCGGCTCGTGGACGGCGCCGATATCGGCGCCCTGCTTGATGAGCAGGGCCCGATCGCGCCGCCGCGGGCGGTGTATCTCATCAGTCAGGCGGCCGAGGCCCTGGATGCCGCGCACGCTGACCGTCTTGTGCACCGCGACATCAAGCCGTCGAACATCCTGGTCACCACCAACGACTTCGTCTACGTGGTCGACTTCGGTATCGCCCGGTCGATGGGCGGTCACCAGACCGCGCTGACCATCACGGGGGCAACGATCGGCACCCTGCACTACATGGCCCCTGAGCGGTTCGCTGGCCAGGACGTTGACGGCCGGGCCGATGTCTACTCGCTGGCTTGCGTGCTGCACGAGTGCCTGACCGGCGTGCCGCCCTTCAGCGGCAAGGATTTGCCCGCGCTGATCTATGCCCAGCTTTACTCCGGTCCTCCGCAGGCCAGCGGGCTCGTCGCCGGCGTATCGCCCGCCATGGACGCGGTGATCGCGCGCGGCATGGCCAAGGACCCGAATGACCGCTTCCCGACCGCTGGCGCACTGGCAGAGGCGGCCCGCGAAGCCGCGCTCACCGAGGCGCCGGCCCCGCCGCCACTGACGGAGCCGGAGGCTCCGCTATGGACCGAGATGCCAGCCCCGCCGCGACAGGCCGCGACCGCCGCCTCCGCTCCCTGGCAAGCCGCGGAGCGGCCGCCAGACCTCGAACCGGAGCCAGCGGGCGGGCTGTCCGCACGGGCCGGCCTCGACAGTCCAACGCACACGGTGAGTGCGTTCGGCATTGGTGACCTATCCGGCCCGCCGCCACCGGAGGACCCTCCGTCAGGCGCCGGAGCCGATTCAGACGGCAGTGGCGCGGCCCGTGGAGAAGAGACAGGCAGGCACGACCGCGGGCCTGGCTGGCGCCGCCTGCGCGTGCTGCTCCCTGCCGCGGCCGCGGTAGTGGCCGTCGCGGTCGTGGTTGTTTTCATCGCTTCCGCCAAGACGAAAACAGGCGGCACCGCTCCGCCCGCGCACGCAGCCGGAGCTACCACGGCCGGCACCGCCGCGTCGTCGAGCAGTGCGCCAAGCGTCGCGCCGGGCCTCGCCGTTCCCACGGTCGCGGAGAAGATCCCGGTCGGACAGAACCCCAGCTACGTTCAGGTCGCGCCTAACGGCAAGTTCGCCTACGTCGCCAATTCAGGCGGGCACGTGATCAACGTGCTCAGCACGGCCAGCGACCAGGTGACGGGGACCATCAAGATCCCGCAGGGGCCGCCTCAGTTCATCTCGTTCTCAGCGGACAGCAAGACCGCCTACGTCAGCGTCTACGAGGGAAGGAAGACGGTGCCGCTCGTCGCGTTCGTCAACACCGCGACCGGCCAGGTGACTGGCACAGTGCCGGTAAACAACGTCACGCCGGGCCCGACGACCGTAAGCCCGGACGGGCGGTACCTCTACGTGCCGAACCACAACATGGTGATGGGCGGCACCGGCGACAACCTCATCGACGTCATCGACACGGCGAGCAAGAAGCTAGTCGACACCATCCCCGTCGATGCGAACCCGCACTGGATCGTATTCGGCAAGAACGCGAACGACGGGGTGTTTTACGCCACCAACCACATGTCCACCGTCGTCACGGTCGTCAAGGCCAGTACCAACAAGGCCGTCAAGACGATCGAGGTCGGCGAGACCCCGCACAGCATCGCGATCTCGCCCGACGGCAGCCGCCTGGCGATCACCAGCTTTAACGGCAACGAGGTGTTTGTCGTCAGCACGGCGACCGACAACGAGGTCGCGACGATCAAGGTCGGCAGGAATCCGCTGGAGATCGCGTACTCGCCCGACGGCCGCTACATCTTCACAGCGAACAACGAGGACAACACGGTGACGGTGATCGACGCCGCCGACAACCGCGTCATCGCCGAGATTCCGACAGGGAAGGCACCAACGAGCATCTCGGTGCTGCCCAACGGCCACCAGGCCTACGTCACCGACGAGAATGACGGCACGGTCGAAGTCCTGAACATCTCGCGGTAAGGCCAGCGGCTGATCTCGAGCCAGCGGCTGATCTCGAGCTTGGCTGGATGTCGTCGCGTCGAACTGCTGGACCTGTGCCGCGCGGTCCGGGCTGCACGCCTGACTGAACTCGGACAGGGAGCTCGGCCATCGTCGGCTGCGACTGGTCCCCGTCAGGTTCCGGCGGGCACTGGTTCAACGCGGTCAACGACGCGGGCACGGTCAAGGCAGTCGACGGCCAGTCCGGCAAGGTGGAGACCTGGCCGCCGTCAGTCTCAGGGACCGGCTTCACCGAAAGCTGGATGGAACACACCGACGCGCTCTTCTTCACCCCCGACGGGAAGGCCGTGCAACATGATCACTCGTGACCAGGCGGAACGCATCGTCGCGGAGATGGCCGGTGCCCCGGCCGGCCAGCCTGGGGGAGGCTGGGAACTGCAGGAGTTCAGCGCCGGCTGGCTTCTCGTCGACCACGGCGGACAGGGGGCACGGGGTGCAGATTGTCCGTTCCGGTGCGCCTTGTAGCTGACGATGATCACCGAATTACGAGTCCAGCGCCCCGGACTTGGCCCGTATTCAGAATGATCACGCTCTCGGAAGCACTGGTGAGGCAGGTTTTTCTGGCTTGCATCCGCGGTCCAGGTCGAGTGAGTCATCTCTTCGGCCTAAGCCGGGTGATGCCGGAGACCCTGACCTCGCAGCGCCTTCAGCAAGCGCCGCGGAAATGCGTGGCGGAGCCCTTCATCTGAACACTAGGGTGGCGGCCAGCGGCGGCGTGGACCTCAAGGAGCGTGGCGCATGGACCTGATGACGGCGACGCTGGCCGAGCGGCCCGATCTGGCGCACCTGCTGAACGATTTCAACCCGTGGCCGCGGTTCATGCAGCAGGACCCGGTTGGCTCGCTGTACTACGCCGACCCGGTCGGCATGTACCCCGGGTTCGTCCAGGTCGCGATCGATCAGGACCACCCCGGCCAGCTCGCAGCCAAGGCCTACAGTGTCCCCTTCACCTGGGCGCAGGACCCGGCCGTGTCGCTGCCCGGCGATGGCTGGGACGGAGTGATCCTGTCCGCGGCGCTCGACCGCCTCGCCGGCCGCCGCGGGAACCTCATCTCGGCGCTGGAGATTTCCATCAGAAAGGACCTGCGAGGCAGCGGGCTGTCCCGGGTCATGCTTGCGGCAATGCGGGAAAACGCGGCCGCGCTGGGGTTCTCCAGTCTCGTCGCGCCCGTGCGGCCGAGCGAGAAGCACCTCAAGCCGGCAATGCCTATTACGGAGTACGCGGCCCTGCGCCGGGCCGACGGCCTGCCGGCCGACGCCTGGCTGCGTACACACGTCCGAGCCGGCGGCACGGTCGTCGGCGTCTCGCCGCGAGCGATGATGATGGCCGGCCCGGTCGCCGAGTGGCGGGAATGGACCGGCCTGCCGTTCGACACCACCGGGCCAGTGACTGTCCCGCAGGCGCTTGTCCCGGTCTACTGCGACCTGGCCCAGGACTACGCTGCCTACTGCGAACCGTGCATCTGGGTCCATCACCGGCTCACCTGAACGGCCGGCAAAGCCGGCCGGCAGTGTCAAGGGACATCAGAAAATGCCCGTTGGCGGTCACTAGAGGTGCCCGCTGCTGGCCATCGGTTCTGCCCAGGGATGGCCACCAGACGTGCCCAGGTGGTTATTTACCGGTCAGCACGCCGCCGGCCAGTGTGAACGAGGCAATGACGGCGAGGGACCGCTCCGCCGCTAGCTTCTGCATGACCGGGTTGTCTACCGCCTCACGGCGGATGAGGCTGTAGGGCGGCTGCGCGGCGACCGGGCCGTGCACGCCTGCGAGCTCGGCGACTTGCCCGGTCGGCTCGATTTGGCACAGCTTGTTGGCTACCGCGGTCGGTCCCGGTGCCATCAGGCGGCCCGGACAGCTCACCGAAGATCACCTCGGAGTACCCCGCTCGGGATCGGCGCCCGGCCGGTTTCGTCGTTGTACCGGGTGTCGTCAAGGAACAGCAGTGTCACCGTCGGTCGCCCTCCGCGGCTGACCGGAGGCGCGCGCCAGGGAGGGGCTGCGGTGCTCTGCCGCAAATCAAATTTTGGTGGCAGGTGGTTGACGTCTCGGCACTCGTCGGCAACTATACGACAGAAGGACAGATTCGTCCTTGTCGCTGATGGCAAATGAGGATTCTTCAATCCCGCAAGCCTGGCTGGGTTCTCGTCCCTCGAGACGACAGAGGGGCTTCAGGGCTGGATCGCGGCGTCGCGTGGAGAGTGGCCGAAGGTGGTTGTGGGGGTACAGCGTCCGCGGGCAGGACCGGCCCGTCACTGAGACGAGCGGTCACCGAGGATTCGCTCAGCCATGCGCACGTGATTGGGACCCAGTGCGTCTTGCCAGTTCACGACTAACTTCGAGAGGCGGGAAAATTGTGACGACGGAGAAGTCACTGGATGTGGAGACTCTCATAGAACGAGAGAAGATCCGCGACATCCTGGTGGGCTACTGGTGCACTGGCACCGACACGGTCAACTGGAAGTTGTACAGGTCCGTCTTCGCAGACGACTTCGAAGGGCAACTTCCGAACCTGTCCCCTCCGGGATCTCCGCCGCCGAAGCCCCTGAACGCCGTCGAGTGGCTAAATATCGCCCGCCAGGTCGAGGGGTTCGATGCGACCCAGCATGTGGTGTCTAACTTCGTGTACGACATCAGCGGGGACACCGCCGTCGTCACGTCGTATCTCGTTGCCGAGCATCACTTGGCCGGTGAATCCTTTGTCCTGGGCGGGCAGTCCATGCACGGCCTCAGCCGCACCCCCGATGGGTGGAGGGTGACAAAGGTGAGTATCAATCCCTGGTGGACTAGGGGCGAAGCAGGACTGATGGCAAAAGCCGCAGAACGCTACGCTTCGGGGCAGGCGCCGCGCAGTGCCCTGGCGGTCGTTTAGGTACGACCCTCTCGCGGCCTGCGTAGTTCGCCTAGCCGCGGTGTGCAGACGGTCTTCGGTGGGACCGTCCGAGACGGGCTGCGGTCGGCAGGGGTGGTGCCGACCGCGGCCCAAGTCTTTTTGGTACTGCCGTTCGGGGGACGCTCGACCTGTCGCCGTGGGGAACACGGCGGCTGCCCGCCCTCATTCCGAGGGCGGGCAGCCACCGGTATGCCATCTCTGCACGTCGCCCGGCCTGCCTGTGGGCGTCTCCTGGCGGCGCTTCAGATTCCCGGGGCAGCCGCGGCGGGCCGCGCGTCCCAGGCAGCCTCCAGCGCGGCGAGGAAGGTGTCTCGTGGTTGCGCGCCGGAAACGGCATGAGTGCCGGAGAAGACGAAGTGCGGTACGCCCCGCACTCCGACCTGCCCGGCCAGTTGCCGGTCAGCTTCAATTCGGGCATCGAAGGCCTCAGACGTGGCGGCTGCCTCGGCCGCGTCGCGGTCGAGACCGCTTTGCGCAGCAAGGGTGGCCAGGACTGCCGGGTCGGCGATGTTGGCTCCGCCTCCGAGGTAAGCGCGTGCAATTCGCTGGGCGGTCTCGTGGCCTTTGCCGCGGGCTTCGGCGAACTGGATCACCCGGTGTGCAGCGTGGGTGCTGGTAATCGTTTCGTTGTCGACGTCAAAGGGCAGCCCAAGCTCGGCGCAGTACGCGGCCAGCTGAGCCCTGCCCACCCTGATCTGCCCGGCTGAGATGCCGATGGCTTTGGCGGCCTCGTCGGCTCCCAGAATCACGCCGGGCACCAGGTCCGGCTGTAGCTCGAAGCTGTGCTGGCGGATCTGTACCGATCCGGCGTGCGGGAACTCCGCGAGCGCGGCTGTGAACAGT
>DASYAD010000099.1:0-8027 GCA_036501515.1 Trebonia sp. | reverse complement strand
TCCCCGCAGGGGTGCCCGGGGCCTAGCACTCCCTCTACAAACGCGCGAGCCAGCCGCGCCCGCTCCGCCCGTCCCGCCAGAGTCATGGTCTCCCGGACCGCCCCAGTCATCAGCGCAACCGCCCTTCCCTGCCCGCACCGGTCCGGGGAAGTGTCCGGGCCGTCGGGCGGGCGCACACGGGGATGCACGCTCGACTCGGCGGCGCGCGTCAAGCCTGGACACGCCGCCAGCGCGGCCCGTCCGTGGCCGTCCGTGGAAACGCCGACGGTGCGTACCGACCGCCACAACTGCGCGCACCGACCGTCGTAACTGCGCACGCCGACCGTCGTAAGGGCGCGCATCGGCCAACCTAAAAGCACGGACGGCCGTCCGCTATACGTCCGTGGACAGCGCAACATGACGGTCCACAGCGTGACAAGGTGAGACACCTCGGGACAAAGGAAAACGCCCCGCCAGCACGAGAATTCGCAGCTAGCGGGGCGTTTTCGCAGGTGGTGGCAGGTGTTGGGTTCGAACCAACGTAGGCTGAGCCGATGGTTTTACAGGCCGGTCGCTTTGGCTCGCTTCGGCCCTCGGGCAACCTGCTGAAGACCGCCAGCAAACAGGCAGCGCTCCCGCGCGGGACTCGAGGACGGCATCCTAGCCGGACGGCGACGGGCAGCTCACACCCTCGTTAAGGCGAGTGCTTACCTGAGCCCGCCGCGTCAAGCCTAAACCGGCACAGCGGCCAAGCAGAGCGGCGATATCGCCCGTCGGCAATGGCCCCAGTCACGGCAATTGGTCTAGACCTGTTATCGCATTGGTATAGACCAACGTGGTCCAGGTATCAGCACCGATTCAGCACGGGGTCCGGAAACGACCGGAAATAACCGGCACGATTCGGACAAACAACACCGATGACGGGGTTTCCCGCTCGCCCGCGGAACGGGCCGCCAGTGATCAGAAGCCCTGGTATAACCGCAGCTCAGCGGCCTAAAGTCAGCCCTTGAGCAGCTGCCGCGCCATCACCATCCGCTGGATCTGGTTGGTGCCCTCGTAGATCTGGGTGATCTTGGCGTCGCGCATCATGCGCTCGACCGGGTAGTCGTTCACGTAGCCGTAGCCGCCGAGAAGCTGGACGGCGTCGACGGTGACCGACATCGCCACGTCGGAGGCCATGGTCTTGGCCGCTGAAGAGAAGAACGTCAGGTCGGGGACCTTCTCCCCCTGCATGGCGCGTTCTGAGCGGGCAGCCGCGGCGTAGGTGAGCTGCCGGGCGGCCTCCAGCTTCATGGCCATGTCGGCGATCATGAACTGCAGGCCCTGGAAGTCGGCCAGTGCCTGGCCGAACTGCCTGCGCTCCTTGACGTAACCGAGGGCGTAGTCGAGCGCGCCCTGGGCGATGCCGATTGCCTGGGCCGCGATCGTCACCCGGGTGTGGTCCAGGGTGCGCAGCGCGATCTTGAACCCCTGGCCCTCGTCGCCGACCCTGCGGGACGCGGGGATCTCGCAGTTGTCGAAGTAAAGCTCGCGGGTCGGCGATCCCTTGATGCCCAGCTTGTGCTCGGGCGCCCCCAGGGTGAAGCCCGGGTCGCCTTCTTCGATCACGAAGGCGGTGATGCCGTTCGCGCCCGCCTCAGGCTCGGTAACCGCCATCACCGTGTAGTACCTGGACACGCCGGCGTTGGTGATCCACCGCTTCACGCCGTTCAGCACGTAGCCGTTGTCCGTTCGCACCGCCCGCGTGCGCATCGCGGCGGCGTCGGACCCTGCCTCTGGCTCGGACAGCGCGTAGGAGAACATTCCCTCGCCGCGCGCGACCAGCGGGAGGTAGTGCTGCTTGACCTCGTCTCCCGCGCCGAGCAGCAGCGGCATCGTGCCGAGCTTGTTCACCGCGGGGATGAGTGACGAGGTGGCGCAGGCCCGGGCGACCTCCTCGATGACCAGCGCAGCCGCGAGCGCGTCGCCGCCGGGCCCGCCGTAGGCCTCCGGGATGTGGACGGCGTGGAAGTCGGCCTTCACGAGCGCCTCGTAGACGTCCCAGGGGAACTCGGCGGTGCGGTCGATCTCAGCCGCCCGCGGCGCGATCTTGTCATCCGCGAGCGCGCGCACCGCTTCCCGCAGCGCCTCGTGCTCGTCCGACAGTGCGAAGGTGCTCATGTCCCCGATGCTAACTCGCGCGAAGACGCCGGTGCCCGCCCGACAACTCGTCGGGCGGGCACCGGTTCTGATGGCGCGGGCGGCGCGCTAGCGCGGTGCTACGCGGCCCGGTGCTCAGCGTCTGCGTGCGGGCCAGTCAGCCGCGGCATCGTTGCCGCGTGCGCCGGCCGGCGCGACTGCGTCATGGCCTCGCTGGCCTGACGCTGCTCAGGCACGCTGCCCTTCGGGGCGGCGTGCCTTCCGGTGGACTTGTAGAGACCTAGCGATCGGAACGGACGGCTCCTGGAAACCGAGAACGCCATTGGTACTACCCCCTTGACCCCAACAGCGCAGCGTGCCCCATGACCCCCCAGTGGACACACGCGACCGGTCCCGTTCCGGAAGCCTGCGCTGGCATCAACGATGCCCCACTGCTGCTCCGGTAAACACCCCTGACAGCACACCGTGTTCAAACCGATACCTAAGGTCAGCGTGTCGCTACTCCGCGTATACATTTTCTGCGGTATTGCCCCGTTACGCCAGTTGGTCCCGCAGGGCCGCGCCCTTCCCCTTCGCCTGCGCCGTGAGCCGGGCCTGGAACTCGATCATCTGCGCACGCAGGCCTTCGTCGGCGGCGGCGAGGATGCGGACCGCTAGCAGGCCGGCGTTGCGGGCGCCCCCGACCGCAACGGTCGCGACCGGGATGCCCGCAGGCATCTGCACGATGGACAGCAGTGAGTCGAGACCGTCCAGGTACTTCAGCGGCACCGGAACGCCGATCACCGGCAGCGGCGTCACCGCGGCCAGCATGCCCGGCAGGTGCGCGGCCCCGCCCGCGCCGGCGATGATCACCTTCAGGCCGCGGCTGGCCGCCTGCTCGCCGTAGGCGATCATCTCGCGCGGCATCCGGTGCGCGGAGACCACGTCGGCCTCGTGGGCGATGCCGAACTCGGTCAGCACCTCGGCCGCCGCGCCCATCACCGGCCAGTCAGAGTCCGAGCCCATCACGACGCCGACCAGCGGCGAGTCACTGTCCACGCGGTCAAGCCTAACGGCGGCCGCTGACCACCACATGGGAGACGCTGGCCTGGTAGTGGCCCGCCCCGTCAGGCGGCAGCACGGTAATCCAGATCAGCAGGTACTTCGCGGTCACCGGGTGGCGCAAGGTCAGCCGGAGGATGCCGCCGGCGTTGCTCGCGGCCGCCACCACCGGAAGGTCCTGGAGCGCCGCGCCGTTGCCCGCCCGCAGCTGCAGGGCCGCGCCGCTGTACTGGCCGAGATCGAGGCGGACGCTGGTGACGGTGACCTGGTGGCCGAGGCTGAGCAGCAGGCCGGTGCCGTGCTTGAGCATGCCGAACCGCGGGGTGGCGTACCACTGGGTCGTCCACGGGGCGGCCGATTTGCCGGCGATCGCGGCGGCGGCGCCGCCCGGGTTGTCGCCGTCGGCGTAGCCGTCGGGGCCGAATGCCCTGACCGACGCGACCGCCAGGGCGGTGACCGGCTTGGCCGCCGCCTGCTGCGCCGCGGCCTTGGCCGACGCGCTGCTGGCGCTGGCCGACGCACTGGCCGACGCGCTCGCCTGGGCGGCGCTCGCCTGCGCGGCCGCGCTGGCCTTGGCCGCGCTCGCCTGGGCGGCGGCGCTGGCGGAAGCCGTGGACGACTGGGGCACCGAGGTGGCGGCCGTGTTGTGGGTCGTCGTGCTCCCTGACACCAGCCGCAGCCCCAGGATCCCGGCCGCAACCAGGACCACGACCACGACGGCGGCGCTGGCCAGCGTGCGCCGGTTCCGCCGGCTGGCAGCGGCAGGCCCGGCCTGGTCGTGCGGTCCGGCCGGGTCGGGGTCGAGGCCGAGCACGGGCAGGATGCTGGTGCTGGCCTCCGGCGGTGCCGGCGCCGGGGCCGGCGCCGCCTCGGCCGCACCCGGGGCCGGCGGCGTGAGGTTGTAGCCCTGGGCCACCAGGTCGTCGGTCACCGGCGGCAGGTCGAAGCGCGTGGCGGCGGGGTCGTCGCGGACCGCGGGCAGGTCGAACCGGGTGGCGTCAGGGCTGCCGGCGTCGGGCAGCAGGCCCGCCGCCGCCGACGGCGGGCCCCCGGCGACCGGTGCGAGGTCAAACGACGTGGGCGCGGCCGCAGGCGGCAGGTCCGCCGCGAGCGCGGGCAGGTCGAAGGTGGTCTGCGCGGCGTCAGGGGCAGCCGCGGCGGGCAGGCCCCTGGCGTGCCGGCCGGTCGAGCCGTTCGCCCGCTCGCTGCCCTCGCCGAGCCGTCCGAGGTCGAAGTCGCGGATCAGCGGCTGGGCGTCGATGCCGACCGCGCCCGCGATCGCGCGCACGTAGCCCCGGACATAGAGGTCTCCGCCGCAGGCCTCGTAGTCGTCTTGTTCGATGCTGCGGATAACCGTGCCGCGGATCCTGGTCCGCTCGCTGAGCTCATCGACCGACAGTCCCGCCTGGGAACGAGCCTCGGCCAGCGTTTCGCCAACGGTCACCAGGCCTCCACCCGCCGAACAGCGTTAATCACCTTGTGACAGATTAGTTGCCTGCGCTCATCCACTGCGCCTGATCAGGGGATTTTCTCAGTCGCCGTCTTCGGTTCCCCAGCGCAGGTAGCTCGCGGCGCGGCGCGCCCGGTCGCGGACGGCGGTCACCTCGTCTTCCGGCCCGGCGACAATCGTGACGTGCCCGATTTTCCGCCCGGGGCGGACTTCCTTGCCGTAGAAATGCACCTTGACCGCGGGGTCGGCCGCCATCACGTGGAGATAGCGGTCGAAAATGTCCGGGTCGGTCCCGCCGAGCAGGTTCGCCATCACGGTGAAGCTGCCAGCGGGCGGCTCGCAAGAGCCGAGCGGCAGGTCGAGCACGGCCCGCAGGTGCTGCTCGAACTGGGAGGTACGGGCGCCCTCGATCGTCCAGTGCCCGCTGTTGTGCGGCCGCATCGCGAGCTCGTTGACCAGCAGCAGGCCGCCGGGCAGCTCGAAGAGCTCCACCGCGAGCAGGCCGCACACGCCGAGCTCGGCCGCGATCCGCAGGGCGAGCGCCTCGGCCTGTACGGCCACGTCCTCGGGGAGCCCTGGCGCCGGCGCGATCACCTCCCGGCAGATGCCATCGGACTGCACGGTCTGGGCCACCGGGTAAGCGGCTCCCTGGCCGGATGGCGACCTGGCCACCAGGGCCGCGAGTTCCCGGCTGAACGGCACGAACTCCTCGGCCATCAGCGGTATGCCGTGCGCGAGAACCTCCTCGACCTCCACGGTGGACTCGCAGACCCACACGCCCTTGCCGTCGTAGCCGCCGCTGACCGCTTTCAGCACGACCGGCCAGGCGGCGGATCCGTCCGGCCCGCGGCCGGCGAACGCCGCCACGTCAGCCAGCGAGGAAACCGGCGCGAACCGGGGGCAGGGCACGCCCAGCTCGGTCAGCCGCTCGCGCATCGCCAGCTTGTCCTGGGTGTACCTGAGAGCGGCGCTGCCCGGGCGGATCAGGAACCCGGCCGATTCGAGCTCAGCCAGGATTGCGCCAGGCACGTGCTCGTGATCGAATGTGATAACGTCACATTCAGCGGCGAAACCCACAATATCCGACAAAGAGCGATGAGATCCGACGGTCACGTCGTGCGTGACGAGCGCCGCGCTCTCCGACTCCGATTCCGACAGCACCCGGAACGTGACGCCGAGGCCAACTGCGGCGGCGGCCGTCATCCGGGCGAGCTGCCCGCCGCCGACCATCCCGACCACCGGCATCCCCGTGCCGGACTTGCGCGCGATAGGACCAGCCGGTCCCGCAGGTGACAAGGGTGAAAGCACGCGGTGTAGCCTACGCGGAACCACCCAATAGTGGGTACAACCAACGTGGCGACACGAGGCCGCAGCGCCGCGACACCCTCCCGCCAGCCCCCAGGCATCGCCAGCCAGGCGAGCCGTAGTAGCCCTGGTCAGTCACCCTGGCCACGCCTGCCCGCAGGGAGTAAGCAAGCATGACAACGCTAAGCGACGACGTTGAGGTAAGAGAGGGCACCTACGGCGAAAAGGTCATCGCCGTTGAGCCCGGCGGAGCGGAGTTCATACCGCTCAACGAGCGGCACGGCCGCCCCCTGCAGCTTTTCTGGACCTGGACCTCGCCGAACATGGAGTTCGCGACGGTCTTCGTGGGCTTCATCGGCGTGGTTTTCTTCGGCCTGAGCTTCTGGGCGACGTTCCTCGCGGTCGTCATCGGCACCGCGCTTGGCTCGATCACCCAGGGCATCCTCTCCGCCAGCGGCCCGCAGTACGGGGTGCCGCAGATGGTGCTCAGCCGCCGCGGCTTCGGCTACTGGGGCAACGTGCTGCCCGCCGGGATCAACGCGGTCGTGGCCGGGATCGGCTGGTTCGCGGTCAACAGCGTGAGCGGCGCGCTGGCGCTGAACGCGCTGACCCACCTGCCTGAGGTGCTCTGCCTGCTGATCGTGGTCGTCCTGCAGCTCGCGGTCGCCCTCCTCGGCCACAACTTGATCCACGTCTTCGAGCGCTACGCCTTCCCCGTCCTCGTGGTGATCTTCATGATCGCGTCGATCTGGACGCTCGGCAAGGCGCACCCGGGTGCGGTCCACCACACCATCCCAGGCGCGTTCCTGATCGAGATCGGTGCGACGTTCGGTTACGCGGTCGGCTGGAACCCGTACGCGTCCGACTACACGCGCTACTTCAAGCCAGACGCGAGCAAGCGGGCGATCGCCTTCTGGGCCGGCCTCGGCCTGCTGCTGTCCTGCGTGCTGCTCGAGACCGTCGGGGCGGCGGCCGGCACCCTGGAGAGCGTCGCGTCGAACGCGAACCCCACGGCCGGCTGGACTGGCATCTTCCCGACCTGGCTTGGCGACCTCACGCTGATCGCCATCGTGATCGGCGGCATCGCCGCCAACGCGCTCAACATCTACTCGGGCGCGATCTCGTTCACCGCGATCGGCTTCAAGCTGCCGCTCGCGGCCCGGCGGGCCATCGTCGCGCTCGGCTTCGGCATTATCGGTTTCTTCGTCGCCTGGAGCGGCCTGCACAACGCCGGCGAGAAGTACAACAACTTCCTGCTGGTCATCGCCTACTGGATCGCGCCCTGGCTGGCGGTCATGTTCTGCGACATGTTCCTGCGCCGCCGCCAGGACCCGGCCCAGATCGAGCGCCTGCTGTTCGACAAGAAGCACACCAACTGGGCCGGCCCGGTGGCGATGCTGGTCGGCGGGGCCGTCTCGATCTGGCTCTTCTCCAACCAGACCGAGTACATCGGCGTCGTGCCCAGCCACAACGGGAACTTCGGCGACCTGACCTTCGAGGTCGGCTTCGTGCTGACCGCCGTCATCTACCTCACCTGGCGGCTAGTCGCCGGGCGCAGGCCAGTTACGGCCGCGTAGCCGCCCACGCCCCGTAACCTCGCCCCCGGTGCCGCTCCTGGCACCGGGGACGAGGTCTTTCTGAGCGCAGCCGGGTCGTTCAACCAGCAACCAGCCAGCAACCCGACTCTCAACAACAATTCAGGCAATCCTTAACGCCGGGCTAAGTGCGGCAATTACCGTGGAGGCGCGACCCTGACGAAAGGGGCAATCCGCGCATGGCCCTCCAAGCCCCCGGCTTGTACTCCCGTATCCGCCCGATGCTGCCCGAGTTCCTCAAGTTCTGCTTCATCGGCGGCATCGGCACCGTGATCGACCTCGGCGGCGCGGGCGTGCTGCACGGCAGCTACCACTTCGAGCCGCTCGCCGCCAAGGCGGTCTCGGTCACCGTCGCGACGGTCTTCACCTACTTCGGCTCCCGGTTCTGGACGTTCAAGCACCGGGAGAACCAGTCGGTGCGGCGCGAGGCCACGCTGTTCTTCGTGCTCAACGTCGTCGGCCTGGTCATCGCGGAGGCCGTGATCGGCCTGGTGATCTACGTCCTGGGGCTGCACAGC
>DASYAD010000098.1:0-6200 GCA_036501515.1 Trebonia sp. | reverse complement strand
CAGCGCGTGGCAGTCCGCCGACCTGGACGCGCTGGTGGCCCTGCTGACCGACGACGCGTTCGTGTCGATGCCGCCGATGCCCTTCGAATACGCGGGCCGGGACGCCGTCGTCAGCTTGGTGGCCAGCCTGTTTGGCTCCGGCCGGCGGTTCGACCTCGTGCCGACGCGGGCCAACGGCCAGCCGGCATTCGGGGCGTACCTGCGCTCCTCTGACGGCATCAGGCACGGGATCGGCCTGTACGTCCTGACCCTGAGCGGCGACCGCATCCGCGCCATGACCCGTTTCGAGGCCAGCGTCCTGCCGTGGTTCGGGCTGCCGCGATCGCTGCCGAGCCGATGACTCCCGCCCCGGCGTAATCGCACGTCCAGCAGATAAGAGCTGCTCGGCGTAGAAACCGCGCAGCGCCTCCCAGTGCCGCTCGGCCAGCGCAGGGTCGTAGGGTGCGTTGTCCGGCACGGCGAACCCGTGGTGCCCGGGGTAGAACTCGATGGTGTGCGGCACGCCGGCCGCGGTCAGCGCGCTGTCGAGCAGTTCGGCGTGCTCGGCGGTGAACCCCTGATCTTCGATGGAGCCGGCCACGTAGACCGCGGCGCGGATCTTGCCGGCCGCCAGGTGCGGGCTGTTCGGGTCGTCGGGGATGGCGACCCGCGCCGCGTGGAACGACGCGGCCGCGGCGATCTTGTCTCCGATGCCGCCCGCCGCCACCAGCGACATGCGGCCGCCCATGCAGTAACCGGTGGTTCCGACGGCGGTCCCGCGCACCTCCGGCCGCGCCAGCAGGAAGTCGGCGTAGGCGTCCGCGTCGGTGATGACCCGGCCGTTGGTGAGGCCGCTCATGAGGCCGAAGAGCCGCCGGCGTTCCTTCTCGTCGGTGAACGCGGTGGCCGGGTCGAACGGTGCCCAGTCGCCCGCCCGGTAGAAGACGTCGGGAACGAGCGCGACGTACCCGAGGCTGGCGAGATGGTCGCCCATGTCCCGCATGGTGTCCCGCAGCCCGAAAGCGTCGGGGAAGACGACCACGCCCGGCCACGGCCCTGCCCCGTCGGGGACGTGCAGCGATCCGTCGCTCACGCCATCACTGGTGGGGATCTACACATCGACGCGCGGCATCTCGGTCTCCTCAAGTTAGTTAGCCTCTGAAAGATCAATTGTTAGCACCGCCCGCGCGCGGGTAGTGCGCCGGCATGCAAACAGCTGAAGTGGGACGGGTGGTCGCCGGGCGCTACATGCTCAGCGCGGTCATCGGTCACGGCGGAATGGGCGTCGTGTGGCGTGCCCGCGACGAGCTTCTCAGCCGCGACGTGGCGGTGAAGGAGATGATCTGGCCGCCGTACCTCACCGACCAGGAGCGGCAGTCAGCCTGCCGCCGCGCCACCAGGGAAGCCCAGGTGGCCGCCCGGCTGACTCACCGGAACGTGATCCGCGTCTTCGACATCGTCGAAGACGGCTGCCCGTGGATCGTGATGGAGCTCCTGCCCTACCGGTCGCTGCTGGACGTCATCGAGGAAGACGGGCCGCTCACCCCCGCCGAGGCGGCCCATGTCGGCCTACAGATCCTCGCGGCGCTGCGCGCCGCGCACGCGGCAGGCATCGTCCACCGGGACGTGAAGCCGGCGAACATCCTGATCGGCCCGGATGACCGGGCGGTACTCACCGACTTCGGGATCGCCTGGGCCGCCGACGTCCAGGCGGCCACCACCGTCGGCGTGCTCATCGGGTCCCCGTCCTACATCGCTCCCGAACGTGCCCGCGGCGGACACTCAGGCGCCCAGGGTGACCTGTGGGGGCTTGGCGCCTCGCTGTACACCGCGGTCGAGGGCCATCCGCCGTTCGAGCGGGCTAACGCGCTGGCGAGCATCACTGCCGTGGTCGCCGACGAGCTGGCGCCGGCCACCCACGCGGGCCCGCTCTGGCCGGTGCTCAGCGGCCTGCTCCGCAAGGACCCGGACAGGCGCCTCGACGCGGACGAGGCCGAGCGGCTGCTCCGCGGCGTCAGCGCGGCGCCCGCTTACGTGGCCAGCCCAGCCGCTCCAAGCCCTCGCCGATCTCAGAGTTCGCTGGCGGCAGCAATCGGATCGGCGGCGCTGGCGGTGCTCGCGGCGGGTAGCGCCGCCGTGGGTCTAGGCGTGACGAGCTCATCGCAGAACCAGCCGGCCACGTCCGCGGTCGTCGCGCCGCCGTCCGCGCCCAGCACGCACCCGGCAACGGCCAGCGCGCGCCCAAGCACGCCAGCCAGCCCGCACACGACCGCCCGGACGTCACCGACAAGGGCCTCTCACCCCTATGTCTCCTACAACCCGAACCCGGAATCGCGGCATGGCCACGGGGACTCCGAGTCAGTCAAGGGGCAGGGGCAAGGCGACGACGACCAGAGCTAGCGGCGAATCGTCAGGTGGTGCGGGCTGAGTGCGTCCAGGAAGTCCACGGCGTCGAAGACCTCGCCGGGCGCGGCCGCGCCCTGCACCTTGGCGCGACCGTCGATGAGCCGTCTGGCCGCCTCGACGACAAGCGGTGCCGTGACCGCGTAGATATCGCGCCCGGCCGCCGAAATACGGCGCTCCTGCTCGCCGCGGCGCACAACGACGTCGACGGCGAACTGTTGCGCTGAGCGGCCGGTCTCATCGATGGCCCGGGGGGCGGGTGTCGCGGGGTTCCGGATGTCCTCCAGCGCCACGGTCGCGAGGAAGGTGTCGATTCTTGACGCGGCCAGGTGACGCGCGATGGTGATGATCTCGGCGAACGGGGTGCCGGCTACGGTCTGCCGCCCGAGCGGCGGGGGAAACTCCCAGTCGCGCCGCGGCGCCGGGCTCGGCGCCGGGGCGAGGCGGCCGCCGTCGACCACGAGGCGGGTCGCGGTGTTGCGCCGGCCGGTGTTCCTGGTGCCCTCGGTCGGCCACCACCGGTCAAGGCCGATCGCAACGGTGATCGCATCGACGGTTTCCCAGCCAGCCGCGGCGTCGGTCGCCAGCAGGTCGGCGAGCCCGCCGTAGAACGCCATCGCCGGTATGACGGCGACGTCGGTGCGCCATGCCTGCTCCTCGTGAGCCCGGTACACCTGCTGGACCGCCGGCTGCTCGGCGGTGACGTCCAGGTAGTGCGCCCCGGCGCGTACGGCGGCAGCCGCCACAGGGACGGCGGTGTCCAGGAACGGGCCGGCGCAGTTCACCACCACCGAGGCGCCGCGGACGGCGCTGTCCAGCGAGTGGCTGTCGCCCACAGTCGCCGCCCGCACTTCCAGGCCGGGGAACTGACCGGCCATCTCGCCGAGCCTTGCCGAGTCGCGCCCCGACAGGGTCGGCGTCAGGCCCTGGCGCAGCAGTTCGGCGACGACAAACCGACCGGTGTGCCCGTGGGCGCCGTAGACCAGCACGTATCTCTTCATGACCGCGATCTAATCAAGGCCGCCGGACCCGGCGTGAGTGGCTGATCTGACATGGTGCGTACAGTTTGAGACATGGGTCATGTGGTCGGGCTCGCCCTCCATGAGGACGCGATGCTCTACGAGACAGCGATCGCAGCCGAGGTCTTCGGGGTCGACCGCTCCGATCTGTCACCGACGGGCCAGTGGTACGACCTTCTCGTCTGTACCCCGGACGGATCACCGTCTCCATGGCTCCCCGGGTTCGCGGCGGGCGGATTCGCGGAACTAGCCAAGGTCGACACCGTCGTGGTCCCGTCCACCACCGTCCTTGACAGGCAGCCGGATCCGGCCCTGTTGGCGGCGCTGCACGCGGCGCACGACGCGGGCGTGCGGATAGCCGCGCTGTGCACGGGGGCGTTCGTCCTCGCCGCGGCGGGTCTGCTCGACGGACGCATGGCGGCCACGCACTGGATGCACGCACCGCAGCTCGCCCGGCTTCATCCCCGCGTCACCGTCCGAGCCGACGTGCTCTACGTCGACGACGGCCAGGTACTGACCTCGGCCGGAAAGACAGCGGCGCTCGACCTCTGCCTGCACCTCGTCCATCGCGACCACGGCGCCTCCGCCGCGAACGGGCTGGCCAGGCGCTTGGTGGTGGCCTCGCACCGTCCTGGCGGCCAGGCCCAGTTCATCGCACCGCCGCCCGACCCGCGGGTGACCGACCGGCTCGGGTCGGCCCTGGACTGGGCTCGAGCCCACCTCGACAAGCCCCTCACCGTGCGGGACCTCGCACGGGAGTCCGGGCTCAGCGCCCGCCAGCTCGCTCGCCGGATGCGCGCGGAGGTCGGGCTCAGCCCTCTCGGATGGCTGCACCACCAGCGCATCACCCGCGCCCAGGACCTGCTCGAGCGCACAGAGGCCTCAGTCGAGCAGATCGCAGCGCGGTGCGGCATGGGCACGGCCACCACGCTGCGCCGGCACTTCCACCGAACAGTCGGCGTCAGCCCGACGGCCTACCGCACCGCCTTCCGCGGCTAAGCTCGTCGCCGCGGGAAAAGCGTCCCCGGCAACGACCGTGCCGTCGGGCATGATCGTGGCCACGGCCGGCCGGTGCTTCCCGGCCCCGCTCACCCGTGCGCTCTCGTCTGCCTCATAACGAAGCTCTGTTCTGATGACGATGCGCGTCTGCGGGTCGAGGCCGCCCAGGTGCTCAAGGGACACGGGCACCTCGGTCAGATCCGCGATCGCGAGCAGTTCGGCGTCCGACGTCAGTTCCGCGACCTCGCGAATGTCGTCGCGGAACTCCGGCGGGAGCGGGGCCGTCGTCTCGTAGACGCCGCCCGTCCGCCGCAGCACGTCCGCGAGCACCAGTCCCGGTTGCCCGGGGCATGGCGACAAGCCTGCTTCGTAGATCCGCAGTGACGGATCATCGGGTTCCAGGACCTTGGCGTATGCCCGGAAGATGGCCATCCGATCCTCCCGTCCCTGTCACCGCCTGGCTTGCCGTTACCAACGGTACGCCGGGTCAACGCCCGTCAGGCACTCATACGTCGTAGACGGTGGGCTTGCTGGTGTAGCTGCGTCCGGAGGGTGTGGTCCAGTGCATGACGCCGGGTTCGGGCTGGGTGAGCCGCCAGCCGGGGGCTTGCTTGCACCGGTGGTGGCGTCTGCAGGCGGGCGCGAGGTCGCACTGGCAGGTGAGGCCGGCGGGGTAGGGGTGGGTGTGGTCGAGGTCGCAGTGGACGGCCTGGGCGCCGCAGCCGGGTGCGGTGCAGCGGGCGGTGCGGGCGCGGATCAGGTCTTTGAGTTTGCGGCTGGGGGTGTAGCGGTCTTCGCGGCTGGCGTGGTCGCAGCTGCCTTTGGCGATCGGGGTGAGGGTGACGTTGAGGCGGCGCAGCAGTTCGGTGAGCGCGGCGGCCTGCCGGGTGTCGGGACCGTCGCGATTTCGCTGGCTGCCTTCCGGCGGCGGGATCCAGGGGTGGGGGCCGCGGGCGCGGCCGTGCGCGGCGGCGGTGCCGTCGGGGGCGAGCAGGGTGACGCGCCAGCGGGTGCGGGGGTGCAGTGCGGCGGCCTGGAGCAGGCGGCGGGTGTCGCCGGGGTCGAGGAGTCCCCAGCCGCCGATGTCGCCGGGCGCGGCCGACCAGCCGTAGGCGGTGCCGGCCGGGACGGTGAGGTTGATCAGCGCGGGGAACGGCGCCGGCGGCCCGGCCGGGACGCCGGCGCCGTCGTGGTGGTCGTCGTCCTCGGCGGTGCCGCGGCGCTCGTGCTGCCATTGGGTCATGTCGGGGCAGCCGTCCCAGCTGGCGTCGTCCTCATCGCTGTCGCCGGCGTCAGTGCTGTCGCCGGCGGGGTCATCGTGGCCGGCGCCCGCGTCGCCGCAGGGCACACCGTGCGGCTGGGGTCCGTCGCCGGGCGACTGCTGATCAGGTGCCGGGCTGCCGGAGCCGCCCTGGCCGGCTGGCTCGGCGGGCCGGGATCCGGTGAGGCGGGCGAGCGGGTTACGGCCCTGGGTCAGGTCGTTGAAGGCGAGCACCCGCAGGTGCTGCAGGGTGCCGGGCAGGCCGCCGCGGCGCAGCGCGATGGCGAGGGCGTCGATGTGCGCCTTGGACGCCAGCGCGTCCTCGGTGGCGAGCTCCCGGCCGGACAGGAACGCGTTGCCGGACTCCTCCCGCCCGGCCTGCACCCGCTGCCGGTCTGCGCGGGCCTTCTCTTTACCGCGCTGGAAAGCTTCGGGGTCGAGTTTCATTGCCACCGCGGTGGCCTTGCGGGCCAGCTGGTCATGCCGCAGCCCCGGCGCCAGGCCGGCCAGGGTCTCATCGGCGCGGGCGGCGTCGGCGT
>DASYAD010000097.1:0-2121 GCA_036501515.1 Trebonia sp. | reverse complement strand
GCAGGGAGGTTTTGCCGGCGCCGTTCGGGCCGAGGAGGCCGAGAACCCCCGGGCCCGCGTCGAGGGTTACCCCGTCGACGGCCACGTTCCGGCCGAATCTGCGGGTGATGTCGGACAGTTCGATGTTCACTGGGCGCCCCTTTGCGGACGGGTGACGTAGTAGACAACCGCGGCGCAGCAGGCCGCGACCGCCAGGTACAGCAGGTAAAGGTTCGGATCGGTGACAGCGCCGGCGAGGCTGGCGCCGGCCGACGGCGACGGCGACAGGCCGGGGCTGCTGGCGGCGCTGTCAAGGGCGCCGCGCCCGAGCACGACGACGATCCACGCGGCCACCCCGGCGCCCGCGCCCACGGCGGCCGACCTGACGGCGACCGCGACGGCCAGGGTCAGTGTGCAGACCGCGGTCATCGGGATCAGCCAGCCGAAGGTGAGCTGCGCGGTGTGTGTCCCCGCCGTGGTGCCGAGCGTCGCGGCGCTCGCGGCCACGCCGAGTATGGCGTTCACCGCGAACACCGCAATGGCCCTGGTCAGCAGCACGAGCCGGTCGCTGACCGCGCAGCTGCAGGCCAGCTCCCAGGCCGGGTCGATGCCGGGGCCATAGGCGTAGGCGATGCCGACCGCCGCGACCGCCGGGGCGATGAGCCAGACGAGCGGCTGGTCCGCGCCCAGCTGGACGAGTGCGCCGATGGCGAGCACCAGCGTGCTCCCGATCAGCCACGGGCCGAGCAGCGACGGCGTGGTGAGCAGCGCGCGGGCCAGGCCGGGCGACCTTAGAAGCCTCGCCGCGGTTTGCTCCAGCCGGCCGGGGTGGCGGCGCCATACCTCGGCTGCGACGTTGGTCCAGACGCGATCGAGGTCCACGTCATCTGGTGCGGTCATCGCGTGCCTCCTTCCGCGCTATGGGTGCCGGCGCCGTGCAGGGCGGCGCGGAGCAGCCGTCGCGCGCGGTGCGCGCGGCTCTTGACCGTGCCTTCGGGGACGCCTGTCAGCTGCGCCACCTCCGCCACCGGCCGGTCTTCGACGTACAGCAGCCGCCACACCTCGCGTTCCGCGTGACGGTCAGCGCCGCTGAGCGCTTGCGTCGCGGCGGCCAGCTCCGCCCTGGCGAGCACGGTCTCGGCGGGATCCGCGCTCGGCCCGGTCTCCTCGGTGTCCTCGCCGGGCAGCGGCACGGGCGGCTGGCCGCGCTTTCTGAGCAGCATCGCCGCCTGGTTCCGCGCGATCACCCAGAGCCAGGCCGCCGGGACGCCCCGGGGCTGGTAGGTCTTCGCGTTCTGCCACACCGCGATGAAAGTCTCTTGCAGCACGTCCTCGACGTCGTCTGGCGGCAAGGCCTTGCGCAGCCGCGCGGCGAGCCACGGCGCGTGCCGGGAGAACAGTTCCCGCAGCGCCGTGTCGTCGCCATCGCCGCCGCCGCTGGCTATCGCCGCGATCAGCTCGTCGTCGTCTATCACCACGTCTATTGCACCTGACGCGGCTCTGGTTCACGACTAACTGCTCTTGACTGCACTCTCAACCGACGACCCTCGGCCTGTCGGGAGTGTCAGAAGTCGTCCGGCCCGCCCTCATTCTGTAGTGAAGGTGAGCTGAGCGACGCTCTGGGGGTTGAGATGGTCGAGCTGACGTTCCTGACAGGTCTCCTGCTAGGCACACTGATCGGCGGCGCGTTCTGCGTCCGCTACCTGCGCCGCGAGATCACGGCCAACGTCGGACCGCAACTCAGGCAACTGAACTACAAGATCGAAGCCCTGGAGAGTGTCCTCAACCTCGCCCTCGTCACCCGGCACGCGGAGCTTGCCTCCCTGACGGCTGCATCGGCCAGGAGCGACCGGAGCTAGCCTCCGGTACCAGGCCCCCGATGGGGGTCGGGGGCCGCGGCTTTTTTGCTGCACGCGCTAGGCGAAAGAATGGGGCAATGCTGGTTCCCGATGATCTTGAGACTCCCGCTGTGGTGGTGTCCGCCGGGCGTGTGGAGCGCAACCTGACCCGGATGGCCGCCGCGGCCGGTGCGGCGGGCGTGGCGCTCCGGCCGCACGCGAAGACGCACAAGTGCCTGCCGATCGCGCGGCGGCAGCTGTCGCTCGGGGCCGCCGGGCTGACGGTCGCCACGCTGCTCGAGGC
>DASYAD010000096.1:0-4639 GCA_036501515.1 Trebonia sp. | reverse complement strand
GCAGTGCTCACGGCCGGGGCGGCAGTGCTCACGGCCGGGGCGGCAGCGGCGGGCGGCGCTTGTCCGGGCCGGTGGACGGGTCGGGGAGCTCGGGCAACGGGTTCTCCGCCAGCAGGGCCAGGGCCCGGTCCACCGCCACCTCGAGCTGGGGGTCGTGGCCGGCGGCCCAGTCGTCCGGGGTGATCAGCACCTCCGTGTCGGGGTCGACGCCGTAGTTCTCCACGGACCAGCCGAACTCGTTGAACCAGGAGGCGTAGCGCGGGATCGTGATCCTGGTGCCGTCGACCAGGCCGTGGCCGTGGCCGTCGATGCCCACCACGCCGCCCCAGGTGCGGGCGCCGATCACCGGGCCGAGGCCAAGCGACTTGATGGCGGCGGTCACGATGTCGCCGTCGGAGCCTGCGAACTCGTCGGTTAGCGCGACCATGGGGCCGCGCCGCGCCTCCTGCGGGTAGCTGTACGGACGCAGGTGGCGCGGGATCTTCCAGCCGACGATGCGGCGGGCGAGCTTCTCGATGATCAGCTGTGAGGTGTGCCCGCCCCGGTTGCCACGGACATCGACGATCAGGGCGTCGCGGCTCATCTCGGCGCGCAAGTCGCGGTGCAGGTGCGCCCAGCCCTCCCCCATCATGTCCGGCACGTGCAGGTAGCCGACCCGGCCGTCGGACCTGCTGCGGACAAACTGGCGGCGGTCGGCTACCCAGTCCTGGTAGCGGAGCCGGCGGTCGTCGTAGAGGGGGACGATCACCACGCGGCGCGTCTCAGGGAACTCAAGCTCCGGCGCATCCGGGCCGGCAGCCGCATCCGGGCCGGCAGCCGCATCCGGGCCAGCGACCGCATCCGCGTCTGCCGAGTCTTCGTCGGTCGCGGTGTCCTCCGGCTGCGGCTCCGCTGCCGCGGCCGCAGCGGTTCCGTGCTCCGGTGCGGCTGCCGAGTCCTTGGTGTCTTTCTCGGCCGAGGATTCCTCGGCCTCGTCGTCGTCCGGTTGGGCTGGGGGGCGCGGTACAAGTGACGGGTCGGCGGGCTTGATCGTCAGCTCGACCGGCTTGCCGTGGGTGCCGGCCAGGGCCGGGCCCGGGCCGTGCACAGGGTCCACCGGGCGGCCGTCCACCGCGATGATCTCGTCGCCTTCCCGGACCGCCACGCCGGGGGCGGCGAACGGTGACCGGGCCCGCGGGTCGGACGACTCGCCTGGCAGCACCCGCTCCACCAGCCAGCGTCCGTCGGGGGCGCGTACCACGTCGGCACCGAGGAGCGCCGCCGGCTGGCCGCGCTGCGCCGACCTGGCGGAGAACGTGCCCGACGGCGTGACATAAGCGTGAGACGTGCCGAGCTCGCCGGCCACTTCCCAGAGCAGGTCGCTGAACTCGGCTGAGGTCCGCACTCGGTCGAGCAGGAACCTGTATTCCTCGAGCACGCCGTCCCAGTCCACGCTGGACATGTCCGGGGTCCAGAAGTCGCGGCGCAGCAGCCGGCCGAACTCCGCGTACGCGTGCCGCCACAGGGCCGCCGGGTCGGCCTGGAACCTGGCGCGGGTCAGGTCCACGTTGACCACGTCGTCGGACGAGCCGTTGTCGATCTTCCGGTCGGCCGGGGCGACGCGCACGTCGCCGTGATGGGCGATGACGAGCCGCGCGCCGTCGCCGCTGACCGCGTACCAGCTCACCTCGTTCGCGAGGACGCTTGACTCGCGCTTACGCAGGTCGAACCGCTCAAGCGCGGGCGACGGGTGCCCGTCCTCGGGGTCGGCGGTGCCCTCGCCGAGCACGCCGGACAGCGGGTACCGCAGCCAGAGCAGGCCGCCCTTGGCCGCAGCGAGGTAGTAATACCGCGCCTCGTCCACCGGAACCGCCACCACGCGGGAGGAGATTCCGTCGGTATCCACGGTCAGCCGAACTCGTTCTGCGGAATCCTTTGAACTCTCCCCGCCCCCGACGGGACGGCCGCCGGGGAGCGGCCCGAACGGCGACAGCGTGTGCGCGGCCAGCGGCACCAGGTAGGGCCGGGCGCCGAACGGGAAGGAGAGGTCGAACGAGTGCGCGTCGTAGATCGGGTCGAAGGTGCGGCGGGACAGGAAGGCCAGGTACAGGCCGTCGATGGTGAAGACCGGGTCGCTGTCGACGAAGCGGCCGTCGGTCACGTCCACCGTGAACCCGTCGTCAACCCGGGCCAGCCGGATGCGGGCGAGCGGCTGCGGCCCCGGCTGCGCCCAGGCCAGCCACGCCGAGTCCGGCGACCAGGAGACGTCTTCGATGTCGCCGTCGTCTCCTTCGGCCAGCTCGGTGACCTCGCCGGACTCGACGTCGACGAGCAGCAGCCGCCCGTCGTGTGACGCGGCGGCGAGCTTCGCCCCGTCCGGAGACGCCACCAGCTGCGTCACGTTGCCAAGATCGGCAGAGGTCAGCGTCGTCACAGTGCTGGCTGAGTCCGGTTCGATCTCGGCGATCTGGATGGCGTCGCCGCCGCCGGCGTCCGTCACCCAGGCGACCTTGCCGGTCTTGCCGAGGATGCGGGGCAGCCGGGCGCGGGCGGCCGGGTTCACCGACAGGGCGCGCGCGGGGCCGTCGGAATGGGTGAGCCAGTGGATGGTGCCGCGTACTTCCACGACGCTGGCCTGGCCGGTCTCGTCGCAGTCGAGCTCGCCGAGGTGATCGCTCGCGGTGATGACGCGGGGCATGCGGGCGGCGGGCGGGGTGGTGAGCTGGATGTCGAGCTTGCGAGGCGCGGCGCCGGGGGCGAGGCTGTCCAGCCGCCAGATGTCGCCTGCCACGTGGTAAACGATGCTGGTGCCGTCGGTCGCGGGGTTGCGGGCGTAGAACCCGTCGTGGTCGGTGTGCCGCCGCAGGTCATCGCCGTTGAGCGTGGCCGAGTACAGGTTCGCGGTGCCCTCGTGGTCCGACAGGAACACCAGGCGGCCGCCGACGATCATCGGGGCGGCGAGCTGGCCGTTCAGCTGGCTGAGCACCCGGGTGAACAGCGGATCGTCGCCGGTCGCGACCCAGAGGCGGCCCGCGGTGCCGCCCCGGTAGCGCTTCCAGTGCGACGGGTCGCCGCGCTGCCCGGTCAGCAGGACGGTCGCGGCAGTCGTGAGCGCGAGGTCGTTGACCTGCCCGAACGGCAGGCGGCGGGGCGGGGCGTCGAGCGACACCGCGTAGGCCATGGTGCGCTGGGCGGACGGCTGGTCGGCGGCCGTGATCGCGAGGACCTCGCCGGCGTCAGTCCAGCCGGTGACGCGGGTGCGCAGGTCGCCCCAGTACGTGCGCCTAGTCGCCACGCCTCCGTCGGTATCGGCGGAGTAGACCTCGGGGATGCTCCCGTCACGCCAGCTTGTCCACGCGATCGTGGCACCGCCAGGGGAGAACCTCGGATGGCTGGCCTGGCCGCCGTCGGAGGTCAGCCGCCACGCACGGCCACCGTCCGCAGGGGCGAGCCAGACGTCGTCCTCGGCGACAAAGGCCAGCAAGTCACCATAAACATGCGGGAAACGTAGATAACCAGGGGTTGCCACGGTTCATTTTATGGCGACCACTAGAGCCAACCGCGCTCCTGGGCGATGCGCTGGGCTTCCGTTCGGTTGCGGGCACCCGTCTTCTGGATGCAGGAGGACAGGTAGTTCCGCACGGTGCCCTCGGACAGGAACAGTTCGGCGGCGAGCTGGGCGATCGTCGCGCCGTCACTGCGCGCGGCAGCGGCCAGCACTTCTCGCTCCCGGGGGGTGAGCGGGCTGGCGCCCTCGGCGAGCGCGGCCGCGGCCAGGTCGGGGTCGATGACCCGCTGGCCGGCCAGGACGTCGCGGATGGTGCGGGCGAGCTTGTCCGCCGGGGAATCCTTCACGATAAATCCGGACGCACCGGATTCCATGGCCCGGCGCAGGTAGCCCGGGCGGCCGAAGGTGGTCAGGATGATGATCTTGATGTTCGGGCAGGCCCGGCGGAGCGCGGCGGCAGCGGTGAGGCCGTCCGCGCCGGGCATCTCAATGTCGAGCAGCGCGACGTCGGGCTTGGCGGCCTGCGCGGCGGCTGTCACTTCGTCACCACGGCCGACCTGAGCAACCACCTCGATGTCGTCTTCGAACGACAGGAGGGCGGCGAGGGCCTCGCGGATCATCGCCTGGTCCTCGGCGAGCAGTACCCGTATCACGCTCTCGATGATGTCACCTCGCTGGCAGAGGCGACCGGGGTTTGCGGGGCGACTGGGACGGTCGCGACGAGGCGGAAGCCAGGGCGCGTGTCCGGGCGCAGCTCCAGGGAACCGCCGACCGCGCTCAGCCGCTCGGCCATCCCGTGCAGCCCGGTGCCGGTGACACGGCCGCTGGACGGGTGCGACAGCAGGCCGGCCCCAGGCGGCTCGGTGCCGCCGCAGTCCGCCGCGGTGTGGCCCTTGCCGTCGTCGCGGACGATCAGGGACATGCTGCCGGGGCGCTGCGTGAGGCTGATGTAGCAGTTCTTCGCGCCTGAGTGGCGGACGACGTTGGTGACCGCCTCGCGCAGGCACCAGGCTAGGGCCGCTTCCGAGTCCGGGTCGAACGTCCCGGAAAGCACCATGACGTCCGCCTCGTCGCGGGCGGCGATGCCCGCGCTCGCCAGGGCGGTGCGCGCGGTGATGATCTCGACCGCGAGCGTCGGCCTGCGGTAGCCGC
>DASYAD010000095.1:0-24571 GCA_036501515.1 Trebonia sp. | reverse complement strand
ACCAGCGACATGAACTCGATGTAACCAAGCGGGTCGACTACGTGAATCCGCGGCGAGTCGAGCAAGCCTGCTTCGGTCAGCGTGGCCCGGCCGCGGGGATGCAGCGGGATGATCACGTCAAGCTCGGCCGCGACCTCGTGCAGCGCCCGTACGAGGTCCGCCGCCCGCTCGGGGGAGTCGACGTTGGCCGGCCGGTGCAAGGTGGCGACCACGTAGCGGCTCATCCCGAGGCCGTGGGCGGCGCGCGCCGCGGCGGCGTCGAACTTGTCCAGGTTGGCGACCAGCGTGTCGATCATCGGGTTGCCGACCAGGAACATCGCGCTGTCCGGCCGCCCTTCCCTGGCCAGGTGCCCCAGCGCCTCGGGCGAGGTGCAGAACAGCAGGTCGCAGATCTGGTCGGTGAGCCGCCGGTTGATCTCCTCCGGCATCGTGACGTCGAACGAGCGCAGCCCGGCCTCGACGTGCGCGAGCGGCACCCCGAGCTTCACGCCCGCCAGCGCGGCCCCGACGGTCGAGTTCACGTCACCGTAGAGCACCGCAAGCGACGGCGGGCTGTCGAGGAACTCGCGCTCCATGCCGGTCAGCACGCCGGCCGTCATCGTGGCCTGCGTCCCCGACCCGACCCCGAGGTTGACGTCCGGCTTCGGCAGGCCGAGCTGGACGAAGAACACGTCCGACATTCGCTCGTCGTAGTGCTGCCCGGTGTGCACGACGCGCTGGGCGACGCCGAGCGCGGCCAGCGCCCTGATGACCGGCGCCGCCTTGACGAAGTTCGGCCTGGCCCCGAGTACATGCGTGATCGTCGCGCCCATTCGGCTTCGGAGTCTCCTTCGGTGCTGTTGCGTTCGCTGATTGCCGCTAATATCTGCCGGCGTGACTGTAAACCCGACACCGCGAGCGGTCGTGCTCGCCGCATCCGTCATGTTGCGGCACGTGACCGACGATCCGGTGCGCGCGGTGACGCTCGCCTGGCGGGCGCTGCCACCACCGCTGCGCGGCCTTGTCGGGCTCGCGGGCCCCTACGGCAGGGCCGCCGCGCTGTGGGGCGCGGGGGACCGCCGAGGCGCGCTCACCGCACTGGAAGCGTCGCCGTCCCGGCTCGCCGCGTTTAGCCTCGCGGTAGACCAGCCTACTGTCGCCAGGTCGGCCCTTGCCCGGCTGTCCGAGCACAACGGCGCGCGCCCGCGGCTCGCGGCCAGGCTCGCGTACCGGGAGGGGCGCCTCACCGACGCGATCCGCGCGCTCGACGGCGCCCGCGGCTGGCGCGCGGCCCGGCTGCGCCGGTCGCTGATGGCCGAGCTGGCGATGCTCGAGCCAGACGGCCTGCGGCTGCGCGACGGGGCGGCCAGGCCGCCGCAGCCGCCCACCCGGGGCCGGGTGCTGCACGTGGTCACCGACGCGCTGCCCTCGACCAGCGCCGGCTACACGATCAGGACCCAGGAAATCGCCCTCGCCCAGCGCGCGGCTGGAATGGACCCGCACGTCAGCACCAGGATCGGCTTCCCTGTCACGGCAGGCGCCATCGACGGCCGCGCCGCCGTCACGGTCGACGGCGTCCCGTACCACCGGCTGCTGCCGTGGGTCATGCCCGGCCGGATGGACCGCCTCTACCACGCCCACCTGGGCCGCGCCGCCCGCCTCACCGGCCAGCTGCGGCCCGCCGTGCTGCACGCCGCGTCCAACTACGCCAACGCGGTCATCGCCCTGGCGCTGCGCGAGGCGACCGGGCTGCCCGTGCTGTACGAGGTGCGCGGGTTCTGGGAGGACACCTGGCTGTCGCGGCACGCGGGCTCGGACGGTCTCACGTCAAGCGACCGCTACGTGCGCACCCGGGCGCTCGAGACCCACTGCATGAAGGCCGCGGACCTGGTGGTGACCCTGGGCGAGGCGATGCGGGAGGAGATCGTGGCCCGCGGCGTGCCGGCCGGCAACGTGATCATCGTGCCCAACGGGGTCAGCGAGCAGTTCCTCGAGCCGCTGCCGGACGACGGCGGGCGGCTGCGGGCCAGCCTCGGCATCAAGCCGGGGGAGCAGGTCGTCGGCCTGGTCTCCAGCCTGGTCGCGCACGAGGGCATCGGCACCCTGCTGGACGCGGTCAAGATCCTGCGTGACCGCGGCCTCCCGGTACGGGCGCTGATCGTCGGCGACGGGCCCGAGCGGACCACGCTGCAGCGGCAGGCGGCGGCGCTCGGCCTGGACGCCGTCTTCACCGGCCGGGTGCCGTCAAGCCGGGTCCGCGACTACCACGCCGTCCTCGACGTGTTCGTGGTCCCGCGCACCCCGGACCGGGTCTGCCAGCTGGTCACGCCGCTCAAGCCGGTCGAGGCGATGGCCAGCGGCCTGCCGGTGGTGCTGAGCTCGGTCAGGGCGCTGAGCGAGATCGTCAAGGACCAGGAAACGGGCCTGCTGTCGCCCCCGCTCGACGCCGGCGAGCTCGCGGGCCGCCTCGAGCAGCTGCTGGCCAGCCCTGACCTGCGGGCCAAGCTGGGGGCGAGCGCCAGGGACTGGGTCGCCCGCGACCGGACCTGGGCCCACAACGCCGCCCGCTACCGGGCCGCCTACCAGCGCCTTGGCGCCCTGTGAGCGGCCTGTGACACGCACCGCGTCATCACGCGACAACCGCGCGGGCGCGGCGCGCCGCGGTTACCATGGGGGTCATCCATGAGGAGGTCGGTTTCGTGAACGTGGTGATCATCGGGCTTGGCTACGTCGGCCTGCCGCTGGCCCAGGAGGCCGTGCGCACCGGCCTGAACGTCACGGGCCTCGACATCAGGCAGGCGACAGTGGACGGGCTCAACGCCGGCCGCTCCCACGTCGACGACCTGTCCGACGCGGACATCGCCGCGATGGTGGCGGGCGGCTTCCGCGCCACCGCCGACGCCGCGGGCATCACGCCGCAGCCGGACGTCACCGTGATCTGCGTGCCCACCCCGCTGTCGGAGTCGGACGGACCTGACCTGACCGCGGTCAAGGCCGCCACCGAGACCGCCGCGACGCTGCTCAAGCCGGGCGGGCTCGTCGTCCTCGAGTCCACCACCTACCCGGGCACCACCGACGAGATCGTCCGCCCGATGCTCGAGAAGGCCTCGGGCCTGGCCGCAGGCATCGACTTCCACCTGGCGTTCTCGCCCGAGCGGATCGACCCGGGGAACGAGCGGTACGGCATCCGCAACACGCCCAAGGTCGTCGGCGGCCTCACCCCGGCCTGCACCGACGCCGCCGCGGCGTTCTACGGCACCGTCTGCGACACGGTGGTCAAGGCGAAGTCGGCCCGCGAGGCCGAGATGGCCAAGTTGCTCGAGAACACCTACCGTCATGTCAACATCGCGCTGGTCAACGAGATGGCGATCTTCTGCCACGAGCTCGGCGTCGACCTGTGGGACACGATCCGCTGCGCCGCGACCAAGCCGTTCGGCTTCCAGGCGTTCTACCCGGGCCCCGGCGTCGGCGGCCACTGCATCCCGATCGACCCGAACTACCTGTCCTACAAGGTCCGCGCGGAGCTGAAGCACCCGTTCCGGTTCGTCGAGCTGGCCCAGGAGATCAACTCCCGTATGCCCGGCTATGTCGTCGACCGGGCGGCCGAGCTGCTCAACACCGACTCCAAGCCGCTCAAGGGCGCGAAGGTGCTGCTGCTCGGCGTGACCTACAAGAAGGACATCGCCGACCAGCGGGAAAGCCCGGCCCGGCCGATCGCCCGCAAGCTGCTGCAGCGCGGCGCGGTGCTGAGCTACCACGACCCGTTCGTCGCCGGCTGGCAGGTCGACGGCGCAGACATCCGCCAGGCGGCCGTCCCGACCGAGCAGGCCGACCTGACGATCCTGCTGCAGGCGCACAGCGAGTACGACCTGGCCGGCATCGCGGCCAGCGCCCACCTGCTGTTCGACACCCGCGGCAAGATCTCCGGCGACTCGGTTTTCCCCCTGTAGTCCCCGCCGGACCCTGACCCCCGGACAAATCCGCCTGAGGAGGCACGGTGCGCGTCGTCGTCTGCACAGTCGTGCATCACCCCGCTGACGCCCGCATCTTCTTCCGCGAGATCCAGGCGATCCTCGACGCCGGCCACGACGTCACCTACATCGCCCCGCACGGCGAGGCGGTGGCGGCGGATCAGGGTATTTCCGAACGGACGCGTGGTCACCTCCGCACGGTCACCATTCCCCGCGCGGCGGGCCGGCGCCGGATGGGCGCGATCCGGGCCGCCAGGACCGCGATGGCCGAGCAGGCGGCGGGCGCCGACCTGCTGATCGTCCACGACCCCGAGCTTTTGCTCGTCCTCCCGCCGAAGGACAAGCGCCCGCCCACGGTCTGGGACGTCCACGAGGACACCGCCGCCGCCCTGGCCACCAAAGCGTGGCTGCCCGAGTGGCTGCGCCCCGTCGCGGCCGAGGGCGTGACCAGGGCCGAGCAGCTGGCCGAGCGTCGGCTGCACCTGATCCTGGCCGAGCACGGCTACAACGACCGCTTCGCGGGCACCCACCCGGTGGTCCCCAACACGACCAACGTTCCCGCAGCGGCGGCGCCGCCGTCAGGCCCGCGCCGGGTGGTCTACGTCGGCTGGCTCTCACCGGACCGCGGCTCGGCCGAGATGGTCGAGCTCGGCCGTCTGCTCAAGCCGCACGGGATCGCGGTCGAGCTGGTCGGCCAGGCCGACCCGGCCGCCCGCGCGCACATCGAGGACGGCGGCGACGCGGTGCACTGGCACGGCTTCGTCCCCAACAGCGCGGCGCTGCGCCTGGTGGAGGGCTCGATCGCGGGCCTGTCGCTCCTGCAGGACGAAGAGAACTTCCGCCACTCCATGCCCACCAAGGTCGCCGAGTACATGGCCCGCGGCGTCCCGGTGGTGACCACCCCGCTGCCGCTTGCCGTCGACCTGGTCGAAGCCGCCGGCGGCGGCTTCGTGGTCCCCTTCAACGACCCGGAAGCCGCCCGCGACGCCATCCTGCGGCTGGACGCGGACCCGGACCTGCGGGTCAAGACGGGCCTGCGCGCCCACGAGTACGCCCTGGCCAACCTGGCCTGGCCCCCGCACGCGGCCGCCTTCGTCGCCCAGCTAGAAACCTGGGCCGCCGCCGGCCACTAGCCAGTGCCGGTTCCTCGGGTCGTCGTACATGTCGACGAATTTATTCGGCCGGTACAGGTAGTAGCGGCGGTCCCGGCTCCAGAGATTAGCGGCGGTCAGCCAGAAAAGCATCCCGGTAATGAGTTCCGGAAAATAACCTTCCAGCTGGGGTTGGCGTCAAACGCCGAAATTAGCATAATGTAAAAAAAGATCCAAAGAACCCGTTCATAATGGAATAGCGTAGTGCCTGTGGGGGAACCCGGCGCGCAGCATGATCGACCGCCCGCGCCGGGTGAGGAAGCGGCGGATCGGCGGCAGGCATGCAATGACTATGGCGACAACGGTGCCCAAAAACACAAGCTGCTGATCAAGTGCCCACTCATCCGCTCGCCACAAGGGGAAGACGTGCGCTGGAGCGGAGGACGTCGCAAAGAAGATCTCGACAGGGATGGCCGCTGCCCAAGTGCGGCAGTGGCATACGGGCTTATGCCGGGCTAAACGGCGGGTGTGCAGCATTGTGCCTCCGCCTCCCGTTCGCGAGCCCGGATCTGTACCTGCGACTTCCTGCGGTTGCGACTGCATTCTCCACTCTCTATCGGTTACGACCACTTTCCCGCTCAAATCGTCCCGGTTTGTCCATACCTAACTGATAGGAAGTCGGCCGGGCCACGCCAACTGATAGGAAGTGCGACCGTGTGTATCTGATAACAGCAAGAAGTGCTGGCACTGGCGGGGGGTGCAGCGGCTCCGCAACAGCCGACCCGTTAACTCTTGCTAGCTGGCGGGGGTGTCGAGGAAGGCGCTGACGGCGAAGAGCTGGCGCATCTGGGCCAGTTTCTCGTCGACTTCGTTCTTCTGCCTGGTCAGCTCGTCGAGTTCCTTCTGCAGGGCGGCGCGGCGCTTGTCGGTGTCGGCTTCGAGGTCGGCCGTGATCTGCTTGCCTTCGTCCTTGGCCTGGGCGATAACCAGCTCGGCCTTGCGGTGGGCGTCGGCGATTTCCTTCTTGGCGTCGGCCTCGGCGTCCCGCCTGGCCTGTTCAGCCCGTGCGGTGGCGTCGGCGGCGCGTTTCTCGGCGTCGGCCGCCCGCCGTTCGGCTTCTTCGACGAGCTTGCGGGTGGCCTCCTGGGCCTCGGCCAGCCGCTCGCCCTCAAGCCGCTCCGCGTCCGCCCGGCGGTCAGCCAGCTCAACGTCGAGATCGGCCTCGGCCTGCGAGCGCAGCGCCTCGGACTGCTCGAGCAGGAACTGCTCGCGGCGGCGGATGTCGTCCGCCTCGCGGCGGGCGGCGCGCACGATGTCGTCGCGCTCCCGCTCGGCCGCGGCCCTGGCCTTGGCCGCCTCACGCTCGGACTCGGACCGCGCGCTGGCCCGCTCGAACTCGGCTGAGGACCGCAGCCCGCTGGCGTAGGACTCCGCCGCCGCCCGGATCTTCCCGGCCTCGACCTCAGCGTCGGCCGCGACGGCGGCGGCGTGCTCGGCGATCTGCCGCTGTGCGGCGACCAGCAGCTGCTCGATCCGCTCGGAGTAGGGCACTTCTTTGATGAGGCGCTGCCCGCCAGCGCGGTCGGGCGCGGGATCCGCCGGCCGCTGCTGCGGATGCTGGCCGTCACCGCTCAGGTCGGTGCCGAAACCGCCGCCGGGCCGGCGGCGCAGGCCGCCGCCAGCAGGTTCCGGGCCCGGCCGGAAACTGGGGCGGGGCCCGTCGGCCGCGTAGGGGCGAGGCTCACGGCGCGGGTCGAAGTCACCCCGGGCGCGGCCGGGGCCGGCGCCGCCGCGGACGTCGGACGGTTCGGGAACTGGCCTGCCGTAGGCGCCTGAACCGGGCGGCCGGCGGCTGTCACGGGCGTTAGGCTCGCGGCCGTTGGGCTCCCGGCCGCTGGGTTCGCGGGGGCTGGGTTCGCGGGGGCTGGGTTCGCGCCCGTTCGGTTCCCGGCCGTCGGGCGGTCGGCTGGGTTCCCAGATGTCCTGGTCTGCGTCGACGGGGTCGCCGGGGGCGGGCGGGCGCATAGCGAAGCCGGGGCGGGGCGGCGGCGACCCGGACCGGGTCGGGCGCTCGTAACCGTGCGGCGGCATCGTACTCCCTTCCCGACGAGATACTACCTGTCGTAACGGCAGGCCACCGGGCTTGACGAAGCGGGTTGGCCACGCCGCGCGGTTCGCACCGATAGGATCGTGGCGTGAATCCGCGACTCGTCGTGCCGCGCCTGCGCAGCCTCGCTGGTGAGCACAAGCTGTTTACCTGGGCGCTCGCGGCGGGCGCCGTGCTACGGCTGCTCGCGATGATCGGCTACCCGGGCGCCTTGTGGTTCGCAGGGGACTCCTACGTGTACCTCGGCGCTGCCCTGCGGCCGCAGCCCAACCTGTCTAAGTCGACCGGGTACTCGCTGTTCCTGTGGGTGCTGAAGCCGTTCCACTCGCTGACCCTGGTCACCACCGTGCAGCACCTGATGGGCCTCGCGGTCGCGGTGCTGATTTACGTGCTGCTCCGCCGCACCCACGTGTCGAAGACCTGGTCGGCAATCGCGACGCTGCCGGTGCTGCTCGACGGCTACATCATCGAGGACGAGCACCTGGTCATGGCGGAAACGGTGTTCACGTTCCTGCTGATGGTCGCCGTGGCGATGCTGCTGTGGCGGCCGGAGCGTACCCGCTGGTGGATCGCGGTCATCGCCGGGCTGCTGGCCGGTTACGCGGCGATCGTGCGCTCCGAGGGCGCGATCATGCTCGCCGTCCTCCCGCTGTTCCTGCTGCTGCGCGGGCGGGCCTGGAAGACGCTCAGCGGGTGGCTGGTCGCGATCGTGTTCGCCGTCGCTTCGCTGGTCCCTGTGGGGGCCTACGTGGGCTGGTTCCACGACCGGACCGGGCACTACGGCGTGACGATGTCCGAGGGGTTCTACCTCTGGGGCCGGGTGTCGTCGTTCGCCGACTGCGCGCGGATCAAGCCGACCGGCCAGGAGGCGCTCGTCTGCCCGACGACGCCGCTGGTCGACCGGACACCGCCCGGCAACTTCGTCTGGCACGCGCCGCAGGTCCACGCGGACATGGACGCCATCGGCGGCCCGGTCAGCTACGCGGGCAACAAGCTGCTGACCCAGTTCGCGGAGCACGCCGTCGAGGCCCAGCCGCTTGACTACCTGCGGACAGTCTTCTTCAACACGCTGATGTCGTTCGGCTTCCCGCGGATCGCCTACCCGGGGGCGGGGACGACCTACTACTACAGCTTCCACCTGCACTACGTGACGGCGAAGTACAGCCTGCTGCCGCCGAACAACCCGGACCACGAATGGATCCCCGGCGGCACGGCCTACCAGGACTGGCTGTCGTACGGGCACCAGGCGCCAGGCGTGGTGCACCGGGTGGCCGCGATCCCGATCCTGATCTACCAGCGCGTCGTGTACACCTACGGGCCGCTGCTGGCGCTGATCTTCCTCGTTGGCCTTGGCGGCCTGTTCTCGGTGACGGGGTCCAGGAAGCGCGGCGCCGATCCTGGCTCGCTCCGGCGGCCGTTCCAGGCGGCGCGCTCGCTCCGGCTGAGTTCCGTGCGGCTGCACTGGGCGCCGCGCGGCACGACGATGCTGCCCTGGGTCACCGCCGTGGCCCTGCTGGTGTTCCCGATCCTGATCGCCGACTTCGACTACCGCTACCTGATCCCGGCCATCCCGTTCGCCTGCCTGGCGGCCGGGCTGTCGTTCGCGCCGCGGCGCGCGGCCCCGCCGGAGCCGTCGACGCCGGCCGAAATCGAGACCGCCGTTCCTAACCAGGTGGCCTGACCAGCGGAGTTGTTTTGACCGCCTACGTCCCAGTTTGGACTGGGAGTGTTAATCCGGCGCACGCCCGGGTAGCTGGCCGCCCATGGAAGCGACTGGGCCGGGACACCTGCTATCCGGGCGCTACCGGCTCGCCACGGTCGTCGGCCGTGGCGGGATGGGCGTTGTGTGGCAGGGGCACGACGAAGTGCTCGACCGGGACGTGGCGGTGAAGCAGGTGCTCTGCCCGCCGCACCTGACCGAGCGCGAACAGGAGCTGGCCTGCCGCCGCGCGGTACGGGAGGCCCAGCTGGCCGGCCGCCTCAGCCACCGGAACGTGGTGCGCATCTACGACATCGTCGAAGAGGACGGCCACCCGTCAATCGTGATGGAGTTCCTGCCCTACCGGTCGCTGCACGAGCTGATCCAGCAGGACGGTCCGCTGCCGCCGGGCCGGGCGGCGGCGGTCGGCCTCGGCGTCCTGGCCGCGCTGCGGGCCGCGCACGGGGAAGGCATCCTGCACAGGGACGTGAAGCCCGGCAACATCCTGGTCGGCTCGGACGGGCGGGTCGTGCTGACCGATTTCGGGATCGCGCGCCCGGCCGGCGGCAGCCCGACGCTCGCCAGCGGCGGTGCGGTGATGGGCTCGCCGTCGTACATCGCGCCCGAGCGGGCCCGGGGCGGGCCGCCCGGCGCGGCCGGGGCCCCGGGCGACCTGTGGGGCCTCGGCGCCTCGCTTTACACCGCGGTCGAGGGACACCCGCCGTTCGAGCGGGACTGCGCGCTGGCCACGCTGACCGCCGTCGTCGGCGACGACCCGGAACAGCCGCTGTACGCGGGCCCGCTGGCCCCGGTGATCGACGGGCTGCTGCGCAAAGACCCGGGCCAGCGCCTGAGCGCGGAACAGACCGAGTGGATGCTGCGCCAGGTCACCGCGCCTGGCCGCCAGTCGGGTCCCGCCGCTCCGCGCGGCCTGCGAGCGGCGCTGCGGGGTCTGCGCCGCCTGGTGCTGCCCAGCCGGACAGGCGGCCGCCACGGCACAGGCGGCCGCCACGGCACAGGCGGACGTCACGTGACCGCCGGCCGCCGCGTCACAAGCCGGTAGCCGCCCAGTTGATCGTCTCCGGCGCGATCAGCGGGCTGCCCACTTCCACCTGCAGGTTCTCGTGTGACCCGAGGGGAACATCCCGGGGGTTGCCCTTGAATACCTGCCCGTTCACGATCACCGTGACCTTGCCGTGGGCCGGACCCACCTGGTCGGGGCCGAGGGTCTGGCCCCACTCGTCGAAGAACTCGCCCAGCGTGAACGTGCGCTGCACCGGCGACTCGATGTGGATGATCCCGTCGGCCGCGTGCGTGTGCAGCCAGTAGAAGCAGGTCCCTGAGTCGATGAACGGCCCGGCCTGCGTCTGCGTCGCCACCGCCCCGGGGATCCCGATGCCGGCGGGCACCTGCATCTGCTTGCCATTGACGAAGATCGTCAGGTGCGTGTGGATGTGGAACACCGTCTGCTCGCTGGTCTGGCAGCTGATCCCGTCGATGGCCTGCCCGGTCGTGGCCGACGAGGTCCCCGCCAGGGCGGGCACGTCGGGAACGGGCACGTTCTCGGGCCCGAGCGCGCCGGGTGACGGCGCCGCCGCGAGGCTGCCGAGCGAGGACAGCGACACGTACGTGCCTGGCAAGGCGGCGGCGGTTCCGGACCCGGATCCGGACAGGCCGAGTCCGATCCCGAGGCCGGCGCCCGCGACCACGACGGCCGCGCCGCCCCAGGCGGCCAGCCGCCGGCGGCGCTTGCGCCGCTGCTGTGCCAGCCGGGCCTCTTCGACCGCGCGCCGCCTGCTCTCCCGCGTACTGCGTTCGGACACCCGCGTTCTCCCATCTACGTACTAGGTACGTACTATGTACGTACGCAGATAGTAGCAAGTACGATGGGTGCGAAAGCAAGCCGCGGCCGGTCAAGGGCGGGGCAGGGCGCGGAGGGAGGCGGTTCGTGCGCGGCTTCGGCGACCTGGAAGCGGTGATCATGGACCGGGTATGGGTACGGGCCGTGCCGGTGACGGTTCGCGACCTGTTCGACGAGCTGCAGCGCGAGCGCCCCATCGCTTACACCACCGTCATGTCGACGATGGACAACCTGCACCGCAAGGGCTGGCTGGCCAGGGAGCGCGACGGCAAGGCCTACCGCTACACGGCGGTGGCCAGCCGTGAAGAGTACAGCGCCCGGCTGATGCGCGAGGCCATGGCCGGGTCTGGTGACACCGAGACCGTGCTCAGCCACTTCATCGCCCAGATGGACGGAACCGAGGCCCAGGCGCTCCGCGCGGCCCTGGAGAAGCTCGCGGGCGGGCCGGCGTGATCCCGGCCCTCGCCCTGCTCGGCTACGCCGCCTGCACCGCCTGGCTCGCCCCGGCACTGCTCACCCCGCTGACCACCCGCGGCCTGAGCGTGCGGGCCGGCCTGACCGCCTGGCTGGCCGCGATGGCGAGCGTGCTCGTGTCCGCCGTCCTCGCCGTGCAGTTTTCCCTCAGAACGGTTGCGGCTGACTGGCCCCGCCTCACCCAGGACCTTTGCCGCTCGGTGGCGGGTCAGGCGTGCACCCCCGGCGTCTACGGCAGCCTGCTCTACCAGGCCGGCGTGGCCGCCCTCGGAGCGCTGCTCACGCTCGGCACCGCCGCGGCGCTGTACCGTTACGGCCGCCGCGTCCAGCGGTCGCGGTCGCAGACCCGTTCGCACGCCCGCGCGGCGCTGCTGGTCGGCCGCGACTTCGCAACGGCCGGCGCCGGCGTGCGCACGGTGGTGCTCGATGACCCGCGGCCCGCCGCCTACTGCGTGGCCGGCCGCCCGGCCGCGATCGTGGTCACCAGTGCCGCGCTCGCCGTCCTCGGCCCGGGGCAGCTGAGCGCGGTGCTCGCCCACGAGCGGGCCCACCTGGCCGGCGGCCACCACGCGCTGACCACGGTGGTCAGGGGACTGGCGGCCGCCTTCCCGCGGGTGCCGCTGTTCTCCGCGGGCGCCGCCGAAGTCACCCGGCTAGCCGAGATGTCGGCCGACGACGCCGCCGCCCGCAGTGCCGGCCGGCGCACCGTCGCCGCCGCCCTGCTCGCCCTGGCCACGGGAACTTCGGTCCCGGACGCACCAGCCGCGCCGGCGTCTGCGGGTCCGTCCGCCGTGCTAGCGGCCGCTGAGCACGCGGTGCCGGCCCGGGTCGACCGTCTGCTCGCCCCGTCCCGGCCAGCCGTCGCGGCCCGCGCCGCCGCCCTGCTCGCGGCCGTCACCGCGCTGCTTGCCCTCGTACCCCCGCTCCTCGCCGCCCTCACCTGATAACAGCAAGAAGCGCTTGCGCCGACCGAGCTCAGGTCCGGCCGAGCTCAAGTCCGGGGGAGCAAGACCGGGGATGCCTGCTTGACGATGCGGATGACCGGGGAGATCTCCACCCGCTCGACCCCCGGCAGGGCGCCGACCTTGGCCGTCAGGAACTGGTACAGCGACTCCTCGTCGCGGCAGACGGCGACGGCCGCCAGGTTGGCCGGGCCCGTCGTGGCGGCGGCGTAGGCGACCTCGGGGAACTTGCCGAGCGCGGTGCCGGCCTCGGCCAGCTGTGCGGGCGGCACCGACAGCCACAGCCAGGCCTGGCAGCGGAAGCCGAAGGCGGCCAGGTCGGCCTCCAGGCTGAAGGAGAGCGCGCCCGCGTCGCGGAGCTGGTCAATCCGCCGCCGCACGGTCGTCTCCGACCAGCCGGCGGCCGCGGCGAGGTCCGCGTAAGGGGTCCGGCCGTCCAAGGCCAGGGCGCTGAACAGGGCGGCGTCCAGGTCGCTGGGCACGATGCCCGTGGGCGGGACCGGCCCGCCCGCGCCTTTGCCGCGGGCCGGATCGAGCGGCGCGACCCGGTCGGGCGGCAGTATGTCGAGGAAGCCAAGCGCGTCCGCCCCGCCGGTGAACATGTGCAGCCGGGAGTAAGCGGTGACCGCGACGATCCGTTCAGACCTGGGCAGCCGCGACAGCAGCGCCTCGGCGCTGGTGAAGCCGTCGCCGCGCAGCGAGCACAGCACCTCGGTGTCGCCTGACAGCAGCTGAACCCACGCGGTGTCGTCCCGCCTGGCCAAGGCGGCGGCGATCGCCTCGCCGGCCCCGGGGACCGAGCGCAGCCGCAGGAACCAGTGCGCCGAGCCGTGCGACTTGTCCCACTTCAGCCCGGCCACGCGAAGCAGCCCGGCCGACCGCAGCCGCCGGTAGCGGCGGGCGACGGTCTGGTCGGAGACCCCGAGCACCTCGGCGATCGCGCTGAACGAGGCCCGCCCGTCAACGCCGAGACACTGCGCGAGCTGCCGGTCCAGGTCGTCAACGGTGTCGCTTTCCACCAGAAACACGCTAACAGACGTCGGGAAGCCGCGCATTACCTGATTCTGGCTACCAGATCAGCTGATTATGCGGCACGGTATGTCGAGAACAGACACAAGGAGGAACTGACAGATGCGCAAGTGGTGGCCGCTGATCGCGGTCTGCGCCGGGGCGTGCATGCTGCTGATCGACGTGACGATCGTCAACGTGGCGCTGCCGGACATGGCCCGCGAGCTGCACACGACATTTTCCGACCTTCAGTGGGTCATCGACCTGTACGCGCTGGTGCTCGGCGCGCTGGTATTGACCGTGGGGGCGGTCGCCGACCGCCTCGGCCGGCGGCGGGTCTACCTGACCGGCCTGGTGCTGTTCGCCGCGTCCAGCCTGTGCTGCGGCCTCGCGCCCAACGTCGGCGTGCTCATCGCGGCGCGCGGCGTGCAGGGGATCGGCGCGGCGGCCATGTTCGCCACGACGATGGCGCTGATCAGCAACACCTACAGCGGGCGCGAGCGCGGGATGGCGTTCGGCGTGTGGGGCGCGGTCAACGGGGCGGCGTCCGCGGTCGGGCCGATCATCGGCGGGCTGCTCACCGCGAACTTCGGCTGGCGCTGGATCTTCCTGGTGAACCTGCCGGTCAGCGTCATCGCGGTGGCGCTTACCCTGCGCGTCGTCAGCGAGTCCCGCGATCCGCACCCCAGGCGCGTCGACCTGCCAGGCATGGTGTCGTTCACGATCGCGGCCGGCGCCCTCACCTACGCGCTCATCCGGGGCGCGTGGGCCTCAGGGGAGACGATCGCGCTGGTCGTGGTCGCGGCCGCCGCGGTCGCGGTGTTCATCGCGGCCGAGCGCCGCAGTAACGCGCCGATGCTGGACCTGGCGCTGCTGCGCAACCGCACCTTCACCGCGATGCTCATCGGCGGGGCGCTGCTGTCCGCGGCCGCCTGGGCCGGCATGACCTATCAGTCGCTGTGGCTCCAGTCGGTGCTCGGGCTCAGCCCTATCCAGGCGGGCCTGGTCCTGCTCCCGTGCGCCGCGGCCGCCTTCCTGGTGTCCGGGCAGGTCGGCCGGTTCCTGCACCGGACGTCGCCGCGCTGGATGGTCGGCACAGGCCTGCTGTTCATCGCTGCCGGCGCGCTCGCGCAAGCGATCCTGCGGGCGAACTCGAGCTGGCCCGTGGTCATCCCCGGGCTGGTGCTTGTCGGGATCGGCGCCGGCCTGGCGATGGCGTCGCTTACCTCGACCGCGATGGCCGCCGTGCCGTGGCAGCGCGCGGGCATGGCGGGCGGCGCGCTGAGCGCCTTCCGGCAGCTCGGCTACGCGTTCGGTATCGCGGTGCTCGGCGAGGTGTTCCGCGCGGGCCTGACCCGCACGGCCGGCCCGGCCCTGTCGGCCACGCTCACCGGCGGTCAGGCCCAGGCGGTCATCGCCCGCAACGCGGCCCTGTCGCCGGTCGTGCACCGGGCGTTCGCCAGCGGCCTCGACCTCGCCTACGTCGTCGCCGCCGCGCTCGGCGCGGTGGCCGCCGCGGTGGTGTTCATCCTGGCGCGCCCGCGCCCGCGCCCGCAGGCCGTCGGGGCCGCCGACAGGCCCGCGGCGGCCGAAGCCGCCCCCGCCCCCGCCTCCGCCGAGACGTAGCCGAGGCGTAGCCGTCTGGCCCGGGTCACCGGGCCGGGACGTGGAACGGGAGCGAGGCCGGGTAACCGCGCCCCCGTTCGGGCCGAGTTTGCTTGTAAAGCCTGGCTTTGCCGTCAGTCCGCTCAGTCCGCTCAGTCCGCTCAGTCCGCTCAGTCTCAGTCCGTGTGGCAGTGCCCGGACGGTGCGGGGACGTCCAGGGTCGGGTTGCGGTCGAAGAAGCCGGTCGGGCGCAGCATGAAGCCGGTCCTGGCGACGGGCATGACGGGCCAGTCCTCAAGCCGCACGACGTGCGTCGGCCCGAACGTATGCCACAGCACGATGTCCTGCCCGTCGATGTCGCGGTCGGCGGCGGCGTAGGCGGGCAGCCCGCCGCCGGGGGACTGGTTCACGAAGTCGCCCGCGGGGAACCGCTCGGCGGGGTCGTACCTGGTCACCCACAGGGCCCGGGTGGCGAACCCCGCCCGGGCGGCCAGCGGCGAGTCCGGGTGGGCGAGCAGGGCCGGCTGCGGCTCGGGGTGCAGGGTGAACGCGGCCGGCTTGCCGAAGCGGTTGACGGTTTCGGTACTGAGCACCCGCCACACCCGGCCGCGCGAGGCGTCGCCAGAACGGGCCGCACCCGCCTCCGAGGTCAGCCGGGTGACCTGCTGCGCGATCGCGTTGCCGTAGGGGTTGTCAGGGCCGATCGGCAGGCCGGCGACGTCAACCTCGTCGACGGCGTTGGCCAGCCCGTCCACCGACATGTCGAGCCGGGCGCTGAACAGGTGCTGGTGCACCGGCGCACCGAGGCCGGGCGCCACCTGGGTGGCGTACGGGTCGTCGCCGCCCGGGTGGCCCGCCGTGAACACCACCCCGGTCATCTTGACCTCGCACTCGATCGTGCCGTCGAGGTAGAAGTACCAGTAGAAGCCGTAGTCGTAGTTGCCGACGGTGGTGAAGTACGAGACGACAAGCCGCCGCTGCCGCCGCGACTGCGCCGAGCCGTTGTAGATGTCGGTGTGCTTCCAGAGGATGCCCGCGTCTTCCTCGTGGATGCAGACCGCGTTGCGGACCGTCCGGGGCTCGCCGGTCTCCCCGGTGACCACGGCGTCCAGGTAGCTGATCTCGCCGAGGCAGTCGCAGCCGAGTTCGAGCGAGTTGACCCACTTGCCGACCAGGTACTCGCCGGTGTCGAAGTAGGCCTGCCAGTAGCGGAACCGCGGGTCGCCGTAGGGGACGACCATTTCCGGGATCGAGGCCCGGTAGATGACAGGCCGGCCCGCGAGCGAAACCTGGTGCAGGGTGAGCCCCTCGCGCAGGTCGAAGCCGACCCGCAGCGACCAGCCCTGCCAGCGCAGCAGGCTGCCGTCCAGAGTGAAGCTCGGCCCTTCCGGCTGGGTGATCTCGATCGGCTTCAGGCCGGTGCGCTCAGGCCCGCGCACCGCCGGGTCGTCGTAGTCGCCGGACTCCGCGGGAACCGGCAGCTCGAACTCGTCGGTAACCCGCAGCACCTTCTTCTCGATGAGGTCGACGTGCGCCGTCACCCCGTCGACCGGGTGCGCCCAGGCCAGGTCGTGCTCGCCTGCCTGCAGGAAGGCGAGCACGCGGACCATCCGCCGCTCGTCGTCCTCGGCCGGCGCCCGGAACGCGCCCGCCGTGATCGGGCAGATCCGGACCTTGCTCATGTCGGTCAGCCCGCGCCTGGCCAGGGCCGCCTGCCAGTCCGGGTTGGCGGAAACGATCTCCTCGACCAGGTGGTACTCCGAGTCCACGATCGGCAGCTGGCCCTCGGCTGCGGTGTCCACGGTGCGCGCGCTGACCACGCTGCCCGCGGTCAGCGACACGACCACGTCGACCGACTCGCCGCTGTCGATGTTCAGCAGGTAGGCGCGCAGCCGCCGGTCGGCCGGGGCGCCGCCGAGCACCTCGTGCTTCGGCGGCTCCTCCAGCCCGTAGTAGGCGAACCGGACCGGGTCCGCGAGCAGCCCGGCTGCCGCCATGATCTTTCTTCCGGTGAGGTACTCATCGGCGGTGGCGGGGTCGAGCGGATGCGGATTCGCGGTCATGGGTTCTCCCCTTTTATTCCGATACCGAACGAGGGGTTGTGCCCCCGGTCAGGAGCCGTTACCCCCGGTTGCCTGGCGGGCGTTACTCGTCGGCGATGATCGACCCGACCCGGTCGCCAAGCCCCGGGTCGCGGCGGCTCAGGAAGGCCGCGTAGATGACGGACACGACGATCACGCCCAGCGCGGCGTACGGGAACCAGTCGTAGGGCGCGGCCTGGCCGGGCTTGACCAGGTAGTACACCGGGACGGCGATCGCGATCATGCCGAGCACCGGCAGGATCACGTGCTTGACGATGCTGAAGTCCTGCGGGCAGTACCGCCGGTAGTAGAACGGCAGCGCCAGGTTCGACAGGAAGTACACCACCAGCAGCAGGATCGTGCCCATAGTGGAGGACTCGACGAAGAAGTTCAGCGCGTTCATCGAGCCGCCGTCGCCGCCGATCAGGTGCAGCAGCGCCCAGACCGCGATGATCACCGCGGCGATGACCACGAACGCGTAGATCGCGTTGACCGGCGTCCGGCGGACCGGGTGGACCTTGCCGAGCCAGCGCGGCAGCAGGCCTTCCCGGCCCGCGTTGAAGATCAGCCGGGACTGCGAGTTCACCGCCGAGATCAGCACGCCGAGGGTGGAGGTGATGCCTGCGATGTAGGCGATGAGGGCCAGCCAGCCCGCGATGTCGTGCGATACGTTGATGAACGGGATGGCCGCGCTGCTCAGCGCCGTGACGTTGTACAGGAACCCGGTCGCGGTGGCGTAGGAGTACAGGATGTAGCCGACCACCATCAGCGTCACGGAGAGGAACACCGCCCGCGGCACGTTCCGGCGCGGGTTGCCGGTTTCCTCGGCCAGCGCGGCGGAGTTCTCCCAGCCGATGAACAGGTAGATCGCCAGCGGGAACCCGGCCGCCAAACCGCTGAAGCCGTTGGTGATGTGGCTGGGCTCGAACGGGACGGCGGACAGGTGGCCGCCGTGCTTGATCAGCGCCGCGACCGACACCACGATCAGCACCAGCATCTCGAAGCCGAAGAACAGGCCGGCCAGCTTGGTGGAGACGGCGACGCCGCGGATCATCATCAGCACCGCGCCGATGGTGAACACCACCGAGAAGATGCCCCACGGGATGCTGACGTTGAAGTAGTACTGCAGCACGATCGACAGGTAGCCGCCGCAGATGGCGAGCACCGAGGAGATCGCGATGATGTAGCCGGCGCCGCACAGCAGCGCGGTGGTCACGGCGCTGGTGCCGCCGAAGGTCTTGCCCACGTAGGAGATGAACCCGCCGGTCGACGGGTGCACCCGGGAGAACTGCGACAGCGTGTTGCCGAGCAGCGCGATCGCGATGCCCGCCACGATGATCGTCAGCGGCGCGGCCACTCCCGCGGTCAGGAACAGGAAGCCGGCGCCGAAGTAGAAGCTGTACGCCGGGCCGATGTTCGCCATCGTCGAGGCGGATATGTCGACCAGCCGGAGCGCGCCGCGGTTCAGCCGGTCGGGCGATTCAGGTGCCTTGGTTTCCGAGAACGGAACAGATGCCGCTTCGCTCATGAGGACACCTCTGTGTTTGCTGATTCGCTCGTAAGCTCGCTCATCGTGTCACTCCCGGAGAGTTCTCACTCCCGGTACGCTCGTCATCTTGGCAAGCGCTTTCCGGTTTCCGTGAACTTACCTAATCCGGGGAGAACCGCGCAAGACTCTATTGGGTTCCCGGCGGCCGCGGCTGGGTGCTGTCGCGCAGCACGACCTCGCCAGGCACCGGGATCACCCGGGGCTGGTCAGGCGCGTCGCCGCCCAGGACCAGCCGGGCGGCGATCTCGCCCAGCTGCTTGAGCGGCAGCCGCACGGTGGTCAGCGGCGGGTAGACGTCGCGCAGGGTCGGGATGTCGTCGAAGCCGGCCAGCGCGATGTCGCCTGGCACTTCGATGCCGGCCGCCCGCAGGCGGGCGAGGGCGCCGACCGCCATGATGTCGCTGACCGCGAAGACGCAGTCAGGCAGCGGCCGCCCCGCGGCCAGGATCTCGCTCATCGCCTGGTAGCCGCCATCGCGCGACAGCTCGCCGTGCACCACGCGGCCGGGTTCGAGCGGCAGGGACCAGGCGCGCAGGCCCGCGGTGAACCCGGTGAGCCGGTCCTGGGCGGTGATCAGTGCCCGGGGCCCGGCCAGCACGGCGAAGCTGCGGTGGCCGAGCGCGGCCAGGGCCCGGGCCAGGGCGTCCGCGCCGCCCCGGTTCTCCGGCTGCACCGTGTCGATGCCGAGCAGGTCCTGCCCGATGCAGGCCGCCTGCCCGCCGCTGCGGGTGAACGCGGCCAGCTCCGCCCGCAGCGCTTCGCGGGCGGCGGTGCTGTCCGACCTGCTGCCCACCAGCACCACCGCCCGCGCCCGCTGGGCCCGCATCAGCGCGACGTACTCGCGTTCGGCCGCCTCGTGGGCGGCGGTGCTTGTCATGCACACCAGCAGCCGCCCGGCGTCGGCGACCTCGATCAGCCCGGCCGCGATCGAGGAGAAGTACGGGTCGGAGATATCCCGCAGCGCCACCCCGATCATCGTGCTCTGCCCGGTCGCCACCGCTCTGGCCTGCAAGTTGGCCGTGTAGCCGAGTTCGCCCGCCGCCTTGTGCACCCGGTCGGCGAGCTCCTGGCCGACCCGGCGCGCGCCGTCGTTCACCACCCGGGACGCGGTGGTCAGCGACACCCCCGCCCGGTCGGCGACGTCCTGCAGGGTGACCCGCTGCTGCCTGTCTGGACGTACGTCCGTCACCGGACCTCCACGTTGCTTGACCGGCCGTGCTGCCCAGCCTATTCTCGGGAAAGCCCTTTCCCAAACGGTCTTCATCTTCCCGGAAGGCGGGTCCATGGCGCGCAAGGTCATCCAGGTCGCTCTCAACGGTGTCACCGGCCGGATGGGATACCGGCAGCATCTGGTGCGGTCGCTGCTCGCCATCCGCGAGCAGGGCGGCGTCCCGCTCGGGGACGGGACGCTGCTGTACCCGGAGCCGGTCCTGGTCGGCCGCAGCGAGGAACGGCTGCGGGCGATCGCCGAGCGGCACGGCCTGTCCCGCTGGACCACCAGCCTGGACGAGGTGCTCGGCGACCCCGAGATCGGCGTCTACTTCGACACCCAGGTGACCAGCGCCCGCGAGGATGCGCTGGCCCGCGCGATCGCGGCCGGCAAGCACGTCTACACGGAAAAGCCGGTCGCGGCGACCGCCGCTTCCGCGCTCGCCCTGGCCCGGGCGGCGCAGGCGGCCGGGATCACCCACGGGGTCGTCCAGGACAAGCTGTTCCTGCCCGGCGTCATCAAGCTGCGGCGGCTGGTCCGCGACGGCTTCTTCGGCCGGGTGCTGTCGGTACGGCTCGAATTCGGCTACTGGGTGTTCGAAGGCGACGGGCTGCCCGCCCAGCGGCCGTCGTGGAACTACCGGGCCGAAGACGGCGGCGGGATCATGCTCGATATGTTCCCGCACTGGGATTACCTCCTGGAGGACCTGTTCGGCCCCGTCAGCGCCCTCTACGCGCGGCGGGCGGTCCACCTGCCGAAGCGGTGGGACGAGGACGGGCAGCCCTACGACGTCACCGCCGACGACGCCGCCTACGCGGTGCTCGAGTTCGCCAGCGGCGCTGTCGCCTCGGTCAACTCGTCCTGGGCGGTCCGCGTCAACCGCCGCGAGCTGCTGGAGCTGCAGGTGGACGGCACCCACGCCAGCGCGGTGGCCGGCCTGCGCGACTGCGCGATCCAGCACAAGGCGTCCACGCCGATGCCGGTGTGGAACCCTGACCTGCCCGACCCGCTCGACTACCCGTCGATGTGGACCGACGTGCCGGACAACGCCGAGTTCGGCAACGGGTTCAAGGCGCAGTGGGAGATGTTCCTGCGGGACGCGGCCCTCGGCCGGCCGTTCGCGCACGACCTGTTCGCCGGCGCCAGGGGCGTCCAGCTGGCCGAGCTGGCGATGCGATCCTCCGACGAGGGGCGCCGGATCGAGATTCCGGCGCCTGGAGCCTCGTCATGACCGCCCGGGTCACCCTGCCGGGCCGGGACCAGCCGGTCGAGATCAGCCCGCCCGGCTGGGCGGCGTCCTACCCGCCGCCGGTGTCGCGGCGGGTGTTCGCCGCGGCCCACGTGGCCTCCGCCGACGGCGGCGACCTGGTCGACTGGGGGTCCACCCTGCGCTTCCGCGACCACCTGTGGGACCACGGCTTCGCGGTCGCCGAGGCGATGGACACCGCCCAGCGCGGCATGGGCCTGTCCTGGTGGCTGGCGCGCGAGCTGATCGCCAGCACGGCCGAGCGGGCGGCCGCCCGCCGGGCGCGCGGCCAGTACGCCGGCCTTGCCTGCGGAGCCGGCACCGACCACTTGTCCGAGGCGGAGACTCATCCGGTCTCCGGGGTCATCGACGCCTATACCGTGCAGCTGGAGTTCGTGCAGTCGACCGGCGCCGGGGTGATCCTGATGGCGAGCCGGGCCCTCGCGGCGGCCGCCCGCGGCCCGCGCGACTACCTGAACGCCTACACCGCGGTACTGAAGCAGGCGAGCGCCCCGGTCATCCTGCACTGGCTCGGCGAGGCGTTCGACCCCGCGCTGCGCGGCTACTGGGGCGGCGGCGACTTCGAGTCCGCCGCGCAGACCGTGCTGCGGCTGATCGACCAGGCCGGCGACAAGATCGACGGCATCAAGCTGTCGGTGCTCGACGCTAATCAGGAGGTGGCGCTGCGCCGCAGGCTCCCGGCCGGGATCCGGCTGTACACCGGCGACGACTTCGGCTACGCGGAGCTGATCCGCGGCGACGCGACGGGCCACAGCGACGCGCTGCTCGGCGCGTTCGCCGCCGTCACCGCTCCCGCCGCCGCGGCTTTGCAGGCGCTCGACGCCGGCGACCTGCCCGGCTACGACGCCGCGATCGCCCCGACGGTGCCGCTCAGCCGCCTCATCTTCGAAGCGCCGACGTACTGCTACAAGACCGGCGTCGCCTTCCTGGCCTGGCTGAACGGGCTGCAACCGCGCTTCCTCATGCTCGACGGATTCGAGCGCAGGCGGCCGGCCGCCCACCTGATCCGCGTCTTCGAGCTCGCGGCCGCGGCCGGGGCACTGACGGACCCCGACCTCGCGGCCAGCCGGATGACCGCGTTCCTCGCGGAGCAAGGCCAGTGAGCGCGCAGCCGCGCCTCTCGCTTAACCAGGCGACGGTGAACCGGCTCAGCGTGCCGGAAGCCGTCGGCCTGTGCGTGCGGCACGACATCGAGGCGATCGGCCTGTGGCGCGAGCAGGTCGGCCAGGCCGGCCTGGCCGCCTCGGCGCAGGCCGTGCGGGCGGCCGGCCTGCGCGTCTCCAGCCTGTGCCGCGGCGGGTTCTTCACCCACGCGGACCCGGCCGCCCGCCAGGCCGCGATCGCGGACAACAAGGCGGCGATCGCCGAGGCGGCCGCGCTCGGCGCGCCCGCGCTCGTCCTCGTCTCCGGCGGACTGGTCCCCGGCAGCCGGGACATCGGGCTGGCCAGGCGGATGATCGCCGACGCGATCGGCGAACTCGTCCCGGTCGCGCGGGAACACGGGATCCGGCTGGGCATCGAGGCGCTGCACCCGGTCTTCGCCGCCGACCGGTGCGTGATCACCCGGCTCGGCGAGGCCCTCGACCTGGCCCTTCAGTTCCCGGCCGACGCGGTGGGCGTCGTGGTGGACACCTACCACGTCTGGTGGGACGCCGCCCTGCCGCTGGACATCGCCAGGGCGGGCGAGCGGATCGTCAGCTACCAGGTCTGCGACTGGACCTTGCCGCTGCCGGCCGACACCCTGCTTGGCCGCGGCCACGTCGGCGACGGGTACATCGACTTTCCGCCGATCACCGCCGCGGTGGCCGCCGCCGGGTACAGCGGCGACATCGAAACCGAGATCTTCAACGCGGACATCTGGGCCGCGGCCGCCGACAAGACCGCCGAGACGGTCCGGATGCGGTTCCCGCTGATCTTTTAGCTCGGCCGCGCGGTCACCGAGATCTGCGACGCCCCGGCGCTCGCGTTGATGTCGAACCCGGTCACCCCAGAGGCCCAGCCCGGCGTGGTGAACACCGACCCGCCGGCCACCCCGGTGTGATCCTGGCCCTCGAGCAGTACCTCGCTGGCGCCGCCGGCCGCGGTGACCCGGGCCGGCACCCCGTTCGGGAGGCTGAGCAGGAATTCGCTGGCCCCGCCCGCCATCTGCACGGGGACGTCGGCATGCGGCTGCGGCAGCGCGAGGTTGATGACGCTGGACCCGGCGTTGAACTGGATGCCGGTCACCTGCCCGCCTCGCAGGTCGACGTCGGTCCTGGTGCTGCCGCCGTCGAGGTCGAGCTGCCAGCTCACGGCCGAACTGAGGGTGACGGTGACCGCGGAGGCGTTCGCCGCCGACAGGTCGACCAGCGCGTTCTCTCCCGGCCTGGCGCTGCCGGCCGGGTCGGACACGCTGAGCCGGGCCGCCTGCTGGCCCGCCGGCGTGCTGACCCGCAGCAAGGACCCGCCAGGGCCGAAGTCGGCGACGTCGATGGTCAGGGCCGTGGTCCCGGTGAGCACGTCAAGGGTGGCCTGGGTGCGCCCGTCGGCGGTCAGGCTCGCCGTCTGCACCGTCGTCGGCGCGGCCGACGGGTAGCCGAGCTGCTGCGGCGTCGCCGACGAGCAAGCCGCGACCGCCGTCGCCGCGGCCGCGCACCCCGCGGCGAGCGAGCAGACCCTGGTGAGCCGGACCGCGCCCGGCCGACGTCCCCACCTCGCCACACCAACCTCCAGTACGCCGGCCTGCCGCGACCGAACCGCCTCGCAATACGCGACGAAACGCCTCAACACTGCCCACCGTGGCGCCAATCATGCCGCACACGACGGGCCCGCGGGCCGCTTCCCGGCTGCCTGGCTTCTCGGCTTCCCGCTCACCGGGCGGGACCCGGACGATGACGGAGGCGGCGCCCAACGGCGGTATCCTTGCTGCGGGTGAGTCGGCCGGACGGTCGCGCCGGGCCTTCGCGGCCCGGTGAGGAAGGTCCGGGCTCCACAGGGCAGGGTGGTCGGTAACGCCGACCCGGGGAAACCCGCGGGACAGTGCCACAGAAAACAGACCGCCCCGGCGTTCCACGTGGACGCCGGAGTAAGGGTGAAACGGTGGTGTAAGAGACCACCAGTGCCCCAGGTGACTGGGGCAGCTTGGTAAACCCCACCTGGAGCAAGGTCAAGAGGGCCAGCGCCGCAATGCGCCGGCCTGCGCGAGCGTTCGAGGGCGGCCCGCCCGATGCTCGCGGGTAGACCGCACGAGACTGCCGGCAACGGCAGCCCTAGATGGATGACCGTCGGCTCGCGTCCGCGCGAGCGCACAGAACCCGGCCTACAGGCCGGCTCACCCCTTTTAGGTCTCTTGACCTGCGGCTTCTTGCCGCGGGTCAGGACCCTTTGCACATCCGTTGCACACGCGCCGGCCCGGGTCGCCTCCGCGGTCCTGGCGCGAGCCGCGGCGAAGGCTCCGTCAAGCGCGGTGCGGGCCCGGGCACCGGCCTCCGGGACCACGTGTAGAGGTCGACCGTCGTAGTAATGGACTTGTGCCGAGCCAGCGGGATACCTCCGAGATCGGCACGCCCCCGGCCAGGGCAGTGCTGGCGAAGGTGTGCCGCAGGTCGTGGAAGGTCGTATCTTCCATAAGCCCGGCCACCTTGACTGCCGGCTTCCAGATGGAGCGGTTGTAGTAATCGCGACGGAACAGCGTGCCCCTGGCAGTACGGCAAAGCACGTCGTCCTTG
>DASYAD010000094.1:0-2210 GCA_036501515.1 Trebonia sp. | reverse complement strand
ACGAGCTCAGTGCGTCCGGGCTGCTGGTCGATGAGGGAATCGGCCTGCGCTTCCGGCACGAGATCGCCCGGCTGGCGATCGCGCAGGAGATCCCCGCCCACCGGCAGGCGGTGATCCACGCGGAAATCCTCAACGCGCTGCTCGTCAACGGCAGCCGCGATGACGCGCGCATGGCCTTCCACGCCGAGGGCGCTGGCGACGACGAAGCAGTCGTCCGGCACGCATCACTGGCCGCGAGACGAGCCGTCGACCTCGGCTCCCATCGCGAGGCTACGGCCCAGTACGAGCGCGCATTGCGATGGGCAGCGCAGGCCACGCCGCTCGCGCGGGCCGAGCTCTACACGGGCCTGGCCGCAGAGGCGACTCTCAGCGACCGGTCGCAGACCGCCGCCGACGCCGATGAGCAGGCACTGCGGCTCTGGCGGCAGCTCGAGGATCGCCGCCACGAGGGCGAGTCGTTGCAGCACTACTCGCTGACGCTGAAACATCTGTGCCGTGGCGACGAAGCGGTAGGTGCCGCCGTCCAAGCGGTCAGCACGCTCGAGCCGCTCGGCGAGACGGGCGAACTGGCGCGGGCGTACGCGACGCTAGCCGCCCTCAGGATGACGCGCAACGAGAACGACGAGGCGATCGCGCTGGCCCGGCGAGCGGCGGCTCTCGCCCGTTCGCTTGGCGTACCCGACGTCATCGCCGATGCGCTGAACACCGAGGGCTGCGCCGTGTCCGTGACCGACCCGAGCTGGGTCGAGCTGCTTCGCCGATCGCTTGAGCTGGCCATCTCGCGCAACCTGCCCAATCAGGCCGGCCGTGCCTACAGCAACCTGTACGGCATCTCTTGCGACCAGTTCCGGTTCGACGAAGCAGAGCAGTACTATCGCGACGGCATCGCCTACTGCGAGCAGAACGACCTGGACAAGCACACCTATTTCCTGCGCGCGGCCCGAGCCGTCGTCCTCGAACATCGCGGGCGCTGGGACGAAGCGATGGCGATCGGTGCGGTGCTGCTCGAGGAAAGCTCAGCCGCCCCGCTGAACCAGATCTGCGTGCAGGCCCTGATCGGCGTGATCCATGCACGCCGCGGCGAGCCAGAGGCCTGGCGCGCCCTCGACGGCGCGATCGCCAACGCGGCACCGACCGGGCAGCCGCAGTACGTAATACCGGCCCGGCTCGCCCGGACCGAGGCATTCCTGACCGAAGGCCGGGTCGACGAGGCGCGACACGAAGCCGAGCTGGCCGCCGATGCCGCGCACGACATCGACCCGTGGATGCGCGGCGCGCTGCGCCGCTGGCTCTACCGCACCGGGTCCGGCCGGATCGTCGACGGCCCGGTGGCCGGGCCGTACCGGCTCCAGGAATCCGGCGAGCACGCCGCGGCCGCGCGGACCTGGGATGAGCTCGGCTGCCGCCTGGACGCGGCGCTCGCACTGCTCGACTCATCGGACGAAGGCGAACTGCGTGACGCACTGCGGCGTCTCGACGAACTAGGCGCCCAGGCGACGGCCGGCCTCGCCCGCCAGAAGCTGCGCCACCTCGGCGCCCGGTCGGTGCCAGCCGGCCCGCGCCGGACGACCCGGGCCCATCCACATGGGCTCACTTCGCGTGAATGCGAGGTGCTCGAGCTGATCTGCGAACGACAGACCAATACCCAGATCGCCCGCACCCTGTTCATCTCGGTCAAGACGGTCGATCACCACGTCTCGTCCGTGCTGGCCAAGCTCGGCGTCGAGAACCGCGAGGCGGCCGCCGATATGAGCCGGAACCTGACTGCATAAGCGCGGCCGGAATATAGGGGACCCGGCTTGCGAATATAGGTATCCGTCCCCGATTCCGAATGCATCCTGACCACCTTACGGTGATTCTGAAGCTCAAGCGGTACCAGCGAGCCGGAACCTGAAAAGGCCGACGGCACCGCAATGGAGCTGCCAGGCGCCGACGTTCTGCGATAACTGCGGCTGACGTAATGGCGCGGGCTATGAATTCTTCTGCGGCTGCAGTTAAAGGGGATGTGAAGTGAAGGTTCTGCAAAGATCGCGGCGGCCGCTCCGGGTGGCTGCTAGCGCTGCGCTGGCGCTTGGCCTGGCCGGCGGCGCGGTGACCGTATCCGGAGACGCCCAGGCCCGGCCGGTCCCGGTCCGGTCCGTTGCGGCCAGCTGGGGAATCGCCCTCTACGCAATCTGGGCTTCGGCCGCCCGAGCCTGCCCGCCCGGACG
>DASYAD010000093.1:0-5984 GCA_036501515.1 Trebonia sp. | reverse complement strand
GAAGGCGTGCAGATCAAGGACGAGAACCAGACGTTCGCGACGATCACCCTCCAGAACTACTTCCGGCTCTACGACAAGCTCGGCGGCATGACCGGCACGGCGATGACCGAGGCCAACGAGTTCATGCAGATCTACAAGCTTGGCGTCATCCCGATCCCGACCAACCGGCCGATGATCCGCGCGGACGAGACCGACGTGATCTACCAGACGGCGCAGGCCAAGTTCGACGCCGTGGTCGACGACATCGTCGACCGGCACCAGGCAGGCCAGCCCGTCCTGGTCGGCACCACCAGCGTGGAGAAGTCCGAGCTGCTGTCGGTGATGCTCAAGCGGCGCGGCGTTCAGCACCACGTGCTCAACGCCAAGTACCACGAGCAGGAGGCGATGATCGTCGCCCAGTCCGGGCGGCTCGCAGCTGTCACGGTGGCGACGAACATGGCGGGCCGCGGCACGGACATCATGCTGGGCGGCAACCCCGAGTTCATCGCCGACCTGGAGCTGCACGGGCGCGGGCTGTCGCCGGTTGACACCCCCGAGGACTACGAGGCCGCCTGGCCCGAGGCGGTCGCCAAGGCCAAGGCGGCCGTCGCCGCCGAGCACGAGCAGGTCGTCGAGGCGGGCGGGCTCTACGTGCTCGGCACCGAGCGGCACGAGTCGCGCCGTATCGACAACCAGCTGCGCGGCCGGTCCGGCCGGCAGGGCGACCCGGGCCTGTCCCGGTTCTACCTGTCACTCGAGGACGACCTGATGCGGATGTTCAACTCCGAGCGGGTCGCCGCCATCATGGACCGGCTGCACATCCCGGCTGACGTCCCGGTGGAGAACTCGGTGGTGTCCCGGTCGATCAGGTCGGCGCAGACGCAGGTCGAGTCGCAGAACTTCGAGATCCGCAAGGACGTCCTGAAGTACGACGACGTGCTCAACCGGCAGCGCACGGTGATTTACGGCGAGCGGCGCCAGGTGCTTGAGGGCGCGGACCTGCACGAGCAGATCCGGTCCATGATCGACGAGGTGATCGCCGGGTACGTGGCCGTGGCCACCGCCGACGGCTACCCGGAAGAGTGGGACCTCGAGAAGCTGTGGCGGGCGTTCAAGCAGCTCTTCCCGATTTCACTCACGATCGACGCGGTGATCGAGGAGGCGGACGGCGACAGGGCGGGCGTCACCGCGGACCTCATCACCGACATGGTGCAGGAGAACGCGCAGACGGCCTACGACAACCGCGAGACCGAGCTCACGCCCGACATGATGCGCGAGATCGAGCGGCGGGTCGTGCTGTCGGTCCTCGACCGCAAGTGGCGCGAGCACCTGTACGAGATGGACTACCTCCGCGAGGGCATCGGCCTGCGGGCCATGGCGCAGCGCGACCCGCTGGTCGAGTACCAGCGCGAGGGCTTCGACATGTTCAACGCGATGATGGACGGGATCAGGGAAGAGTCGGTCGGCAACCTGTTCAACCTGCAGTTCGAGATCCAGGAGAACCCGATCGTCGAAGAGGTCGGCGCCGGAGCGCAGCTCGCGTTCGGCGGCAGCCTCCCCGGGGTCACCGCGGGCGAGCCGCAGCAGCCGGCCGTCGCCGCGTCCGCCGCCCCGGCCCGTCCCGCCCCGGTCATCCCGCCGCCGGCCCCGGAGCCCGTGGCACCGCCCGCGGCCTTCGGCCGGAAGCAGGGGAGCGGCCAGGCGCAGCCGGGCGGCAGGCCCCGTGGACGGCACGCCGCCGACGGGCGCGGCCATGCCACCGCGGCCGGGCGCGGCCAGGCCGCGACGCGCAGCAGCGGGCGGCCCGCGGACACCCAGGTCCCCCAGACGGACCCGGAGGTCCTGGCCGACGACGTGCCCGGTAGCGAGGAAGGCGAGCCGCAGCCGGTCATGCCGGAGAGCCTGGCACCGCGCCGGCCGCGCAGCCTGACCTACTCGTCGCCGAACGAGGACGGCGGCGTCGAACTGCACGGCGACGCCGCGGCCGACCCGTACGCCAACGTGGGACGCAACGACGTGTGCCCGTGCGGTTCAGGTCGCAAGTACAAGCGCTGCCACGGCGACCCGCGGCACGCGTAAGCGGAGCCGGGTTACCCGGCTTCGATCTCGGTGCAGAGCCACCGGGCGGCCAGCTTGCCGTGCCGCCCGGTGCGCTCCGCCGGCTCGGCGTGCTCAAGCCGGACGGCCAGCGCCCTGGCCCGCGGGCCGATGAGCACGACCATGGTCATCTCGACCACGTCATCGCTCGGCATGGTGGTCAGCACACGCAGCACCCGGGGCCGGTGCTCGCCGGCGAACAGCGGCATCAGCCGGTGCAGCTGAACGCTGCCCCGCTTGGACAGCCAGGGCAGGATCTGCTGGACGGGCCGCGCGCCGGACAGCGTCTCGGCCAGCAGCACGGCGAACTGCCGCGGCCACGGACGCTCCTGCGCGGCCGGCCGCGCGCGGAGCACGGGTCCCGGCCCGGTGCCGGAGAGCGGCGCCGCGGTCCCGTCGAGCGGAGGCCAGACCTCAGGCACCTCGACGACCCCGATGCCGGCCAGTTCGCGGTCGGCGGATTCCGCGGTCACGGCGGCCTGGTGCACGGACATGGCATCCCCAGAAGCTTGGCGTCACTGAGTGGCAACTGCTTGCGTTACCACTTGTACCCGCTGCCACCGACATTCGCGCATGCGAGCGGCCGCGACTACGAGAAACCCGGCCCGGCAGGCGAATGCCGGTGGCTAGGCTTTGCGGGTGGCGCACGAAGCAGCGCAAAGCGGTGCCAGTAAGTCAGCGACGGCCGCCGCGGCGAAGGGCAAGGCCTACCCGTTCACGTCGGACACCGGCCGGGCCGCGAACATGCGCAGCAACCGCAGGACCGATACCAGGCCCGAGCTGGTCCTGCGGGCGGCGCTGCACGCCCTGGGGTACCGCTACCGCAAGGACTTGCGGCTCGACCTGCCGCTGCGCCGGGTGCGCCCTGATATCGCCTTCACCAGCCGCAAGGTCGCCGTGTTCGTGGACGGCTGCTTCTGGCACGCCTGTCCCGACCACGGCAGCAAGCCCAAGAACAACGAGTGGTACTGGTCACCCAAGCTGGCCAGGAACGTGGAGCGGGACCGGGCCGCCGACGACGCCCTCGAGCAGGCGGGCTGGACCGTGGTCAGGCTGTGGGAGCACGTGCCGCTCGACGACGCCGTGGCCCTGGTGGTCGCCGCCGTCGGCACGCCGCGGGGTCCGGCGGCGTCCCCGGAACCCTGACCGCCGGCGCAGCGCTAGCATTTGCGCCATGCGGGTCTATCTGCCCTCCACACTGCCAGCCCTGGCCGACATCCTGGCCAAGGGCGAGACCGGACCGTCGCCGCTGCGCGCGTTCGCGGTGACGCCCGCGCTGCGCGAGGCGTACGCCAGCGGTGACGACGAAGAGCTGGAGTACGTGGCGATGCTCGCGGCCGCCAGGCAGTCGCTGCGGCTGCTCGACGCCGACCCGGGCGCGCCGCGGCGCCGGGTGGTCCTCGCCGCCGACGTCCCCGAGGGCGCTGTCAGCTGGCAGGCCTACGACGACGACCCGGCCGCGGTGCTCGTCGGCGCGCCGGTCCAGGTCGCCGCCGTCGCATCCGGCCACGTCGACGAGCTGGACGCGGTGGCCGACGTGACTGCCGCGGCCGACGCGGTCAGCGCCGCCGACGCGGGCGACGACGACGCCTCGTTCGCGGTCGACTCCGCCGAGGCGCACGAGCTGGCCTGGTACGCCACCCAGGAGCTGCAGTTCCTCTGAGGTGTCCGGCTTCCCGTGACCGCCTGGTCAGCCCGGGGCGTGCCATGTTGTAGGAATGGGTAGCGGCGGGTCCCTCACCAGGGACCCGCGCACCTCATAGCCCCGGCGCCGGAACCGCCGCGTTAGGGGCGTGACCGGGAAGGGAAGGTCGCCGACATGGATGGCGTAACTCGGGTTCCTGTGCCCTACAACGAGCCGGTGCGGCAGTACCAGCCGGGCGGCGCGGACCGGGCCGCGATCGCGGCCAGGCTCAAGGAGCTGTCGGGCGAACGGGCAGAGCTCACGATGACCATCGGCGGGCGCCGGGTGATGGGTTCAGGCGAGCGCGCCGAAGTCGTGCAGCCGCATAATTTCCGCCACGTGCTCGGGGAGTTCGGCAACGCGACCGACGCGGACGTAGCGGCCGCGATCGCGGCCGCTGGCAGCGCCGCGAAGCAGTGGCGGGCACTGCCGTTCGACGAGCGGGCCGCCGTTTTCCTGCGCGCCGCCGACCTGCTGGCAGGGCCGTGGCGCGCGACCGTGAACGCCGCGACGGTCCTCGGGCAGTCCAAGTCCGTGTTCCAGGCCGAGATCGACGCCGCTTGCGAGCTGATCGACTTCTGGCGCTACAACGTGGCCTATGCCAGGCAGCTGCTGTCCGAGCAGCCCGCGTCCGCGCCCGGCACCTGGAACCGGATGGAGTACCGCCCGCTCGAGGGCTTCGTGCTGGCGATCACGCCGTTCAACTTCACCTCGATCGCCGGGAACCTGCCGACCGCGCCCGCCCTCCTCGGCAACGTGGTCGTCTGGAAGCCGTCGCCGACGCAGCAGCTCGCCGCGCACTACACGATGGCGCTGCTCGAGGCGGCCGGACTGCCGCCCGGCGTGATCAACATGGTGACCGGGGACGGCCAGGCGGTGTCCCGGGTGGCGCTGACGGATCCCGGCCTGGCGGGCATCCACTTCACCGGGTCGACCGGCACCTTCCAGCACCTGTGGCGCACCGTCGGCGAAAATATCCAGCACTACCGCGACTACCCCCGGCTCGTGGGCGAGACCGGCGGCAAGGACTTCGTGATCGCCCATCCCTCGGCCGACCCCGCGTCCATCGCCACCACGCTGGTCCGCGGCGCCTTCGAGTACCAGGGCCAGAAGTGCTCGGCCGCCTCCCGTGCCTACCTGCCCGCCTCACTGTGGGCATCGGTCAGGGACGAGCTGGTCGCCGCCACTGAGTCCGTCCGCTACGGCGACGTGTCGGAGGACCTGTCGCTGTTCGGCGGCGCGGTCATCGACGCCCGCGCGGCGGCCAAGCACCGCGCCGCGTTCGACCGGGCGCGTTCCCGCTCCTCGGTCAGCTTCCTGGCCGGGGGCCAGGTCGACGACGAGACCGGCTACTTCGTCTCGCCGACCCTCCTCAACTGCACCGACCCGGCCGACGAGGTGTTCACCACCGAGTACTTCGGCCCGATCCTGGCGGTGCACGTCTACCAGGACGCGGACTACTCCGCGATGCTGGCCCAGGCGGCCGGCGCCGCGCCGTACGCGCTGACCGGCTCCATCCTGGCGACCGACCGCACGGCCATCGCGGAGGCGTCCGAGCAGCTGCGCTACAGCGCGGGCAATTTCTACGTCAACGACAAGCCGACCGGCGCTGTTGTCGGCCAGCAGCCGTTCGGCGGCGCCCGGGCCAGCGGCACCGACGACAAGGCCGGCTCGGTGTTCAACCTCATCCGCTGGGTCTCGGCCCGGTCGATCAAGGAGACGTTCGTACCGCCCACCGACTACCGCTACCCGCACATGGGGTAGCGGTAGTCGTTCGACAGGTTCACTTTCGCTCATAGCGGCCGCGCTGCTTCGGTTCACCGGATCCCGCCTGATCCGAAGCCGAAGCGGCGTGATCCGCACGCCCTGACCGTGCTCGCGGTTCAGGCGGATCGACTGATGGTTCGCCGTCGCGTTCACTCGAGGCAGGCAGCACGGCGGCTCCGACCGAATGCTGTCCGCTCGTGCTGAGTGGAGGGTGGGTGCAGAAACCCTGTCGATGCCCCATGGTGAGCTGCGGTCCAGGGCGGCTATGTGGCTTGCCAGACTCGAGCGTCCGGGTTCCAAGTACGGCGGTGCACGGCGCCGGTTGCCAGCGGGCCGGCGAACGTGGTGACGGTAGCGACGAGGTCCGCGAAGGTTGCGGGGTGGTTCTCGGCTGCGTGGCCCTGGCGTCGTCGCCATGCGGTGTAGGAGGCTTGCCGCCGGGTGGGAAGGTCGGAGA
>DASYAD010000092.1:0-1524 GCA_036501515.1 Trebonia sp. | reverse complement strand
GGTCACGCGGGCGTGAACGTCCACTCCTGGTTGGCGCCGCCGTTCGGTGCCCACTGGTCGAGCAGGGTGCCCGCGGTGGTGGAGGAGCCGGGCACCTCGACGTCGGCCGTACTGTTGATGCTGGCGATCGTGTACGAGCCCAGCGGGCGCGGCGGAAGCCGCCCGGGCGCTGGTCCCTGTGCCTGCTAATGCGGCGACTACGGCCACTGCCAGCAGGCTGCCGGCGGCCAGCCGCGCGCAACATTTTTCCGGCGCGTGATCCGGAGCCGGGATAAGGAACCCGTGCCGAACGGAGAGACTCCTGAGCCGGAAAGCGATTGAATATGCCTAGATATGTCGGGATATAGGCATGATGGTGCGGCCGTGCGGCACTGGCCGTCCGCGTTCTGCTCTAGGTGGCGGAGGTGGCTCAAGGTGGCTCGGGTGAGCGGAATGAGATCCCGCAGGATAAGCGGCAGGCTGTGCGTCGGCGCGGCGATCCTGGCCCTGACGGGCCTGGCTGTGGCGCCGGGAGCCGGGGCCGCGGCGCGGACGGCGGGCGCAGGGTCCGCGAAGGCCGCCGGCCCGGTCACGGTGGTCGGCCACGGCGCCGGGTCGGCGGCGATCTCCAGGGACTCCTACGGCGTGCCGACGATCACCGCCTCGACTACGGCGGGCATGTGGTTTGGCGCCGGATGGGCGCAGGCCCAGGACCGCCTGGTCCAGCTGGAGTTGACCCGCCGCGCGGTCGAGGGGAACCTGTCGCAGATCTTCGGCCCGTCCGAGCTCAGCCAGGACGAGACCGTGCGCACGCTGTTCTATACCCCGGCCGAGCTGAAGAAGCAGTACGCGTCGCTGCCGGCCGAGGTCCAGTCGGCGCTGACCGCGTTCTCCGACGGGATCAACGCCTACGAGCGGCAGGCTTACGCCTCGGCGGCGAGCGAGCAGGCGCAGGTGCCGTACGAGTTCTTCGTGCTCGGCTCGCTGCTCGGCGAGAGCGGCCCGTACCGGCCGACGCCATGGCGGCCCGCCGACAGCGTCGCGGTCGGTAACTTCCTGGCCCGCCAGTTCGGCGGCGGGGGCGGCAACGAGCTGCAGAACCTGCAGTTCCTCCAGTACCTGGCGAACGAGTTGCGCACCCAGGGCGTCCGGCACAGCGGCGCCGCGGCGGTCCAGGTGTTCAACGACGCCCGCTGGATCAACGACCCGACCGCGCCGACCACGGTTCCGTCCGACACGGCCAAGCCCGTCACCGTGCCGCGCGGCCCGGCCGCGGCCACCGACCGCAGCGTCGCCCGCACGCTGGCCAGCCTGTCGATGGTCACACCGGGCGCGCTGAAGCAGGCTGAGACCGCGCTGGCCCGGGACAAGAGCAACATCCTGCAGACCGGCATCTCGCTGCGTGTGCTCTCGCACGGCGGGTCCAACGCGATCGCGATCGCGCCGTCGCGCTCCGCCGACGGCCACGCGCTGCTGTGGGGAGCGCCGCAGGAAGGCTTCGGCACGCCGAGCGTGGACGGCGAAGAGTACCTGCACGGCCCGGAC